>JALOLS010000107.1 GCA_025455865.1 Thermoleophilia bacterium
GCATCTCTTGAGCGCCTCCCGCAAGCTCGGGATCCGCTCCCGGCGGGAGCTCGCCGGCGCGCTCGCCTGAGGGACCGCCCCGACCGGGACCCGCCCCCCCCGGGGCGCCGGCCTGAGCGGCCTTCCGTCCCCTCCGGCCCGGCCGGATGACCCCGCCGCCGCCGATCCCCCCGATCGCCGCGGCAGGGGCGGCTAGCGTCGGGCCCGGTCCCGCGAGCCCAGCCACCCCGGAGCCGCAATGCCCGCCCGCGCCGTCACCCTGTTCCGCGTCGCCGCCTTCGCCGAGGCGCTCTCGTGGGCCGGCCTCCTGGTCGGGATGCTCTTCAAGTACGCGCTGGGCGGCAGCGAGATCGGCGTGCAGGTCTTCGGCCCGATCCACGGCGTCGTCTTCATCGGCTACATGGCCGCCGCGCTCTACGCGTGGACGACGCTCGGCTGGCGGCAGTGGGTCGGCGTGACCGCGCTCGCCGCCGGCATCCCGCCGTTCACCAGCGTCGCCTTCGAGTGGTGGGCCCGCCGGCGCGGGCTGCTCGACCCCTCCCGCCCCGACGGCGTGGACGGGTCGGCACTCCCGGTCTAAGGCTCCCGCTCGGGGTCGGCCGCCACCGGGTGGACCTCGGCGCCGCACCCCGGATACGGGGCGAACCAGGCGCCGGCCGGCGTGTCGGGGTGGACCGGGCCGGTGCGGAGCTCGGGGAAGGGGTCCGGTCGCCCCGGGGGGCTCCAGAGCACCCCGACGTCGGTGTCCTCCCACCAGCCGGCCGACACGATCTCCTCGCGCGCCTGCTCGTCGCCGGCCGCGGCGGCCCGCCGCGCCGCCTCGGCCACCAGGGCGTGCAGGGCGACCTCCTCGGCGACGCAGGCGGCGCGCGGGCGCTCCTGTCCGGCCAGGCGCCCGGCCGTGTGCACCAGCACCGCGACGAAGCGGGGCAGGAACCCCGGCGGCAGGGGGCGCGGGGGCAGGCGGGCGACGAGCCCGCGGCGCTCGTCGTCGTCGGTGAGCGCGGCGAGGGCCTCGCCCACGACCGTCTCGCAGGCGTCGGCCAGGTGCCCGCGGGCCTCCGGGCCGAGGCGCCGGGAGGCCCACGAGCGCGGGCCGATGCGCTCCTGTCCCGGGTGCGCCGGGACGTTGGCCCGGCGCCAGCGGTGGGCCACCTCCTCGGCCAGTCCGCCGTCGTCGGGCACCTCGCCCCGGGCCCAGGCCCGGGCGAGCGCGTCGAGCCCCCGGGCCTCCGCCTCGTCCAGGGTGAGGGTCCCGACCGGACGGGGGGCGAGGGCGGCGCTCAGACGGGCGGCGTCGCCGGGTGCCGCCCGCCCGGCGGCGAGGCGGAGGAGGGCGTCGTGGGCGCCGCGGTCCATGTCGAGGGTCCGGCTCACCCACCCGCCCAGTTCGACGCCCCGCCCGGGTGGGCCTGCGCCGGTTGGGACGCGCGGCGGCCGGATGCATGCTCGGGGCATGACCCGGCTGGTGCCCATCACCGCCTGTGCGCTCATCATCGGCGTGTCCCCGGCCCTCGCGGCGAGACCGCTGGGGTCGTCCTCGTTCGCGGGCCGGACCGACCAGGGCCTGCCCGTGACCCTCGCCACCGGGCCGTCGACGCGGACGCACCTGCTCGGCTGGAGCATGGAGTGGCAGCTCGCCTGCTCGGACGGCTCCTCGGTGACCACCGGGCTCTCGCCGCGGACGTTCGACGGGCCCCTCGGCACGTTCCGGGTCCCCTACCTGGCGGTGCGCCCGGACGGGTCGTTCCGGCTGGCGCTCGCCGGGCCCATCGGCCGGTCGCGCATCCGGGTGGCCCTGGCCGGGCGCTTCACCTCGCCGCGGACGGCGCAGGGGTGGAGTGAGGCCCGCGTGGTGACCGAGGCGGGGGTGGTGTGCGTGGCCAGCCATGCCCGGGCCGGGGCCGCCCCGACGACGGTGCGCTGGTCGGTGCGGCGGGCCGGGCGGGCGTAAGGAGCGGCGGTCCCGGGGGCGACCCCGGGCACACCCGGATCCCGCGGCAAGGAGTTCGTCACCGTGAAGCGCCCCTCGGCATCGATGGTCGTCGCCGTCACCGCCCTCTCCGTCGCCCTGGGCGGCACGGCGACGGCCGCCAAGCTCATCACCGGAGCCCAGATCAGGAACGGCACCATCACCCGCGCGGACCTCGCCCCGTCCCTGCGGGCCGACCTCGCCCGCCCGGCCGTCCAGTCGGTCGCGGGCCCGCAGGGGCTGCCCGGCCCGGCCGGCCCCCAGGGCCCCGCGGGGGCGCCCGGCCCGGCCGGCGTGAACGGGGGGTTCGACCCCGCCAGGGTCGCGTTCCGCGTGGGCCCCGACCTCACCGTGTGGGCGGGCGACCTCACGAGCCTCTCGGTGTCGTGCCTTCCGGGCGAGACCGCGATCAGCGGCGGGTTCGTCTCCACCATGGGCTACGCGTTCAGCGACCACCCGGGCCCGGGCGGGACCTCCTGGACGATCCTCGTCGACAACCTCGACGGGCTCGTCGACGGCATCGGGCGCGGCTACGTGGTGTGCGCCCGGGCCTGACCGATCACCGGCCGGCGCCCGCATCGGGCGCCGGCCCCCACAGGAGCTCCCCGAGGCCCGACGCCCGGGCCACGGGCCGCTCCACGGCGGCGCGCACGGCGTCCTCATCGCCGGCGACCACCAGGCGGGTGCGGGCCCGGGTGACCGCGGTCACGAGGAGCTCGCGGGTGAGGATCGGCGATCCGGCGGGCGGGAGGACCAGGGCGACCGCGTCGAACTGCGAGCCCTGACCCTTGTGGACGGTCATCGCGTGCACCGTCTCGACCGCCTCCAGGCGGAACGGGGCCACGCGCACCGGCGCCGCCGCGGTCCCGAACACCGCCACCGGCCGCCCGTCCGCCCCGGTCACGACCACCCCGGTGTCGCCGTTGGCCAGGCCGAGCCCCGGGTCGTTGCGGGTGACCAGGAGCGGGCGGCCCGGGTACCACGGGCCGGCCGCCGCATGACCGGGCACCACCGCGGCGAGCCAGCGCTCGGCGCGCGCCGCCCAGCCGGCGACCCCGTGCGGGCCCCGCCGGTGGGCGCAGAGCAGCCGCGCCGAGGCCAGCGCCGCGAGCGCCCCGGCCTCGTCGCCGGCGCGGGCGGCCGCCACCATCGCCGCCCCCGCGCCGCCCACCAGGTCGCGCACCGGCGCGGCCTCCGGGCCGTCGGCGAAGGCGTCCAGGACCTGGGGGATCCACCGGATCGCCTCGCCGCCGCCCCGCAGCGCGTCGAGGGTCGCGGCGGCGTCGCCCGCCCGGGCGGCCTCGGCCAGGGCCGCGAGCGCCCCCCCGAAGCGGTGGACGGTGCGCAGGACCACGATCTGGTCGCCGATCGCGGCCCCGTCGTCCCCGGCGTCGGCGTCCACCGCCTCGCCGGTCGCCGCGGCGAGCGCGGCCCGGGCCGGCGGGCGCATGCGCAGGCGCCGGGCCGCCGGGCCGACCACGTCGCCCAGCACCGCGCCGGCCTCCACCGACGCGAGCTGACCGGGGTCGCCCACCAGCACCAGCCGGGCCGCCGGGCGCACCGCGTCGAGCAGCCGGGCCATGAGCGTGAGGGAGACCATCGAGGTCTCGTCGACCACGACCACGTCGTGGGGGAGCGGGTCGGCACGGTCGTGGCGGAAGCGGCCGGGCCGGTCGGGGCGCCACCCGAGCAGCCGGTGGATCGTCTGGGCCCGCAGGCCGGTCAGGCGCGCCCGCGCCGGCGCATCCAGCCGGAGCCCGCCCGCGGCCTCCTGCACGGCCTCCTGCAGCCGGGCGGCGGCCTTGCCGGTGGGCGCGGCCAGGGCCACCAGGGGCGGCCGACCGGCGCCCGCGGCCCGGTCGAGCAGCGCGAGGATGCCCGCCACCGTGGTCGTCTTCCCGGTCCCCGGCCCGCCGGCGAGCACCGTGAGGCGGCCCCGGGCCGCGCAGGCGGCGGCCAGGCGGGGCAGGCCGCCCTCCGGGAACACCGCGGCCAGCGCCGTGGGGTCGACCTCGACGGCGGGCGCCGCCGCGCGCCGGCGGAGGGCCTCGGCGACCTGGCGCTCCTCCCGCCAGGGGCGGTCGAGGGCGAGCCGGCTCCCGCTCAGGTGCAGGGGCGGGGTGCCCGGGTCGTCCACCAGGGGGCTCCCGGCGACCAGCCCGGGCCAGGCGTCCGGGTCGGGCCAGGGGAGGGCGGCCGCGTCGGCGGCCCCTCCGGCGTCCAGGACCACCGTCTCGCGGACCGAGGCGAGGTCGCAGAACGCGTGGCCCAGGCGCGGCGCCCGCACGGCGAGGGCACAGGCCAGCAGCACCGGCTCGCGGTCCTCGCCGGTCAGCCGCCCCAGGCAGCGGGCCACGTGCACGTCGCCGGGCCCGAGGATCCCGGCCTGCGCGAACTCCCCGAGGAGCCCGCCGGGCGCCCCGGTCATCGGGGCACCGGCGGTACCGATGAGTTCCGGTCCGTGAGAGGGTCAGGACCCACGACCCCACCCGGACCGAGGAGCACCGCGTGAGCGACCCGATCACCTTCCCACCCGGCGCCCCGTGCTGGGTCGACCTGTTCACCTCCGACCCGGACCGCGCCCGCGCCTTCTACGGCGAGCTGTTCGGCTGGACCTATGAGGAGAGCGGGCCGGAGTACGGCGGCTACGTGATGGCCTCGAGCGACGGCGACGCCGTCGGGGGCCTGATGCGCAACGACGGGAGCCAGGGGGCGCCGGACAGCTGGTCGGTGCACCTGGCCACGGCCGACGCCGCGGCGACGCTCGCCGCCGCCGCCGCGCACGGCGGCTCGGTCATGTTCGGCCCCATGGACGTGCCGCGCCTCGGGCGGTCGGGGATGCTCACCGACGTCGGCGGGGCGGTGGTCGGGTGCTGGCAGCCGGATCCCTTCACCGGGGTCCAGGCCCTGAACCGCCCCGGCGCCCCGGGCTGGTTCGAGCTGCGGACCCGCGACTACGAGGGCTCGGTGGGCTTCTACCGCGACGTCTTCGGCTGGGACGCCCATGTGCTGATGGACTCCGAGGAGATGCGCTACACGACCCTGGGTCAGGGCGACGCCATGCGGGCCGGGATCTTCGACGCCACCGCGTGGCTGCCCGAGGGCACGCCGGCGCACTGGGCCGTCTACTTCGCGGTCGAGGACGCCGACGGCACGGTGGCCCGCGCCGAGGCGCTCGGCGGGGCGGTGGTCAGCCCGGCCATGGACACCCCCTACGGCCGGCTGGCCGGGCTCACCGACCCCACCGGGGCGCACTTCAGCATCGCGGCGGGCTGACACCTACCCGGCCCCGCGGTCGAGGAGGTCGCTCAGGGCGGGCACCAGGCCGCGCGGGGGGCGCCAGGCGAACACCCCGCACGGCCGCCCGCCGACCACCGGCGTGCGGGGGCCGCACATCCCGCGCAGGAAGCAGTAGGCGATCGCCCCGGGCTCGCCCGCCGCGCGCGCGGGGTCGCGCCAGCGCAGGTAGCGGTGGACGGCGACCCCGTACAGGAGGCCCTGCAGCACGTAGTGCGACGCCATCATGGCCTCGGTGAGCGCGGCCGGCCGGTAGTGCCAGGCGCTCATCGGCTCGTCCGGGGCGCCCAGCCGGTTGGTCTTGTGGTCCACCACCACCCACCCGCCGGCCGGCGTGCGCACCACCAGGTCGACGCTGCCCACCAGGTACCCCCGCAGGGGGTCCGGCCCGGCCAGGGCGGCGAGCCGGTCCGGGTAGGGCGCGATGGGGTCGGCGGGCGCCAGGTGCCGGCGAAGGAGCGCGGCCACGTCGCCGATCCCGACCTCGGCCGAGGGCCGATCGCCCCCCGCGAGCGGGAGCTCGAACGCGAGCTCGGACAGCCGGCGGGCGCCGTCGACGTCGCGCAGGCGCAGGCCGCCGAGGTCCGGGCCGAGGGGCGTCTCGACGGCCGCCCGCAGGCCCGCGGCCAGCACGCCGGGGTCCAGGCCATCGACCGGCCGGCGACCGGCCTCGCGGGCCACCGCCTCGGCCAGCGCCACGTCGAGGTCGTCGGCCGCCAGGTCCACCGACTCCAGCACGCGGTGCACCAGCGTCCCCGTCGCGGTGCCCCCCGGGACCCCCTCCAGCGGGGAGGGCACGCGGCGAAGTGCCTGCTCGTCAGGATCCCCGGGCATGGCCGGGGCCCCCGCCGGCGCCCCCGGCGCCTCGTCGTCGGCCCGGGCGCCCTCGGGCTCGCTGGCCACCGCCGGGTCGTGGTGGTCCTCGGTGAGCGCGCTGTAGGAGGTCCGCCGCCAGGCGTGGTCGATGGGGCGGCCGAGCCGGGCGGCGTCGAGGGCCGGCGGCCGGACGGCGGGCGGCATCCACCGGGCCGGCGTCCCCGGCCGGGACCGCTCCACCGCCACCCGCCCGCCCGACGCGCGGCTGAGCGCCTCCAGGCGCCCGCGCATCGCCTCGTCGGCCGGCGGCGGCCCGCCCGCCACGGGCACCGCGCCCCCGGCGGTCCGCGGGGCCAGCAGGCGCCCCAGCGCCGAGTCGCCGGCGTCCTGGCCCGCCGCCCACCACAGCACGGCCTGGTGGCGGGCGCGGGTCAGGGCCACGTAGAGCAGCCGGAGGTCCTCGCCGCGGTCCTCGCCCAGGCTCAGGCGGGCGTGCTCCTCGAACTCCGGGGCGTCCTCGCCGCCCACGTCGACCGTCCGCGCGCCCGACCGGGCGGGGTCGTGGTACGCCGGCAGGCAGCGCCGGTCGTCGGGGTCGGGCACCCACGACGGCTCCCAGGCGAACGGCAGGTAGACGATCGGGAACTCGAGGCCCTTGGCCGCGTGGAACGTGACCAGCCGCACCGCGGCGGCGTCGGACTCGAGGCGCCGGGCGCGGCCCTCGTCGACCGCCTCCGCGCCGGCGTCGGCGATGCGGCGCTCCAGCCAGGCCGCCAGGGCCGGCGTGCCGAGGCCCTCCTCGTGCGCCGCGGCGTGCAGGAGGTGGGCCACGTGGCGCAGGTCGGTCAGGTCGCGCGCTCCGTCGGCCCGGGCGAGCACCCGGGCCGGGAGCGACTGCTCCCGGGTGACCACCTGCACGAGCGCGGCCACCCCGTGCTGCTCCAGGACGTCGGCCCAGCGGTGCAGCCGGGCCGAGAGGCCCGCGCGCTCCCGGTCGCCGGCCGCGGCGAGCCGGGCCGCGTCCCAGCCGGCGAAGGGGGTGAGCGCGCACTCGGCCACGCGGCCGGGCGCCGCGGGCCGCTCGAGCGCCCGCAAGAGCGCCCGCCAGTCGCGGGCCGCGCGGGTCGCGAACACGCTCCCGGCCCCGGTCAGGACGGCCGGGACCCCGGCCGCGTCGAGCGCCTCGCGCACCAGGGCGAGGCGGTCGTGGGTGCGTGCGAGCACCGCCAGGTGCCCGGGGCCGACCGGTTCGCGCCCGACCGTCCGCCCGTCCGCATCGCGGACCTCCACGGCCGCCCCCGCGGCGAGCAGCCGGACCACGTCGGCGGCCAGGTCCTCGGCGACCCACTCGCGGCCGGCGCCCTTCTGCACCAGGCCCATCGCCGCGGTGAGGGTCACCCCGTCGCGGCGGTCGACCACGCGGACCCGTAGCGGGGCGGGGCTCGGCGCGCCCGAGAGCCGCGGCGCCTGGTTGGCCGGGGCGGCGCGCACCGTGCGGTAGGGGATGCCGGCGTCGCCCAGCGCGGCCCCGGCGAACAGGGCGTCCAGGGCCTCGACGAACCCCTGGTCGCTCCGCCAGTTGACCCCCAGGGTGGCCCGGGTCCCCGCGGCGCCGGCCGCGTCGAGGTAGGCGCGCACGTCGGCGCCGCGGAAGGCGTAGATGGCCTGCTTGGGGTCGCCGATCAAGACCATCCGCACGCCGCCGCGGGCGAAGGCGAGATCCAGGATCTCCCACTGCACCGGGTCGGTGTCCTGGAACTCGTCGACCAGCACCGCGCGGAAGCGGCGGCGCAGGATCGCGCAGGCCTCGGGCCCCCGCACGGGGTCGGCCAGCGTGTCGCGCAGCCGGACCAGGAAGTCGTCGTAGGTGATGATCCCGCGCGCCCGCTTGCGCCGCTCCAGGCCCGCGCGGGCCGCCCGCGCCAGATCGGCGCGGGCGCCCGGCGCCCCCGCCGTGCCGGGCCCGGGGACGATGCGGGCGAAGGGGTCGCGCACGACCCGCTCGGCGATCAGGCGCGCATCCCGGGCCGCGACCGCCGGCGCGCCGTCGCGGGCCCGGCGCACCAGGAGGTCGGCCACCACCTCCTCCCGCAGGTCCGACAGGTCCTCGGCGAACGCGGTCCCCGGGCCGACCCCGGCCACCAGCCCCAGGCCGCGGAGCACCTCCTGGCAGAAGGCGTGGGTCGTCGCGATGGCGGCCACGTCGAACCCCCGCACCGCCCGCTGGAGGCGCTCGTGCCGCGCGGCGACCTCGTCCGGGGTGCCCCGCGCGAGCAGGGCGACCACCTCGTCGAGGGCCGGGGGCGGGTCACCGCGCAGCACCCCGGCCAGGGCGTCCTCGGCGGCGACCAGGCGGGCCCGCACCCGGTCGCGGAGCTCGCCGGTGGCCATCCGGGTGAAGGTGATGAGCAGGATCGACCCGATGGGCGTGCCCTCGGCGACCAGGCGCACGGCGAGGCCCGCGATGGCGGAGGTCTTGCCCGTGCCGGCGCTCGCCTCGAGCACGGCGACGCCCTCGGGCAGCGGGCCGGCGATGTCGAAGGGCGGAAGGGCCGGGCTCACGCGTGGTCCATCGACTCGTGGGCGAGCAGCCCCTCCCACAGGCGGGCGGCCAGGGCCTCGGCCCGGGACGCGCCGGGGGGTCCCCACGCCTCATCGCCGCGCGGCGGCTCGCCCAGCAGGTCGTCCAGGGTCGCCCCGTCCCCCAGGACCAGCGCGTGCGCCGGCTCGTCGCGCTCGCCGGGCGACTCCCAGCCCCCCTCGAAGTCCGATCTCGCCCTGCCGGGGTGCCCGGTCGCAAGCCACGCGGAGGTGGCCGTGACCAGCGGGAGCGGCTCGCGCATCCCCCGCTCGAGCAGGTCGACCAGGGCCCCCAGGTGCGTGGCCGCCCACGCGCGGCGGGCCGCCGCGTCACCCTCGGGCGGGCGCAGGCGGGCCCGCGTGAGCGTGCGTCCCCGGGGTCCCGCCGGCCGCAGGCGGCCGAGCGTCAGGGCCGAGAGCGGCCGCCCGGGGTGGGTCGCGGTCAGGGCGAGCAGCCGCACCCATGCCACCAGGCGGCGCTTGGGGGTGACCCGGGCGAAGGACACCGAGCAGACGACGTCCTCGACGACCCCGGGCACGACCCCGACCAGGCGCCGGCCGCCGGGGAGCACGACGTCGACCTCGGCCGGGGCCGGGCGCCAGGCCCCGTCCACCCCGAGCGCGACCGCCTGGGACCAGAGCCACTCGACCGAGACGGCGATCTCCGCGAGCTGGGCGTCGGCCAGCCCGCCGGGCGGCACCAGGCCCCGGGCGACCTCGGCGGCCCGGCAGGCGTCGGCCGGCACCCCCGCCAGCCGCCCCTCGAGCATCCGCATCCCCACGCCGTACCGGCCGAGCGGGTCGAGCTCCAGCGGCAGGGCGTCGGCGGCCTCGGGGTCCGGGGCGTCCGCCCGCACCCCGAGCCGCTCGCGCAGGAACGCGGCGACCGGCGCCTGCACGAACCGCTCCAGCAGGGCGAGCTCGACCACCTCGGGGGTCCACGGCCCGAGCGGGCCGGCCAGGAACGGCGCCCGGGGCGCGCGCGGCCCGGTGAGCGCCCGGGCGCCCTCGAGGGCCACCGGATCGAAGCTCCAGGGCCCGGGACCGGACAGCGCCGCCGGGGTGAAGGCGCGCGGGTCGAACGGCTGGAGCGGGTGGTCGGTCACGACGTGGGCCCGCACGTCCCCGCCGCCGGGGCCGCGTGCGGTGCGCGCGATCTGGTCCAGCAGCTCGCCCACCGGCACGGCCGGCGGGAGCGGGGCGTTGGTGCGCTCGTCACGCCCGGCGTAGGTCACGA
>JALOLS010000024.1 GCA_025455865.1 Thermoleophilia bacterium
GACGCGCACTCGGCCGCGGCGGCGGCGGGCCGTCCGGCGGCCTCCGCGTGGGCGGCCAGGACGCGGCGCACCCGCGACTCCTCGCCCTCCTCCCAGTCCTCCCCCGGGGTCGGGTCCTCGCCACAGCCGGAGCCCTCGGGGAGCCCGAGCGCCTCGTGCAGGAGGGTCCGGGCCGCCGCCAGCAGCACGTGGGGCGCTCCGTCGGCCGCGCCCGGGATGCCCGCGTCCCGCGCCAGGCGGCGCGCGCCGAGCGCGGCGGTGTCGGCGAGCCAGGCCGCGGCCAGGCGGCCCGGTCCCCGCGCCCCCTGCCTGAGCGCCGCCGCCTGCTCCTGAGCCCGCGTCGCCCCGGAGTCGTCGCCCAGCGCGGCGACCTCCTCGAGCACCTCCGCGAGCAGCCCCGCGTCCACCTCGGCCATCCGTCCCCCTCGTCGGCGTGCGCCGCCACGCTAGCGTGACGCACGACCACGAGCGACGGAGGGGCCCGTGAGCGAGGACCTGGTTCGGCGGATGGCGGCCCTGGCCGTCGAGGTGGGGGCGAACGTGCAGCCCGGGCAGGTGGTGGGGATGGGGTGCCGGCCGGGCACCGAGCCCCTGGTGCGGGCCATCGCCGAGGCCGCCTACCGTCGCGGCGCCCGCTTCGTCGACGTGGGCTGGTACGACCCCCACGTCAAGCGGGCGCGCCTCCGGCACGCGGCCGAGGACACCCTGGAGTGGGTGCCGCCCTGGTACGGGGAGCGGGCCCGGGCCCTCGGCGAGATGCGGGCCGCCAACATCGCGCTCGCCGGCGCCGTCGCCCCGGGGCTGTTCGACGACGTCGACCCGGCCCGCGCCGGCCGCGACCGCCTGCCCTCGATCCGGGAGTTCACCGAGGTGATCATGTCCGGGCGGCTGAACTGGACCGTGATCCCCTGCCCCACCCCGGCCTGGGCGGCGCTGGTCCACCCGGACCTCGCCCCCGAGGAGGCCCTCGCGCGGCTGTGGGAGCAGGTGGCCCACATCTGCCGGCTGGACGAGCCCGACCCGGCCACGGCGTGGGCCGCCCGCGGGCGCGAGCTCAAGGACTCCGCGGCCCGGGTCAACGCCCGCCGCTTCGACGCCCTGCACTTCCGCGGGCCGGGCACGGACCTGGTCGTCGGGCTGCTCCCCACCACGACGTTCGTGGGGGGCGGGGAGACGCGCGACGACGGCCTGCCCTTCATGCCCAACCTGCCGACCGAGGAGGTCTTCGCGACCCCGGATCCACTGCGCACCGAGGGCGTGGTGGCCTCGACCCGGCCCCTCGACCTCGCCGGGACGCTGATCACCGGGCTCACGGTCCGCTTCGCCGCCGGCCGGGCGGTGGAGATCACCGCCGACACCGGCCAGGAGGTGCTGCGCGCCCGCGCGGCGGTGGACGAGGGCGCCGCGCGTCTGGGCGAGGTGGCCCTGGTGGACTCGAGCGGCCGCATCGGCGCGCTCGACACGGTCTTCTACGACACCCTGCTGGACGAGAACGCGACCAGCCACATCGCCATCGGCGCCGGCTATCCGATGGGCGCGGGGGCCGAGGACGCCGAACGGGTGAACACGAGCGCCATCCACATCGACTTCATGATCGGGGGGCCCGAGGTGGACGTGTTCGGACGCACCGCCGAGGGCGCGGAGGTGCCCGTGCTGATCGGCGGGGACTGGCGGGTGTAGCAGCCCGAAGGCCGGATCCGGGCGATCCCGGATGCTGCGCGCCGCGGCCGGGGGCATGCTCGGGCGTGGGAGGTTCCGATGGGCCGGCGGGCGGCGACGGGGGCGGGAGCGGGGGGCGGGGCGGCCCTCCTGCTCACCCTGGCCGGGTCCTGGGCCGCCTGGTGGGGCGCCTGGGCGGCCGGCGGGGGGCTCGGCGCCCCGGTGCCCACCACCCTCTACGCCCTCGGCGGCGTGTGGCCGCTCCTGGTGGCGGTGGCCATGGCCCGGCGGTCCGGCGGGCTCCGCAGCCTCGCCGCCCGCATGGTGGACCCCCGGCGTGTGCCCCCCCGCTGGTGGGCGATCCTCGCCGCGGCGGGCGCCGGGCCGGCGATCCTCGCCGCCCTGGCCTCGGGCCCCGGCCGCCAGGGCGGGCTCGTGGCCGTGTCGGTGGCCGCGTTGCCCGCCATCGTGGCGTTCAACCTGCTCGCCTCCGCGGTCGAGGAGCCGCTGTGGCGCGGCACCGCCCAGGACCGCCTCCAGGCCCGCCACCCGGCGCTCCTCGCCGCCCTGGTCGTCGGCCTGGCCTGGGCCGCCTGGCACGTGCCCCTCTACGCGGTCGAGGGCACCTTCCAGCACGACCACGGCATGGGGTCGGCGGCGTTCTGGCTCTACACCCTCGTCCTCATCCCCGAGTCGGTGCTCCTGGCCTGGGTGCTCGTCCACACCCGGCGCAGCGTGCTCGCGGCGATCGTCCTGCACCTGGCGGTGAACATGTCCGGGGAGGTGCTCGACCTCACGACGCGCGAGCAGGGGCTGCGGCTCGCGCTCACGACCGGCCTCGCGGTGGCGGTCGCCCTGGCCGCCGGCCCGTCGCTCTCAGGCCGCAGGCGGGCCCTGGCCGACCCCCGGGGAACCGGCCGCCACGCGCCGCCGGGAGCCGCCGGGCCTCCCCGTGGGGGCGGGGGACTGACCGCGTAGGCTCGGGCGCGTGCCCGAGCCGCCCCTCCCGCCCGAGGCGCTCGACCTGTTCGCCGGCGACCCCGAGGCCTTCACCGCCGCCCGCGGGGCCCTGGCCCGCCGGCTCCGGGCAGACGGCCGGCGCGAGGAGGCCCGGGCGGTCGGGGCGCTGCGGCGGCCCACGGTGGCCGCCTGGGCGGTGAACGCGGGCGGGCGGGCGGATCCGGATGCGCTCGCCGTGCTCCTGGCCGCGGGCGCCGCCCTGCGCGCGGCCCAGGCCGCCCTGCTGCGCGGCGGCGATCCCCGTGCGCTGCGCGAGGCCGCCGACGCCGAGCGCGCCGCGGTCGACCGCCTGGCCTCCGTCGCGGCGCGCCTGCTGGCCGAGACGGGGCGCGGCGGGACGACGGCCGAGGCGAGGGTGCGCGACACCCTCCGTGCCGCGGCCGGGGACGAGGACGCCCGCCGCCGCATCGCGGACGGCACGCTGGACCGCGAGCGCGTCCCCGGGACCGCCGGGCCGTTCGGGCTCGCCGGCGGCCCCCCGCCCCCGCCCCCACCCGCACCCCCGCCGCCCCCCGCGCGCGCCGAGCAGGAGGCCCGGGCCCGCCGCGTGGCCCAGGCGACCGCGGCCCTCGATGCCGCCCGCGCCCGGGCCGGGGACGCCCGGGTGGAGGCTCGGCGCCTGGAGGCCGAGCGCGACGCGGCGGTCGCGGCGGAGCAGGCGGCCATGGCCGTCCGGGAGGAGGCCCACCGGGCCCTGGAGCAGGCGGGGACCGCGGCCGACCGGGCCTCGGCGCGGCGGCGGGCGGCCGAGGAGGCCGCACAGGGCGCCGGACGGCGCCGGCGTGAGGCGCTCGCCGCCCTCGCCGACGCCGAGGTCACGGCTCGCTCGCTCCTGGCCGGTGACCCCGCGGAGCCCTGACCGCCAGGCGGCCGCGGGCCCGTCCGCGCCGGTCAGGCCTTCGCCGGCGCGGTGCTCTTGCGGCGCTTGGCCCGCAGGTTCCCTGAGAGCTCCACCTTGCGCAGCCGCACCGCGGAGGGGGTGACCTCGACGCACTCGTCGTCGCGCAGGAACTCCAGGGCCTGCTCCAGCGAGAGCCGGCGCGGGGGCACCAGGCGCTCCAGCTCCTCGGCGGTCGAGGAGCGCATGTTGGTGAGCTTCTTCTCCTTGGTGGGGTTCACGTCGAGGTCGTCGCCGCGGCCGTTCTCACCCACGATCATCCCCTCGTACACCGCCTCGCCCGGGCCCACGAACATCGTCCCGCGCTCCTGCAGGCCGAAGAGCGCGAAGCTCGTGACCACGCCGGTGCGGTCGGCCACCAGGCTGCCGCGCGGGCGGGTGCGGATCTCGCCCATCCAGGGCTCCCATCGCTCGAACACGTGGTGCAGCAGCCCGGTGCCGCGCGTCTCGGTGAGGAACTCGGTCCGGAAGCCGACCAGCCCGCGGGCCGGCACCACGAACTCCATGCGCGCCCAGCCGGTGCCGTGGTTGACCACCTGCTCCATCCGCCCCTTGCGGAGCGCAAGGAGCTGGGTGACCACGCCCATCATCTCCTCGGGGACGTCGATCGAGACCCGCTCCAGGGGCTCCACGAGCTTCCCGTCCACCTCGCGGGTGAGCACCTGCGGCTTGCCCACGGTCAGCTCGAAGCCCTCCCGGCGCATGGTCTCGACCAGCACCGCGAGCTGCAGCTCGCCGCGGCCCTGCACCTCCCAGGCGTCGGGACGCTCGGTGGGCTGCACGCGCAGGGCCACGTTGCCGATCAGCTCCTGGTCCAGGCGGCCCTTGAGCATCCGCGCGGTGAGCTTGGAGCCCTCCTTGCCGGCCAGGGGCGCGGTGTTGATGCCGATGGTGAGGCCGAGGCTCGGCTCGTCGACCTGGATGACCGGGAGCGGGCGCGGGTCGTCGGGGTCGGCCAGCGTCTCGCCGATGGTGACCTCGGGAAGGCCGGCCACCGCGATGATCTCCCCGGGGCCGGCCGCGTCGACGGGAACCCGCTCGAGCTCCTCGGTCACGTAGAGCTCGGTGACCTTGGCCTGCTGGACGCTCCCGTCACGGCGGCACCAGGCCACGGCGCGGCCCTTGTGCAGGGTCCCCTCGTGCACCCGGCAGATGGCCAGGCGCCCGACGTAGCTGGAGGCCGCGAGGTTGGTGACCAGCGCCTGGAGGGGGACGCCCTCCTCGTAGGTGGGCGCCGGGATGTGATCGCGCAGGACGTCGAAGAGCGGGGTCAGGTCGGTGCCCTGGTCGTCGGGGGTGAGCGACGCCCGGCCGGCCTTGGCGTTGCAGTAGACGATCGGGAACTCGATCTGGCGCTCGTCGGCGTCGAGGTCGAGGAAGAGCTCATAGACCTCGTCCACGACGTCGGCCACCCGGGCGTCGGGGCGGTCGACCTTGTTGACCACCAGCACCACCGGCAGGTGCGCCGCGAGGGCCTTGCGCAGCACGAAGCGCGTCTGCGGGAGCGGCCCCTCGGAGGCGTCGACCAGGAGCAGCACGCCGTCGACCATGTGCAGCCCGCGCTCCACCTCGCCGCCGAAGTCGGCGTGGCCGGGCGTGTCGATGATGTTGATCTTGAGGTCGCCCCGGCGCACGGCGGTGTTCTTGGCGAGGATCGTGATGCCCTTCTCGCGCTCGAGGTCCCCGCTGTCCATGACCCGCTCGGCCACGTCCTGGTTGGCCCGGAAGGCCCCCGACTGCCAGAGCATGGCGTCGACCAGCGTGGTCTTGCCGTGGTCGACGTGGGCGATGATCGCCACGTTGCGCAGGTCGTCGCGCACGGATCGGGTGGCGGTGCTCATCGGCCCTCCTCCAGGTGGCGGAGCGCGTCCTCGGCCACCGCGACGCCCCGGCGGTCGCCGGCGGCCACCCGCTGGGCGCGAAGCTGGCGCACCAGCTCCAGGGCCCCCTGGGGGTCCAGGGGCTGGGAGGCGTCCAGGGCCCGCACGGCCTCGTCGGCGCGGCCGAGGTCGGCCAGGGCCCCGGCCCGGGTGCGGTGGGCGTAGCGGTCCTCAGGATCCGACTCGAGCACCCGGTCGGCCAGGTCGAGCGCCTCGGCGGCGCGGCCCTCGGCGCGCAGCGTCGCCGCCAGCGCGACGTGCCCGGGGGCGTTGCGCAGGGGGTTCGGCTCACGGGCGAGCGACGCCCGGAGCGACCGCTCGCTCGCGGCCAGGTCCCCCGCCTCGCGCTCCACCGTGCCGAGCACGTTCAGCGCGTGCGCCGACGGCCGGATGGCGGCGGCGCGGCGCGCCCAGGCGAGGGCCGGCGCGGGCTGGCCCCCCTGGCGGAGCGCGAGCGCCCGGTCGATGCAGCCGGCCTGGTCGGTCACCCGCGCGGCCTCGCGGGCGGCGGCCGCGAGGGCCTCCTCCTGCGCGGGCACGGCCAGGAAGCCCGGGGCGCTCGCACGGGTGGACAGGTACGCGTCGAGGTAGGGCGGGCGGTCGGCCGCCGCCTGGGCCAGGCGGGCGTCACGCTCGGCCTTGTTCTTGGCCTCGGTGCGGGACAGGTGCTGGACGACCGCCGGGGCCGCGGTGGTCGTGCGGGCCCGCTCCCAGTCGCGGCGCAGGCCGGCGTCGCAGAGCACGCGCTCGGCGTGGTCGCACCACGTGAGCTCCTCGCGGCGCCGGTCCTGGGGCATGGGCGTCTGGCGCAGGGTGGCCCGGCGCGCCTCCGCGCCGGCCTTGACCGCCTCGCACGTCGCGCCGGGGCGCACGCCGACCACCGCCCACAGGTCCCGCCGCGAGAGCGCCTGCAGGTAGCGGGCCCGCCGCTCGGCGGGCGTCTCGGCCGCGCTCAGGAGGCCTCGGGCTCGGCGGAGGTGCGCCGGCGGGTGCGGGGGGCGGGCTTGGCCGCCTCGGGGGCGGGCGTCTTCGGTGCGGCGGCCCGGCGGGCGCGCGGGGCCCGCTTGGGCGCCGGGGCGGCCGGCCCGGCGTCGGCCTCGGAGGCACGCGAGAGGACCACCTGGAGCGCGGCCACCGGGCCGCGCGCGGTCTTGTGCTGGGCGTCGCCGATGGTGAACTCGAACCAGTCCTGGCCCGAGCCGCCGACGGGGTCCTTCACCACGCGGAAGCTCCCGGCCTCCACGTGCAGCCAGCTCCCGGCGACCAGCACCTCGATGACGTCCTTCACCCTGTCCTCCTCGCGGCGTTCACCGCGCGGGAGGGTAGTCCACCGGCGCCCGGCGCGGTCAGCCCGCGACGACCATGTTGCGGCCGGCCGCCTTGGCGGCGTACAGCAGCTCGTCGACCCGCCCCACCAGGGACTCCGCGTCGTCGCCGGATCGGGCGTCGGTCACCCCCACCGACGCGGCGAGCGGCACCACGCCGCCCTCGACCTCCACCTCGCACGCGCCGATCAGCGCGCGCATGCGCTCGGCGACCTCGCGCCCCTCGGCGAGCCCCGCGCCGTGCAGGATCACCAGGAACTCCTCCCCGCCCCAGCGGGCGGCCAGGTCCTGGGCGCGCACGGCCGAGCGGATCGTGTCCCCGACCGCCCGCAGCGCCCGGTCGCCGGCGTTGTGGCCGTGCTCGTCGTTGAGGTCCTTGAAGTGGTCCAGGTCGGCCATGACGCAGGCGAACCCGAGCCCGTGCTCGCGCAGGTCGTCCAGACGCTGGCCCAGGCGGGTGGTCGCCAGGCGCCGGTTGGCCAGGCCCGTGAGCGGGTCGCGCACCGCCTCCTCGCGAGCCTCGGCCAGCAGGGCGCGCTCGTCGTCGTGGGCGTCGCGCTGGCGGAAGGTCTCCACCGCCCCGGTCACCCGGCCCTCGGCGTCGAACAGCGGCCGCACGTGCACCTCGACCTCGACCCGGTGCCCGGCGCGGTGGTGCAGCCACACCGTCCCCGCATGCGGGCAGCGCTCGCGCATGGCCGTCACCAGCGGGCAGGCCCCGTGGCAGAGCAGGCGCCCGGACGCGTCCACGTGGCGCAGGATGGCGTCGTAGCAGCGCCGGCCGATCACCGCGTCGGCGGACCACCCGGAGATCCGCTCCGCCGCCGGGTTCCACGCGAGGATCGTCCGCCGGGCGTCGACCAGGTAGACGCCGTCGGTGGCGATCTCGGCGAGGTCGGCGAATGTGGGCTCGGGAGAGGGTCTCGGCGGCACGGGTCGGTGGTCGGGATCGATCGGCTCATCACCCCATCGGCTGCGCGCCGCCGCCAGGTGAGCGGTGGGCCGCCGAGCGGTTCCCGCTCCGAGCGGGGCCGGCGCCGGCGGGCCCGCGCCCGCACGGCGGGACGGCCGGGGCGCTGATCGTGGCCAGCGCCGACGGCGTCCGGGCGGACGGCGACCAGGTCGTGGGGCCGGCCGGGTCCGCGGCCCTGGTCGAGGCCGCGGGATGCGGGTCGCCACCCGGCGCCGGCGGGGCCGGGGCGGGACGGGGACCCGGCGCGCGCCGCAGGCGCGCGCGGGGCTACTTGAGGCGGTAGGTGATGCGTCCCCGGGTCAGGTCATACGGCGACACCTCGACCCGCACGCGGTCACCGGGGTTGACCCGGATCCAGTTCCGGCGCAGCCGGCCGGCCAGCTTGGCCAGGACCTTGTGCCCGCCGTCCAGCTCCACCCGGAAGAACGTGTTGGGGAGGGCCTCGATGACCTCGCCCTCGAACTCGATCGCCTCTTCCTTCTCCTTGGTCGCGCTCGTGGCGCCTCCCTCGTTCTCGGATTGCGCCGGCCGCCGGGGGGCCGGACGCCGGACTCGCTCGGGCTAGGGTACCGCGCCGGCGTCCGAATCCCAGCCCCCGGGCGGGTCGTCTCACCCGGCGTGACGGCCGGGCCAGAGCGCGAGCGCGCCGGCGGCGACCCCGCCGGCCGCCCCCAGGGCGAACCACGGCCACGGCCCGAGCGCCCCGGCGGCCGCCCAGCCCACCGCGACCAGGGCGGCGGCCGCGGCGGCGGCGGCGCAGACGATGATGAGGGTGCGCGTCATTGCACCAGGAGCGTCGGCGCCCGGTCCGGCGCGCGGAGGCCGGATGGACGATCTGCCCAGGCCGGCCGCGCCGCGGCCGCGGGTCAGGCCCGGTGGGTGAACGGGAGCGCGCGGAAGCCCACGTGCTCGGGCTCGATGAGCAGGAGCACGCCGTCGGGCCCGCGCATCGGGAAGGGCTCGCCGGTGTAGGTGAGCGAGAGGCGGTCCATGACCGCGAGCGCCTCGTCGCCGGTGCGCTCCCCCACCACGCGGCCGCGCAGGTGCGCGGTGCGGTAGGGGTCGGCGTGGCCGGTCACCGAGAGCGACACGCGCGGATCGCGGGCGATGTTGCGCGCCTTGCGCGAGCCGCGCTGGGTGAAGACCGCGACGTGCGGCCCCTCCATGCCCGCCCACACCGCGACCACGTGGGGCGCGCCGTCCGGCATGAGGGTGGCCAGGTGGCAGTAGTTCGGCCCGTCGATGAGCTCGCGGACCTCGTCGGGCAGATGGCGCACGGGGCTCCTCCGGCGGTCGGGGGGCCCCACGGTACCCCCGGCGGGGCGGGACCCTCACCCAGGGGGGTGCCGGCGCCGAAGCTCCTGACGTGCTTCTCGTCGAACCTCGCCGGGGTCAGCGGGGTCCCGACCGGCCCCGGGGCCACGGCGTGCACCCGGGTGCCCCGCCCGGGTGGCCCGGCCGCGGGGGGCCGCAGACGGGACGGTCGGCGGCGGTGCGGGCCGGCGGAGGGTGTAGCGTGGGCGCAGGAGCCGACCGGGGGGCCGAGGGCTCCGGCGCCTGATGGCCGACCTCCTCGCCGACAACCCCCTCCTGCTGCTCTTCACCTGCCTCGCGGTCGGGACCGCCGTCGGCAGCGTCCGGATCCGCGGGTTCAGCCTGGGTCCGGCGGCGGTGCTCTTCACCGCCCTCGCGCTCTCGGCGTGGGACGGGCGGCTGGAGCTTCCGGCCATCCTCGGCCAGCTCGGCCTCGCCGTCTTCGCCTACACGATCGGCGTGGCCAGCGGGCCGTCGTTCTTCGGGGCCCTGCGCCACGCGCTCGCGCCCATGGTCTCGGTGGCCGCGGTGCTGGTGGCCGCCGCCGCCCTCGCCTACGGCGTGGGGAGCGCCTTCGGGCTCGACATCGGGGTCATCGCCGGGATCTACGCCGGCGCGCTCACCAACACCCCGGCGCTGGCCGCCGCCACCGAGCAGCTCGACGGGGCGGCCGGCCCGACGGTGGGCTACTCGGTGACCTACCTCGGCGGGGTGCTGGTGATGCTCGCGGCCGCCGCCTGGACGCTCCGGCGGCGGGCACCCCAGCCGGCTCCGCCGGCCGACGAGCCGGGGGTGCCCGCGCCGATCCTGGAGCTCACGCTCGAGGTCACCCGGCGGGACCTCCCCTCACTCGGCGACCTCGCCCACCTGGGCGACCGGCCGGTGCTCTTCAGCCGGGTCAAGCACGAGGGACGGGTGCGGGTGCCCACCGAGGACACCGTGCTCGCCCCCGGGGACCTGGTGTCGGCCATCGGCCGCCCCGACGACGTGGAGGCGCTGGCGGCGCGGGTCGGCCGGCCGGCGGAGGAGCACCTGCCGCTGGACCGCCGTCAGCTCGACATGCGCCGGATGACCCTCTCCAACCGCCGCCTCTCGGGACTCAGCGTGGGCGAGCTGGGGCTCGGGCGGCGCTTCGGCGCGGTCGCGACCCGGGTGCGGCGGGGCGACGTGGACCTGCTCGCCGCCGACGACATCGTGGTGATGCAGGGCGATCGCATCCGGGTGATCGCCCCGCGCTCCCGCCTGCCCGAGGTCGCCCGGTACCTGGGCGACTCCGAGCGCGGTCCCGGCGACCTGAACCCCCTGGGCCTCTCGCTCGGGCTGGCGATCGGCCTGCTGGTCGGGCTCATCCCGCTCCCGGCGCCGGGCGGGGGCACCTTCGAGATCGGCTTCGCCGCCGGGCCCCTGATCGTCGGGCTGCTGCTCGGCCGGGCCGCGCGCACCGGCCCGGTGGTCTGGTCGGTGCCCTACACCGCCGGCCTGTCGCTGCAGAACCTGGGCATCCTGATCTTCCTCGCCGCCGCGGGCTCGCGGGCCGGCGGCGACCTGATCGACTCGCTGCAGAGCCCGGCGGGCGTGCGCATCGCCACCGCGGGCCTCATCGTCACGCTGACCGCGGCGGTGGCCCTGGTGGTGGTCATCCGGAGCTTCGGCCTGGGCGGCGGCCGGGCCGCCGGCACGATCGCGGGGGCCCAGACCCAGCCGGCGGTGCTCGCCTTCGCCCAGGAGCGCACCCAGGACCAGCGGGTCGGACTGGGCTACGCCATGGTCTTCCCCGCGGCGATGATCACCAAGATCCTCTGCGCGCAGCTGCTGACGCTGCTCTGAACCCGCGGCGGTACGATCGCCGGATGCCCCACGTGCCGGTCCCCGAGGGCGCCGAGCCCCCGTTCGAGGTCTACGTCAACGGCGAGCCGCGGCGCGAGGGCGAGGACTTCCGGGTCGAGGGCCGCTGGATCGAGCTGCTCACCCCGGCCCGGCCCCGTCCCCGCCTGGGGTTCTGGCACAAGACGCTCCTGCTCATCGGCATCGGCGTCTACGGCGACCTGCGGGGCGACGTGGTCGATGTGGCGTTCCGGCGCGACGGGCGGCGCGAGCTGGCGAGCGAGGTGCCGATCATCACCGGGCCGGCGCGGGCGCCGGAGGTCTCCGCGGCGGCGGGGCCGGGCCCCCGCCGGACCGCCTGAGGCTCAGCCGGCCCTGCGGTGCTCGGCGCGCAGGGAGACCAGCCGGCCCTCCCGCTCGTCGAGCGCGCCCTGCACGATCAGCATGCCCACCGCCCGCAGCAGGTCCGCCGCATCGGGCGGGGCGGCGGCCGGGCGCCGGACGGCGAGCCACGCGGCCACCGCGGGCCCCAGGCTGCGGCGCGGGAGGCCGTCGCAGGCCTCCACCACGGCCATGACGCCGCGCGCGAGCTCGTCGCGGTCGGCGGGCGGGGCGACGGATCGCAGGTCGGCTCGGTCGGGCATCGCGCGGGCAACCTATGCAGCCGCCGCCCGGTCCGCCAGATCCGGCCCCGGTCGAGGGTGGGCATCAATGTGAGGCTGAGGTCGAGCGTCGCACCCGGCGCCGAGAAGCCGTGTCGGCGTACCCGCCTCCCCCGCCCTCCGCCCGGGGCACTCCCCGCCCGCGTAGCATCCGCGGCCAGATGACGACGATCCCTGACCCCGCCGCGCTGCTCCGCTCGGCCCCGCGCGTAGCACTCGCCGCCGCCCAGGTCGTGCTGATGCCCCACGCCCAGGGGCCGGTCATGGTCCACGGGGTGTGTGCCGACGAGATGCTCGACCCGCTCTACGCCCGCCGCGGGGAGTCCCTGGACGCCGCGTGCGCATGGGTCCTGGACGGCGGCCAGGCCGTGCTCGCGGTGCGGATGGCCGCCCCGGTCGCCCTGGATCTCGTGGTGGTGCCCGAGATCGACCCGGCCGAGCGCCCGGGCCTGGTCCGGCGCGAGCGCATCATCACCTCGCTCTATCCGGACGAGGAGGCCCGGGCCACCGCGATGGCCGACTTCCGCATCGGCGGGGTGCGCGGCGACTGGGAGCGGCTCGGGCTCCACCTGCCGGTGGCCGGGAGCGCCCCGCTGCGCGGCTAGCTCCGGCCCGCCCCGGGGGGTGGCAGACCCTCCAGAGCCCGGCCCGGCCGCCCGATACCCAGGGCACCGCGTCCGCGACCTGGAGGACCCCCGTGAGCGCCACCACCCGCCGCCCGAGCCGGCCCGCCCGTCAGGCGACCCTCGGCGCGGTGCTGGCCGTCCTCGGGCTCGGCGTCATGGCGCTCGCGGACCTGGTGGTCCGGGCGATCGCCTAGGCCGGAGCCGGCTCCGCGGGGCGGGGCTCGGGCGGGAACTCGGCGAGGATGCGCCGGCGCAGGACCTCCACCCCGGCCACGACCAGCACCAACAGGATGAGCGTGCCCAGGAGGGTGCGGTTGCCCAGGTTGGGGCCGAACAGCAGCACCATGAGGATGAGCGCGGCGAGCACCACGTACACCGGGACGGGCCGGGCCATGTACGGGGAGGAGCGGCGGCGCACCCAGGTCGCCCAGCGGGAGGGGCCGGCCAGCCAGGCGCCGAGGATCGCGATGAGCCCGTAGATGACCAGCGCGACGCCGACGTCGCGCAGCAGGGTGGTGCTGAGCTGCCAGACGTCCTGCGCGGCGGGCCGGGACACCGCGTCGCCGCTCAGGGCGTCGACGACCGCCCGTCCGGCCAGGCGCCGGGCGACCAGGTCGATGAGCCCGACGATCACCAGGCTCGCCCCCGCGGCGATCAGCAGCCGCCGCCGCTGCCCCACGCCGAGCCAGATGCCGAGCGCGAACAGCGCCACCACCACGAGGCCGAGCAGGACGCTCAGGACGCGGATGACCTTCACGGCGGTCTGGGCCGCCTCGAGCTGGTCCGAGCGCATGATCGTGATGCGGCCGGCGTCGGGCCGGAGCGGAGTGTCGATGCCCACCCGGGCGCGCACGCGCTCGAGGAGCGGCTGCAGGTTCAGGACCACGTCGCCGCCCTCCGCCTGGAGCGCGCGCGTGTCCTTCTCCTCCAGCAGGTCGACCAGCAGGCCGTGGGCGCGCCGGTTGAGCTCCTCCCACAGCCGCTGGACCTGGGAGCTCGCCAGGAGCTGCTCGGTCCCCTGCTGGGCGACCGAGCGCAGCCCGCCGGAGATGGGGCCCGCAAGCGGCTTGAGCTGGCTCGGCAGCGATGAGTCGAGGCGCGCCTGCACGTCGGAGGCCGAGTAGAGCTCGTCGACCAGGTAGATCGACAGGGCCTCGCGCACCTCGTCGTCGGCGAGGAGCTCGGTGGAGGCGTTCACCCACGAGTCGGTGTCGAGCGCCTGGCGGTTGACCCAGATCGTCAGTGACGCGACGAGCGCGACCACGCCGCCGAGCACCACGGCCGCCCAGGCCCCGATGGCCCGCCAGGGCAGGTCCTTCACGGAGCGGCGGCCCCCGCCGGGCTCGCCGGCCGGGGGTGGGGTGTCGTTCGGCTCGTCCACCGGCCGGGACCCTACAGGCCCGACCCGGGGGTGCCTCGTCCCCGTGGGATGAGCTTCCGGGCCCGTTGACATGTGAATGACATGCCCTGGAGATGATCCTGCCGTCCGCGCGACCGATCCCCGAAGGCGGACGCCCCCCGCCCAGGAGTTCCTCCGATGCGCCTGCTCGCCTCCCTGACCATCCGGCGCCGCCTGGTCGCCGCCTTCGCCGTGCTCGCCCTCCTGGTGCTCGCCGTGGCCGGGGTCGGCCTGTGGGCCGGCGCCCGCCAGGGCGGGGCCGCCGCCGACCTGACCGCCGGCCTGGCCCGGACCGCCGCCGCGGGCGAGCTCAAGTACGGGGCCGCCGACGTGAACGGCTGGCAGACCGCCTATGCGTTCGACGTCGGCCGGGGGGTGCGCGGGGCGGCGGAGGACGACGCCGCGACCCGCGCGCGCTTCCTGTCCGCGGCCGCGGCCTTCCGCCGCCAGGCCGCGCGCCTGCGGGCGCTCGGCCTGGACGACGCCCAGGCGGACACGCTCGGCGCCGCCATGGGGGCCTTCGACCGGTTCATGGCCCTCGACACGGAGATCGCCGCCCTCTACCGGCAGGGCACCGCGGGCGCGCGGCGGCAGGCCGACGACCTGGTGCTCGGACGGGAGATCGAGCTGTTCACCGAGATGTCCGGGGCGGTGGACCGCCTGGTGGCCGACATCGGCGCCGACGCGGCGGCGAGCCGCGCGGCCGCCGACCGCGCCGGGGCGCTCGCCCGCTGGACGATCCTCGCGGTCGCCCTGGCCGCGCTGGCCATCGCCGTCGGGCTCGCGCTGGCGGTGACCCGCTCGATCACCGGGCCGCTCGCCACGCTGGAGGCGAGGATGCGCGAGATCGCCGACGGCGACGGGGATCTGACCCAGCGCCTGGACGCCGGACGGCGCGACGAGCTCGGGACCGTGGCCGCCGCGTTCAACGCCTTCGCCGGCCGGGTCCGCGAGGTCGTGGCGCAGGTGGCGGCCTCCGCCCACGAGCAGCGGGAGGGTGCGCGCCAGATGGCCGAGGCCGCCGGCCAGGCCGGCGCGGCGGTCGGCCAGATCGCCGCCACCGTGGACGGCGTCGCCCAGGGATCATCCGAGCAGGCCGAGGCCGCCCAGCTCGCCCTGGCGGCGGTCGAGGACATGGCGGGCGACGTGGTCCGGGTCGCCGGCGCGGGGCGGACCGCCCGCGACGCGGCCGACGCGGCCGACGCGGCCGCCCACGAGGGGTCGGACACGCTGCGGGAGGCCGAGGAGGCCATGGCCCAGGTCGTCCGCGGCTCGGACGCGGTCGGGACCGCGATGGCGGCGCTCGCCGCCAAGAGCGACGACATCGGCCAGATCGTCGGGACGATCGGGCGGATCGCCGGTCAGACCAACCTCCTGGCGCTCAACGCCGCCATCGAGGCGGCCCGGGCCGGCGAGGCCGGACGGGGCTTCGCCGTGGTGGCCGACGAGGTCCGCAAGCTGGCCGAGCAGGCGAACGGGTCGGCCGACGAGATCGCCGGGATCGTCGCGGCGATCCAGCACGACGCCGCCCGGGCTCGCGACGCGGTGGACTCGAGCCGGCGGGCGGTCGGCGCGGGCGGCGAGCGGGTGACCAGCGCGGGCGAGGCGTTCGCCCGGATCGCCGCCGAGGTCGGCACCCTCTCGGCCGGGGTCGGCCAGGTCGCCGAGGCGGCCGGCGCCCTGTCGGCGGGCATGGACCGGGTGCAGGACCACATCGGCACCGTCGCCGCGGTGAGCCAGGAGAACGCCGCGGCGGCCCAGGAGGTCGCGGCGACCACCGAGGAGACCTCGGCGGCGACCGAGCAGGTGGCCGCGAGCGCGGCGGCGGCCGCCGAGGCCGCGGACGGCCTGGCGGCGCTCGCCGGCCGCTTCCGGGCCTGACCGCGACCGGGCCGCGGCGCTTCCATGGGGATGCCATCGCCCGGCTGAGGATCGCCTGACGATCCACCCCCGTCGGGGCTGCGGGCCTTCGTCGGCGGGGGTGGCCGGAACTAGGATGGCCGGTGGCGATGACGACGCCCCCCACCTCCACCCCGTCGTCCGAGCGCCGCCACGAGGGCTGGCTGGCCCGTGTGGCCCGGCACTGCTCGGTCCACCGCTGGCGCACGATCCTCGCCTGGGTCGTGGTGGCCGCGGGCATCATCGTCGCGAGCGCGACCGTCGGCGGCACCCTGGTCGATGAGTTCTCGATCCCCGACTCCGACGCCCAGCGCGCGACCGACCTGCTGAGCGAGCGGTTCCCGGCCCGGTCCGGCGACGCCGCCCAGATCGTCTTCGCGGCCCCCGACGGGACGACGCTCCGCGACGCCGCGCAGCGCCGGGCGGTCGACGCCGCGCAGGCCGCCGCCGAGCGGGTCCCGGGCGTGGTGGGGGTCGGCGACCCGTTCGCCGGCCGGGGTGGCGCGGTGGCCCCCGACGACCGCATCGCCTACGCCGACGTCCAGTTCCGCGAGCAGGCCTTCGAGGTGCCCAAGGCCGATGTCGATCGGCTGCAGGAGGACGTGCGCCGGGCGGCCGGCGACGCCCTGCGGGTGGAGTTCGGCGGCCCGGTGATCAGCGCCTCGCAGGGGCCGCAGACCTCGACCAGCGAGCTGCTCGGGCTGCTCGCGGCGGTGATCATCCTGCTGGTGATGCTCGGCAGCCTCGTGGCGATGGCCGTGCCGATCCTGCTCGCGATCGTCGCGCTCGGCATCGGGCTCAACCTGCTCATGCTCGCCGCCGCGGTCACCACGTTCAACACGATCACCCCGACCCTGGCGACCATGCTCGGGCTGGGCGTCGGCATCGACTACGCCCTGTTCATCGTCACCCGCTACCGGCAGGCCCTGCACGACGGGGCCGCCCCGGTCGACGCCGCGGCGGCGGCCACGGCCACCGCCGGACGGGCGGTCATCTTCGCCGGGCTGACGGTCGCGATCTCGATCTCGTCGCTCGCGGTGATCGGGCTGGACTTCATCACCAAGCTCGGCCTGGGCGCGGCGATCACCGTGATGGTGACGGTCGTCGCGGCGGTGACGCTCCTGCCCGCGGTCCTCAGCCTGCTGGGCCACCGCATCGACAAGGGCCGGGTGCCGTTCGTGGGCGGGCGCGACGACTCCCACGAGGCGCGCATGAACAGCCGCATGGCCCGCTGGGCCCGGCTGGTGACCGGACGGCCGATCCCGTTCGCGACGATCGCGACCGTGGTGCTGCTCATCATCGCCCTGCCCGCCCTGGACGCGCGCCTGGGGTCCTCCGACGCCGGATCGAGCCCGCCCGACACCACGATCCGCCAGGCCTACGACCTGCTCGCCGAGGGCTTCGGGCCCGGCTTCAACGGCCCCCTGGTGGTCGCGGTGGAGCAGCCGGCCGGCGGCGACGCCGCCGAGCGGCTCGCCGCGACCCTGCGCGAGGTGCCGGGCGTGGCGTCGGTGCCGGACCCGGTGGTCAACCGGGCCGGCGACACCGCCGTGGTCACCGTGTTCCCGACCACCTCGCCGCAGTCGGCCGAGACCGCCGACCTGGTCGCGTCGCTGCGCGGCGAGACGGTGCCCCGCGCCCTGGAGGGCACCGGCGCACGCGCGTTCGTGGGCGGCCAGACCGCGGCGTTCGAGGACATCTCGGCGCGCATCTCGGACCGGCTGCCGTGGTTCCTGCTCTCGGTCATCGGCATCACCGTGCTGCTGATCTCGATGGCCTTCCGGAGCGTGGTGATCGCGGTCAAGGCCGCCCTGACCACGCTGCTGTCGGCCCTCGCCGCGTTCGGCGTGCTGGTCGCGGTGTTCCAGAAGGGCTGGGGCGCGAGCCTGATCGGCCTCGACACGACCGGCCCGATCGAGTCGTTCCTGCCGGTCATCGTGTTCGCGATCCTCTTCGGCCTGTCGATGGACTACGAGGTCTTCCTGGTCAGCCGCATCCGGGAGGAGTACGTGCACGGCGACACCCCCACGGGGGCGGTGGTGCACGGGGTGGCGGCCATCGGGAGGGTGGTGGTGGCCGCCGCGCTCATCATGAGCACGGTGTTCCTGTCGTTCCTGCTCGGCGATGACCGCGTGATCAAGGAGTTCGGGCTCGGGCTCGGCGTGGCGATCCTCATCGACGCCTTCGTGGTGCGCCTGGTCATCGTCCCGGCGGTGATGGCCATGCTCGGCCGGCGGGCCTGGTACATCCCGCGGTGGCTGGACCGGGTCCTCCCACGCCTCACCGTGGAGCCCCCGACCGCGTCACCCGGGACCACGCGCACCGCCCCCGAGCCCGCGCGCGAGCCCGCCTGAGGTGTCGTCTGATCGGATGACACCGAGAACCTCCGGGCGGGCGATTCCGCAGATCGCGGCCGGCGGGCACCATGCCGTTCAGGGCCCGGATTGGCCGGCGGAGTCCCGCTGCGGCGAGATCCCGCACGGAGGGCACCGCAGGAGGCGCCGGCACCGATGGGGGCTGTCGGCGCCTCCCCAAGGATTTTCCGACCCGCCCGCAGGCGCGCCCTCGCGCGACCCGGCAGGATTCGCTCCGGCCCCGACAGCACGGTGCCGGAGCGAGGAGAGCGGCGTGGGCGCGACCGCGACGGTGCTGGTCATCGACGACGACCCGGACGTGCGCCGGCTGGTGCGAGCGGCGCTTGAGCAGGCGCACATGCGCGTCGTCGAGTCGGCGGCCGGCCTGAGCGGCCTGCGTGAGCTCTTCGCCCGCCGGCCGGACGCGGTGGTGCTCGACCTCGCCCTGCCCGGCATCGACGGCTGGCAGGTGCTCGAGCGCATCCGGGAGATGTCGGAGGAGGTGCCGGTGCTCATCCTCTCCGGCCACGACCAGACCTCCGATCGCGTGCGGGGCCTCCGAGGTGGGGCCGACGACTTCATGGGCAAGCCGTTCCAGCCCCGCGAGCTCGCCGCCCGGATCGAGGCCCTCATGCGCCGCTCCGGCCGCCGCGCCCCGGAGCGCGCGCCGACGGTGGACACCGGCTTCCTGCGCTTCGACCCGGTGGCGCGGACCGTGGCCGTCGGGGGTCGCGGGGTGGAGCTCACGCCGCTCGAGTTCCGCCTGCTCGCGACCCTCTGCCGCGATCCCGGTGCGGCGGTGTCCACCGCGGACCTGATCGAGGCGGTGTGGGGCGAGGTCGAGGGCGTGGACGCCACGGGCCACCTCAACGTGGTGGTGAGCCGGCTCCGCAAGAAGCTCGGGAGCAGCCCGGAGACCGGCGAGTCGCCGGTGGAGACCGTCAGGGGCTTCGGGTACCGCCTGGCGACCCGCCCGGGCCCGCCGGGCTGAGGGGGCCCGGGCGCCCCAGGAGCCAGCCCTGGCCCAGCTCGGCACCGACGTCGCGGGCGAAGGCCAGGTGCTCCTCGGTCTCGATGCCCTCGGCGACCACGATCGCGCCGAGGCGGTGGGCGACGCCCACCATCGCCTGGACCAGCCCGCCCGGCGCGCGGCCCTCGGCCGCGTCGCGCAACAGGCCGCCGTCGATCTTGATGTAGTCGGCCTTGAGGTCCCGCAGGCCGTCGAGCCCGGCGCTGCCCGCGCCGGCGTCATCGACCGCCACCCCCAGGCCGCCGGCCCGCAACGTCGCGGCCGGTCCGGCGAGCGCCCGCGGCGCGGCCTGCTCGGTGACCTCCACCACCACCCGGCCGGCATCGCCCACCACGGCGATGACCCCCTCGGCGCCGATGCCCTCCTGGCCCAGCGAGGAGGGGGTGAGGTTCACCCAGAGCGGGCTGCCGGCGGGGCGCACCTCCCCGCGCACGACCGCCAGCACGAGGCACGCCGCGTCGAGCTCGGCCTCCCGGCCGAGCCGCCGGGCGAGGCCGAACGCCGCGAGCGGCGACGCGAGCCCCGGGACCCGGGGCCGGGCGAGCGCCTCATGGCCCATGACCCCGCCGCCCGCCAGGTCCACCAGGGGCTGGAACGCCACGTCGAGGCCGCCCGGGGCGAGCAGGGCGGCCATCTGGCGCCGGTCCCGGGCCGGGTCGGTCCACCGCCGCCAGGCGCGGACCGCGCGGGCGGCGGACCGGCGCAGGGCCGCGGCGTCCACCGGGACCTCCACGGGGGCGAAGCCCGCGCAGCCGTCGGGGGCGAGCGCGGCGAGCTCCTCGGGGGCCGGTGGTGCGCCGGACGCGGCCCGCCATGCGAGCCAGCCGCCGCCGAAGGAGACCGCAGCGACCTCGCTCATCGGCTCGGCCGTCCACAGAGCCCAGGCCGGCGGCGCGCCCAGGCGACGGGCGACCGCGTCGGGGCCCCAGCCGACCGCCAGGGGGGCGGTGGAGGCCTGATGGGTGAGTTCGGGCACGGGCTGCGAGAGCGGAGGATCCAAGCGCCTCAATCCTCCACCAGCATCCTACCGAAGCCGCGTCAGGGACCTTGCAGTTGTCTTGCGGCTCGCCGGGGACCCCGCGCTACTCGCGCGGTATCCGCACGGTCGCGGTCAGACCGCATGCGTCGGGGCCGTCGCCGAGGCTGATGGTCCCCCCGTGGGCGGTCACGATCGCGTGGGCGATGGCCAGGCCGAGGCCGCTCCCGGGCACCCGGTCGGCCCCCGGGCCGCGGTGGAAGCGCTCGAAGACCCGCGCCCGCTCCTCCGCCGGCAGGCCGGGCCCCTGGTCGCTCACCACGATCCACCCGTGGGTCGGGTCGCCGCCGGTCGCGATGTGGACCACGCCGCCGGACGAGGAGTACTTGAGCGCGTTGGCCAGCAGGTTGTCGACCACCTGCCCGATCCGCTCGGGGTCCGCGAACACCGGCACCCGCCGGGCGTCGACCACCACCAGGACCCCCTCCCGCTCGGCCTCCCCGAGGGCGCCGCCGGCGAGGTCCTGCACGAGGTCCCCAAGGTCGACCTCGCGTCGCCGGAGCGACAGGGCGTCGGCGTCGACCTGGGTCATGACCATGAGATCGCTCGCCAGCCGGCGCAGGCGGGCGAGGCGGAGCAGCCCGGACTCGAGCCCCACGCGCGCGGGCCCGGGCAGGCCGGCGCCGTCCCCGAGGGCGAGGGTGAGCATGCCCTCGAGGGTGCCGAGCGGGGCACGCAGCTCGTGGGAGACGACGGCCATGAGCTCCTCGCGCTCGCGTGCGCGCCGGCGCTCCTCGCGCTCACGGGCCACGCGGTCGCCCACGTCGCGCAGCGTCGAGGTGACCTCGGTCACCTCCCCGCCCGGCCCGTACAGGGCCAGGTGGGTGCCCTCGAGCCACACCCAGTGGCCGTCGGCGTGGCGCAGGCGGTAGAGGAGCGTCTCGCTGCCCCCGCCTCCACGCAGCCGATCGAAGGCCGCGCGCAGGGCGGGCGCATCCTCGGGATGCACGATCTCGTGGTCGCCGCCGAGGCCGATCAGGTCCTCGGGCTCGCGGCCCAGGATGCGCCGCGCCGCGGCCGAGACATCCAGCGGGCGGCCGGACGGGGCGTGGCGGACGATGATGTCCGACGCCTGCCCGGCCAGCAGCCGGAAGCGCTCCTCGCTGGCCGCGAGCGCGCGCTCGGCCTCCACCTGCTCGTCCACGCAGCGGGTGACGCTCTGGTGGCCGATCAGGGTGCCGTCGGGGGCGAAGAGCGGCTGGGAGGTGGACTCGACCCACATCCACCGCCCGTCCCGGTGGCGCACCCGGAAGCGGCGCAGGTCCACGCCGGCGTTGGCCTCGGCGTGGGCGACCGCGTCGTCGTCCGGGTGCACCAGGGCCCTGGGGCCGTGGGTCATCATCTCCTCGGGGGTCCACCCCATGACCCGCTCGCACGACGGCGACACCCACTGGAACTCCCAGTCGGGCCGGTGGAGGATCAGGATGTCCGATGCGTACTCGGTGACCAGCCGCTTCACCTGATCGGCCTCGCGCTCGGCGGTCACGTCGGCGAACGTCGCCACCACCGCGTGCGGGCCGCCGGCGCCCTCGGCGATCAGCGGCTCGGTGCTGATGCGAAGCCACTGGGTGGTCCCGTCCGCGAGCCGGCGCCCGCCGATCACCCCCCGGAGCGCCTCCCCGGTCCGCATGGTGTGCGGAAGCGGTTGCTCCTCCGCGGGCCAGGGCGTGCCGTCCTCGCGGACGACCTCCCACTCCCGGCGGGCCAGGACCTCGTCCCCGTCCATGCCGAGGATCGCGCGCGCGGCCGGGTTGACGATGCCGGGGCGCCCGTCGGCGTGCACCAGCACGACGCCCTCCGCCATCGTGCCGACCAGCGTCCGGAGCCGGTCCTCCGACTCCCTCAGGGCCTGCTCGGCGGCCACCTGCACGCCCACGTCGCGCAGGGCCGAGTGATGGGCGACGACCCGGCCCAGCTCGTCGAGCACGGGACGCGTCGTGACCTCCACCCAGACCCAGCGGCCCTCCCGGTGCCGCATGCGGAACCGGGCGGGGGCGCCGTCGCCCCGCGAGGGCTCCTCGGCGGCGGCGGCGTCGTCCGGATGGATCAACGCGCCGGGGGCCATCTCGTACATCTCCTCCGGGGTCCAGCCGAGGATGCGCTGGCACGACGGGGAGATCCACTCGAGCGAGTGGTCGGCGCGGTGGCGGGAGAGCACGTCGGATGCCTGCTCGGCCATCAGACGGGCGATGCCGGCGGCCTCGCGCTCGGCGGTGACGTCGGCGAAGGTCGTGACCACGCCGTAGGGGGCCGGCTCGCCCGGCGCGGACATGGGCTCTGCGCTCACCCGGAGCCAGCGCCGGCGCCCGTCGGCGACGGTGATCCCCATCACCCGGCCCCGGATCGCCCGGCCCTCGCGGAGCGCGACCGCCGCCGGCTCCTCGCCGGGCAGGCAGTGCGCCCCGTCGGCCCGCACCGCTCCCCAGGCGGCCCCCAGCGGACCGCGGCCGAGGATCTCGTCCTGGTCGGCGCCCAGGATCTGCACCGCCGCCGCGTTGGCCGTGCCCCGGCGCCCATCGGCGTAGCGGACGATCGCCCCCTCGGCCATGGACCCGACCAGCGTCCGGAGCCGGTCCTCCGACTCGTGCAGCGCCTGCTCGGCGGCGACCTGGGCGCCCACGTCGCGGAGCGCGGAGTGGAAGGCGATGACCTCGCCGCGCTCGCCCAGCACCGGCCGGGAGGTGACCTCGGCCCACACCCAGTGCCCGGCCTTGTGGCGCACCCGGAAGCGGGTCGGGCCCTCCTCGCCCCGGGGCGGGCCGGCCGCGGCCGCGGCGTCGTCGGGGTGGACCAGCTCCCCGGTCGCCAGCGCGATCAGCTCATCCGGCGCCCAGCCCAGGATGCGCGCCGATGAGGGCGAGACCCACTCCAGCGAGTAGTCGGCCCGGTGGCGGGCGATGAGGTCGGACGACTGCTCGGCGAGCAGGCGCTTGACCTGGTCGGCCTCCCGCTCGGCGGTGACGTCGGCGAACGTCGCCAGCGCCGCGTACGGCCGCTCCGCCCCGGGCGCGATGAGGGGCACCGCGCTGATCCTCAGCCAGAGCCGCCGCCCGGCGCCGGCGCGCACGCCCATGATCGCCCCGGAGACCCGCTCGCCGGTGGTCAGGGCGACCATCACCGGGTGCTCCTCCGGGGGCCACACCCGGCCGTCGGGGGAGATCTCCTCCCATGCGCCGGCGCGATTCCCGCGGCCCAGGATCTCGTCCTCCTCCAGGCCGAGGATGCGCTTGGCGGCGGCGTTCACCGTGCCCGGGCGGCCGTCGGCGTAGAGGACGATGGCCCCTTCGGCCATCGCCTCGACCAGCGAGCGGTGCAGATCCTCCGACTCGCGCAGCGCCTGCTCGGCCTCCACCCGGGCGGTGACGTCCCGGGAGGTCGCAACCACCTCGGCGATGACGCCGTCCGGGCCGGCAACGCCCTGCTGACGCGACTCGATCCAGAGCCGGCTGCCGTCCGCCCGCCGGCCGCGCAGCACGATCGTCTGCACCACCCCGACCTCGGTCGGCACCCGGATCTGCGGGGCGTTTGCCATGACCCACTCCGGGTCGACGAAGGCCATGCTGGGACGGCCGACCAACTCCTCGCGGGTCATGCCGAGCAGCCCCTCGACGTCGCCCACCACGTCGATCACGGTGCCGTCGAGCGCGAAGCGGGTGATGACGTCGCTCATGTTCCCGACGAGCAGGCGCAGGCGCGCCTCGGCGTCGGCCAGCGCCTGCTCGGCGGCCATCCGCAGCCCGATGTCGCGCAGGGCGCAGACCACCTCGCTCGGCTCGCGGTCCTCACCCCGGACCACCCGGTGGGTCATCTCGACCCACCCCTCACCACCGTCCGGCCGGCGCAGGCGCAGGCGCAGGGCTCCGGAGTCCGGGCCGCGACCCAGCCCGGCGATCAGGCGATCCACGGCCGGCCGGTCGCCGGGGTGGACCAGGTCCGCGAACGGGACGCCGGTGATCGACTCCGGGTCGCCGCCGATCAGTCGCCGGGCGGCCTGCGAGGCGTAGGCGACGGTGCCGTCCGGGGTCACCACCGCGACCATGTCGGCGCCGTGCTCGGCCAGGAGGCGGAACCGGGCCTCCGACTCGCGCAGGCGATCCTCGGCCTCGATCTCCTGGGTGATCTCCCGGGCGACGGCCTGGATCTCCCCCCGGCCGTCGGCGCCGCGCGCCGCGCGATGGTGCACCGAGGTCCAGACCCACCCCCCATCGGCCGTGCGGAAGCGCATCCGCACGCGCCAGGGCTCGCCGTCGAGCGCGCGCGCCCGCGCCACCCCTGATGCCTCGGCGTCGTCGGGGTGGACCAGGTCCAGGCCGTGCGTGCCGATCAGGTCCTCCGGGGCGCGGCCGAGGAGGTCGCACACCGACTCGGAGACGTCGATGATCGTCGCGTCGGGGTCGATGCGGAAGATGACGTCGGCCGACGCGCCGACCAGGAGCCGGAACCGCTCCTCCGAGGCGGCCAGCGCCTGCTCCGCGTCCACCTCGGCCCCGACCTCGCGGGCCGAGGCCACGACCTCGACGATGCGGCCGTCCGTCCGGACCGCCCGGAGCGCGGTGTCCATCCAGACCGGGGTCCCGTCGACCCGGCGCCAGCGCCCGCGCGTACGGAGCGAGCCCCAGACGTGGGGGAGCGCGGTGAGCGCCTCGGCGAGCGCCGGCCGGTCGTCCTCCAGCGCCGCCTCGGTGAGCGGACGCCCCTCCAGATCGGCGGGCTCACGGCCGAGCAGCCGCCAGGCGGCGGGCGAGGCGTAGGTGACGACCCCCTCGGGCGACAGGCGCAGGATCAGGTCGGAGGTGTGCTCGGCCAGCAGCCGGTAGCGGGCCTCGGAGTCGGCCAGCCGCCGGTCGGCCTCGGCACGGGCGGTGACGTCGCGCACCTGCAGGAGGACGCGGGCCTCGGGGTCGCCCTCCGGCGCCGGGCGCAGGCGCACCTCGATCCACGCCGTGCCGCGTTGCGCGTGGGCCACGCGGACGACCAGCACGCCCTCGCGGCGCTCCCCCGAGACCAGGGCCCGGTGGGCGGCCCGCGCGGCCTCCACGTCCTCGGGGTGGATGTTCGCGAAGACCTCCCGGCCCACCAGCGCCTCGGGTGGGCGGCCGGTGATCGCCTCGATGGCCGGGCTGACCGAGATGACGCGCCCGTCGGCCGCCAGCGTCGCCATCGCGTCCTCACCGTCCTCGGCGAGGACCCCGGCCGGCAGCCCCGGGGCCGGACCGGTCGCCGACGGGTCGGCCAGGAGCGTCGCCACCACGCCGGCCGGCTCGCCGCCCGGGCCCTCGAGCGGGCTCAAGACCGCCGCCAGCGAGCGCCCGGCGCCGGTCGTCAGGACCGGGGTGGCCGCCGGGGTGGCGCCCGCGGCGGCCCGGCGCAGGGCCTCCGCGGCCGCAAGCGGCGACCGCCAGCGGACCCCCACCGCCTCCAGGCCGGCGCCGATGGCCTCCTCCCCCACGCCGAGCGCCTCGGCGGCGGCCGGGCTCATGTCCGCGACCACCAGGTCACGGGTGAGGATCAGCACCGGGTGGGGCAGCGCCCGCAGGAGCGCCGCGTGCCCACCGGCGCGCCGGGCGATCCGCTCGGTGGTCAAGGTCGGGCCCGCAACGCCATCAGGCCCGCAATCCTTACAGACTCCCGTCAGGAGTGGGCGTCCTGTGGCACGGGGTCCCGGAGCAGGATCGCGGCGACCTCCAGCCGCACGGAGTGCTGGTGGAGGGTGCGGGCCAGGCTCAGCGCGTCCTGCTCGGCCCGCAGGGCCCGGTCACGCTCATCCCCGGCGGTGCGCTCGGCCTCCCGGCGGGCCCGCAGGGCCAGATCCAGCGCGGCGTCCACCGCGCCACGGGCCGCGACGGCGGCCTGGGCGGCGTGGTCGACGAGCAGCAGCGGGTCGGGGGGCGGGACGGGCATGAGGGCCTCCGGGGGGCCGGTGGACGGGGACCCTTCCGAGGTCGGCGCGCCGGCCGGGGATCCGCGGTCCGGCGAGCGTCACCCCGGTTGCGATCCCCTATCACCCGCGATGAGGGAGGCCGGCATCGCGCGCCGTGCGCGATCGGCGGGCGCCGCGGGGCGGTCGATGGGGTGGATGCGGACCGGCGTGCCCGCCGGCCGCGACGATCCAGGAGGACGACCGCGTGACCTCTTCGCGCATCGCACGTGGCCTGGTGGCCGCCGGCGCCGTCGCCGCCGCCGTGCTGGTGCCGGTGGCGATCGGCGCCCGCAGCGGCGCCGCCTTCACGACCGACGCCGCCGGCGTGCGGGTGAACGCCAACCAGTACCCCGACGACCTGGCCGTGTACCTGAACGGCGGCCCGCCCTGCCAGGCCGCCGCCCGCTCCCCCCACCTGCCCGACGGCTGGTACGCGTTCCGGGTGACCGACCCGAGCGGCCGGGTCGAGATGTCCACCGACGACGTCTCGCAGCGGATGTTCCGGGTGCGCGGGGGCAAGGTGGTGGAGAGCGCCGATCCGGACGCCCACCCGGTGCGGCGGACCGCGTGCGGGAACGGCAACCTCGTCGTCCGCGTCGGGCCCTTCCGGCTCGGAAGCGCCACCGGCGTCTACAAGGCGTGGATCGTGCCCGCCGCGCGGAAGGCGACCTTCCCGGCGAGCGCGAGCAAGACCGACAACTTCAGCGTCCGGGCGAGCGACGTGGTGGCCCCACCGCCCCCGCCGCCGCCCCCGCCGCCGCCGGACGACCCGCCGCCGCCCCCGCCCCCGCCGCCGGACGACCCGCCGCCACCTCCGCCCCCGCCGGACGACGGCGGCGGGGTGTTCGTCCTCTCGCCCACGCCGGCCCCCGCGCCGGCCGAGGCCGCGGCGCCGTCCGCACCGGCCCCGGGCAAGGGCCGCGGCAAGGCGGTCGGCCGCAGCCGGTAGCCCCTCAGGCGCCCGCCGGGTCGAGCCACCGCGGCTCGCCCGGCGGGCGCCAGGCGCGCAGGCGCTCCAGCAGGTCCCACGGCTCGGACGCGACCGAGAGCATCTCGCGGTGGACGGGGCGGACGAACCCCTCGGCCACCGCGTGGTCGAGGTATGCCGCCAGGCCGTCGTAGTACCCCGAGACGTTCAGCAGCCCGCACGGCTTGTCGTGCAGGCCGAGCTGGGTCCAGGTCATCACCTCGACGATCTCCTCCAGGGTGCCGACCCCGCCGGGAAGGGCGACGAAGGCGTCGGCGAGATCGGCCATGAGCGCCTTGCGCTCGTGCATCGAGCCCACCACCCGCAGGTCGGCGAGACCGCGGTGGCCCACCTCGCGGTCCAGGAGGGCCTGGGGGATGACCCCGATCACCTCGCCGCCCGCCGCGATCGTCGCGTCGGCGACCACGCCCATGAGCCCGACGTCCCCGCCGCCGTAGACCACGCCGATCCCCTCGCCGGCGAGCAGGCGGGCGAGGCCGCGGGCGGCCTCGGCGTAGGCCGGGCGGACGCCGGGGCTCGACCCGCAGTAGACGCACACGCGCCGGAACGCGCGGCGGCTCACGACCCCCCCGGGTCGCGCGCGCTGCGGTGGGCCGCCGGGCCCACGGGCGCGCTCAGGTTGTGGGCGGTGTTCACCAGGCCGACGTGGCTGAAGGCCTGGGGGAAGTTGCCCACCATGCGCCCGAGCGTGGTGTCGTACTCCTCCGAGAGCAGGCCGACGTCGTTGGTCAGCGCGACCAGGCGTGAGAACAGCGCGCGGGCCTCGTGGGTGCGGCCCTGCATCGCCAGGACGTCGGCGAGCCAGAACGAGCAGGGCAGGAACGCGCCCTCACCGCCGGGCAGGCCGTCCACCCCACCGAGCGCGCCCTCGCCGTAGCGCAGGACCAGGCCGTCGCGCACCAGGTCGCGCCCGATGGCCTCCACCGTGCCGAGCACCCGCGGGTCGCGCGGCGGCAGGAACCCGACCAGCGGCATGAGCAGCACGCTCGCGTCCAGGCGGTCCGAGCCGTAGTGCTGGGTGAACGCCCGCCGCTCGGCGTTCCAGGCCCGCTCGCACACCTCGGCGTGGATCTCGCTGCGCCGGGCCCGCCAGCGGTCCGCCGGCCCCTCCAGCCCGAAGCGCTCGACGGCGTGGATGGCCCGGTCGAAGGCCACCCAGGCGAGCACCTTGGAGTGGGTGAAGTGCTGACGGGGGCCGCGCACCTCCCAGATGCCCTCATCGGGGTCACGCCACGCGCCCTCCAGGAAGTCCAGCAGGGTCTTCTGGAGCGCCCAGGCCGCCGGGTCGGGCGCGACCCCCACGCGCCGGGCCTGGTGCATCGCGTCGACCACCTCGCCGTAGACGTCGAGCTGGAACTGCCGCACCGCGGCGTTGCCCACCCGCACGGGGGCGCTCTGCTCATACCCGGGGAGCCACTCGACCTCCCACTCGGGCAGGCGCCGCTCACCCCCTGGGCCGTACATGATCTGCAGGTCGGCCGGGTCGCCGGCCACCGCGCGCAGCAGCCAGTCGCGCCAGGCCGCCGCCTCCTCCACGAACCCGGCCGACAGCAGCGCGTAGAGCGTGAAGGTGGCATCGCGCAGCCAGCAGTAGCGGTAGTCCCAGTTGCGGACCCCGCCGACGTCCTCGGGGAGGCTCGTGGTGGCCGCCGCGACCACCCCGCCGGTCGGCGCGTAGGTCAGGGCCTTCAAGGTGAGCAGCGACCGGCGGACCAGCGGCGCCCACTCGCCGGCGAAGGTGCCGGCGGCGGTCCAGTCGTGCCACGCCGCGAGGGTCGCGCGGAGCGCCTGGGCCGCGTCGGGATCGGGCGGCGGAGGACGGTGCGCCGGCGCCCACGACAGGCTGAAGGCCGCCCGCTCCCCGGCGCCGACCGCGAACTCGGCCACGCTGGTCATCCCGACGCCCTCGTGCTCCACCGGCCCGCGCAGCCACAGCGCGTCGGGACCGCCGACCAGCAGCAGCCCCTCCTCACGGCGCAGGACCCACGGCACGACCGCCCCGTAGTCGAAGCGGACGACCAGCTCCGAGCGCATGGTGACCCGGCCCTCGAGGCCGTCGACGATGCGGATGAGCGCGGGGCCCTCGCCGTCCAGGGGCATGAGGTCGGTGACCGCCACCCGGCCGCCGTCGGCGGCGTGCTCGGTGCGCAGCACCATCGTGTCGTCGAGGTAGGCGCGCACCGACGACCGCGCCCCGCCGGCCGGCGCGAGCAGCCAGCGGCCGTGCGACGGATCGCCGAGCAGGGCCGCAAAGCACGACCCGCCGTCGAACCGGGGCACGCAGAGCCAGTCCACCGACCCCTCGCGCGACACGAGCGCCGCGGTGCGGGTGTCGCCCAGCATGGCGTAGTCCTCGATCCGGGCCGGCACGAGCGAGATCCTATGCACCGGGGCCGGGGGCCCGCGCCCCGGGCGCGCAGGGGTGGCCGCGACCCGGGCGGGGGATACCCTCCCCGCCGTGGCCGGGGAACGGGGACGCCGCCGGGGACCGCGCCGGGCGCCGTGGGCGCTCGGCGCGGTGCTGCTGCTCGCGGGCTGCGGCGGGGGCGGCGTGAACACCGGGGGGAGCACTCAGGCTCCCGCCCCGCCGCCCCCGTCCCCGCCGGCCCCCGCGCCCGCCCCCCCGGCGCCGGCCCCGCCGCCACCGGCCGCCACCGTCGCCCCGCAGCCGCCCCCCGCGCCGCCCGAGGACGCCGAGGTGCCGGTCGCGGTCGCCGTGCAGGATGACCGCCTGACCGGGCCGGCGGTGCCGGCCGACCAGATCCCCGGCCGGCTCGACCTGGTCCGGGCCACGGGCGCCCGGGTGACCCGGGTCGACGTGCTCTGGTCGGACGTCGCCCCCACCCGGCCCGCCGACGAGGCCGACCCGGCCGATCCGGCCTACCGATGGGAGCGCGCCGACGCGATCCTGCGCGGCTACGCCGAGCGGGGCATCGCGGCCATCGTCTCCTCCTACTCGACCCCGGCCTGGGCCGCCGACGGCCCCGAGGTGCCGCCCCTCGGGCCCATCAGCCCGCGGCTGCCGGACGCCGCCGCCTACGGCCGGTTCGCCGGGGCGCTCGCGCGCCGGTACTCCGGGTCCACCCGCGACGCCCAGGGGCGGGTGCTCCCCCGGGTCCGCCACTTCGAGATCTGGAACGAGCCGAACATCGGCGTGTTCCTCTCGCCGCAGTCCGATCCCTCCGGCGCCCGGCCCGCCCGTGACCGCTACGTCGAGGTGGTCGGCCAGGCCGGCCCGCAGATCCGCGCGGCGAACCCCGGCGCGGTCATCATCGCCGGGGTCGCCGGGCCCCGGGGGCGCACCGGCGAGGACGGCACCGGCACCCTGGACTGGATCGACGCGGTGGCCGGCGCACAGGTGGGCTTCGACGCCTGGTCCCAGCACATCTATCCGGCGGCCGCGCCCGACGAGCCGACCGAGGCGGTCCCGGCGTGGGCCACGATCCCCCGCATCCTGGATGCCCTCGACCGCCACCGGCCCGGCATCCCGATGTACATCACCGAGGCCGGCTACACGACCGCCGAGACCCCGTTCCGCAAGGTGAGCGTGACCGAGGAGGAGCAGGCGGCCAACCTGCGGGCCATGTACCGGCTGCCGCTCGACCCGGCGCGCATCCCCGTGATCGTGTGGTTCAACCTGCAGGACAACCCGGCCTGGCCCTCGGGCCTCCTGCGCGAGGACGGCGGCGAGAAGCCGAGCATGGCCGCGTTCCGCGAGGCGGTTGCCGCCTCCGGCGGGCGGGGGATCCCCGCCCGCGGCCCGTAGGGCGCGTCCAAGGAGTCCGCGGGGTCCGTCGCGAACAGTGACGGGCACGGCATCGACGACCGCGGGAGGGTGTGATGCGGGGCCTCATCGGCATGATCGCGGTGATCATGCGCGCCGCCCGGCATGCGGACTGGGCCGGGCGCCGGGCGCGGTCTGCGCTCGCCCGGTAGCCGCCGGGCGCCGGCGCGGACCCGGGTCAGGCCCGCTCCTCGCCGACCCCGAGGGCCATCAGCACGGCCAGGGCGACGACGGCGCCGGCGGCCAGCAGGGCGAGCTTGATGCGGGTCATGTCCACTCCCTCGTCCGGGGCGGGCGCTGCGCCCGCCGTGTGAGGGAGAGACTCGGGCCCCGGGCCCGGATACGGCATGCCCCGCCGGGGTGGACCGCGCCACCCCCCACCGGTCAGCCCGGGCGCTCCAGGACGACCTCGGCGGGTCCCGGGCGGGGCCGGGGGGTGAGCATCGACCGCGGCACGAGGCGATCGGCGTACCGGGCGAGCAGCGGGCCGG
>JALOLS010000108.1 GCA_025455865.1 Thermoleophilia bacterium
CGCGCGGCCACCGAGCTCGGGCTGCGCACGGTCGCGATCTACTCCAACGAGGACCGCTTCGCGCTCCACCGCTTCAAGGCCGACGAGGCCTACCAGGTGGGCGGGGGCCTCGAGCCGGTGCGCGCCTATCTCGGGATCGAGCAGATCCTCCGCGTGGCCCACGAGGCCGGCGCCGACGCGATCCACCCCGGCTACGGCTTCCTGTCCGAGAACCCCGACTTCGCCGAGGCGTGCCGCAGCGAGGGGCTCCTGTTCGTCGGGCCCTCGGCCGCCACCATGCGGGCGCTGGGTGACAAGGTCACCGCCCGGGCGCTCGCCGAGCGGGCCGGCGTGCCGGTCATGCCGGCCACCGGGGCGCTGCCCGATGACCCCGCCGAGGTCATGCGCCTGGCCGAGGGGGTCGGCTTCCCGATCATGGTCAAGGCCTCCTGGGGCGGGGGCGGGCGCGGCATGCGGGCGGTGCACGACCCGGCCCAGCTCCTGGAGCAGGTCGATGCCGGCCGCCGCGAGGCCCTGGCGGCGTTCGGCCGCGGCGAGGTCTTCCTGGAGAAGCTGGTCGAGCGGCCCCGCCACATCGAGGTGCAGATCCTCGGCGACCGCCACGGCGACGTGGTGCACCTGTTCGAGCGCGACTGCACGGTGCAGCGCCGCCACCAGAAGGTCGTCGAGTGGGCCCCCGGGGCGACCCTGAGCGCCGCCCAGCGCGCCGAGGTCTGCGACCTGGCGGTCCGGATCGCCCGGGAGGCGGAGTACTCCTGCGCCGGCACGGTCGAGTTCCTCATGGACTCCGACACCGGGAGGTTCTTCTTCATCGAGGTCAACCCCCGCGTGCAGGTCGAGCACACGGTCACCGAGATGGTGACCGGGGTGGACATCGTGAAGGCCCAGATCCGCCTGGCCGACGGGGCCCGCATCGGGACCCCCGAGAGCGGCGTGCCGCGCCAGGAGGACCTGCGCCTGAACGGCTACGCCATGCAGTGCCGCATCACCACCGAGGACCCCGAGAACTCCTTCATCCCCGACTACGGCCGCATCACCGCCTACCGCGGGGCCACCGGCTTCGGCATCCGCCTGGACGGGGGCACGGCGTACTCCGGGGCGGTCATCACCCCGTTCTACGACTCGCTGCTGGAGAAGGTCACCGCCTGGGCGCCGACCCCGGGGGAGACCATCAACCGCATGACCCGCGCGCTGCGCGAGTTCCGCATCCGCGGGGTCAAGACCAACCTGCACTTCCTCGAGGCGCTGATCGAGCATCCGCGCTTCACGAGCGGCGACTACACCACCCGCTTCATCGACGAGACGCCCGAGCTCTTCCGGTTCCCGGCCCGCCGCGACCGCGCCACCCGGCTGCTCTCCTACATCGGCGAGGTCATCGTCAACGGGAACCCGGAGGTGATGGGGCGCGCCGAGCCGGAGCGCTTCCCGGAGCCCGTGGCCCCGCCGGTGCCCCCGGTCGAGGCCTGGGAGCGCGGCGCCCGCGACCGCCTCAAGGAGCTCGGGCCCGAGGCGTTCGCGCGCTGGATGCGCAAGGAGAAGCGCCTCCTCATCACCGACACCACGTTCCGCGACGCCCACCAGTCGCTGCTCGCGACGCGCTTCCGCACCTATGACCTGGTGCAGGTGGCGCCCGCCTACGCGGCGCTCCTGCCGCGGCTGTTCTCGGTGGAGTGCTGGGGCGGGGCCACGTTCGACGTGGCCATGCGCTTCCTCAAGGAGGACCCCTGGGAGCGCCTGGCCCTCCTGCGCGAGCGGATGCCCAACCTGCTCCTGCAGATGCTCCTGCGGGCGTCCAACGCGGTCGGCTACACCAACTACCCGGACAACGTGGTGCGGCACTTCGTGCGCCACGCCGCCGACGCCGGCGTCGATGTGTTCCGCGTCTTCGACTCGCTGAACTGGGTCGAGAACATGCGGGTGGCGATGGACGCCGTGCTCGAGAGCGGGATGCTCTGCGAGGCGGCCATCTGCTACACGGGCGACATCCTCGACCCGGGTCGGCCCAAGTACGACCTCAAGTACTACGTCGACCTCGCCCGGGAGCTCGAGGCGGGCGGCGCCCACATCCTGGGGATCAAGGACATGGCCGGCCTGTGCAAGCCCGAGGCGGCCCGGCGGCTGGTGAGCGCGCTGCGGGAGGAGGTGGGCATCCCGGTCCACTTCCACACCCACGACACCTCGGGCATCGCCGCGGCGAGCGTGCTGGCCGCCGCGGAGGCCGGGGTCGACGCCGCCGATCTGGCGATGGACGCGATGAGCGGCCTCACCTCGCAGCCCAACCTCGGGTCGGTGGTCGAGGCGCTGCGGGGCTCCGCCCGTGACCCGGGGCTCCCGCGCGAGGCCATCGCCCAGATCAACTCCTACTGGGAGGCCGTGCGCGGGCTCTACGCGGGCTTCGAGAGCGACATGCGCGCCGGGGCGAGCGAGGTGTATGAGCACGAGATGCCCGGCGGGCAGTACACCAACCTGCGCGAGCAGGCGCGGGCGCTGGGCATCGAGAGCCGCTGGCGCGAGGTGGCCGGCACCTACGCCGAGGTCAACCGGATGTTCGGCGACATCGTCAAGGTCACCCCGACCTCCAAGGTGGTCGGGGACATGGCCGTCTTCATGGTCACCAACGGCCTCACCCCCGACCAGGTGGAGGACCCGGAGCACGAGACGGCATTCCCCGAGTCGGTCGTCGAGCTCTTCCGCGGGGACCTCGGCCAGCCGCCGGGCGGGTTCCCGAAGCCCCTGCAGGCGAAGGTCCTGAAGGGCCAGGCCCCGCTCGAGGACCGCCCCGGGGCGATCATGGCCGACGCCGACCTGGATGCGCTGCGGGCGGAGGCCATGCGCAAGGTGCGCCGCAGCGTCACCGACCGGGAGCTGGCGAGCTACCTGATGTACCCGCGGGTCTTCACCGACTTCGCCGAGCACCACCGCCACTACGGCGACGTGTCGGTGCTGCCGACCAAGGTCTTCTTCTACGGCCTCGAGGTCAACGACGAGCTGTCGGTGGAGATCGAGAAGGGCAAGACGCTGATCGTCCGGTTCTTCGCGGTCGGCCACGCCGACGCCGAGGGCCGCCGCAGCGTGTTCTTCGAGCTGAACGGCCAGCCCCGCGAGGTGAAGATCCTCGACCGGGCGGTCGCGCCCTCCGGCCCCGTCCGGCGCAAGGCCGACGAGGGCGATCCGTCCCACGTCGCCGCCCCGATGCCGGGCCTGGTGGTGTCGGTGTCGGTGGCCCAGGGCCAGGAGGTCGTGCGCGGCGACCGCCTGTGCTCGATCGAGGCGATGAAGATGGAGACCGCGGTGTTCGCCGAGCGGGCCGGCGTGGTGGCCGAGGTGGTGGCCCACGCCGGCGAGCAGGTGGACACCAAGGACCTGCTGGTGGTGGTGACCCCGCGGGAGGAGCCCGCCCCGACCTGATGTCGAGGCGGGCCCGCGGGATGTTCGCCCGTGGGCCCAGGATCCCGGCCGGGCGCCGCCGGAGCGTCCGGGTCATGAGCCGGCGCCCCGTTCGCCCACGCACCTGGGCGTGCGCCCACTGCGGCGCGCACCGCCCGCCCGAGCGCACGGTCTGCCGCCCCTGCGGCGGCATCGTGTGGATCTCCGCGCCCCCGGCCGACGGGCAGCCCCCCGGGGTGGCCCGGGCCGCCTGACCTCCGGCGTCAGCCCCCGGGGATGCCGACGGCCAGGGTGATGCGCCCGGGCGGCGCGGCGCAGCCGGCCTCCCCGCAGGCGGTGACCTGCCAGCGGCGGAACCGGAACGTCATCACGGCCCCAGGGCCGCGGAGCACGGTGCGGCCGGTCCGCTCGACGCGCCGCGCGTAGCGGGCGATGTCGCGGGAGCGGGCGCCGGAGCGGTAGGTCGCCGTCCACCGGAACGCATCACCCGGGCCGCCCGCGCGGGCGTCGAGCAGGCGAAGGCCCGTGGGCAGGGGGAGCCCGGCCGGCGCCGGGTCCCGGGCGCCCACGGCCGCCGGGACGGCCGCCAGGGCTGCCGCTGCGATCACGCCGATCAGCCGCCGAGACACCGCCGGCACGCTACCGGCCGGTCGGCGGGAGCGCCGCGGGGCGCTTGATAGGGTGACCCGGCGCGCCCGCCGGTGGTGCGCCACATGCGTGCCGACTGGGGGTCAGATGGCGGATCCGGGCTTCAGCAAGGTCGCGAGCGACGAGGTGGAGGCCAAGGAACGGCGCGGCGGCGGCGCGGCCTCCCGCGACATCGCGGGCGCCCTCGGCGCCGAGCACATGACGCTGCGGGTCTGGCACTTCGGCCCCGGCCACGAGATGGCCTACCACCGCCACGGCACCCAGGAGGAGATCTACCACCTGGTCTCGGGCGGGCCGCAGGAGGTGCTGGTCGAGGGCGAGGCGGTCACCGTGAACGACGGCGACTGGATGCGGCTGCCCAAGGACAGCGCGCGGCGCATCCAGAACCACACCGACCGCACCGCGGTCTGGGTCACCATCGGGGCGCCCCCCGGCCCCGGGATCATGGACGGCATCCGCATCGATCCGCAGACCGGAGAGGTCATCCCCCGGGCGTGAGCGCGCAGTACGACGCCATCGTCTGCGGCGGGTCGTTCGCCGGGCTCGCCGCCGCGGGCCAGATCGGCGGCCGGGTGCTGGTCATCGACCGCCTGCCGATCGGTGACGGCGAGACCTCCGCGTCGGCCGTCCCGCTCGCCTGCCTCGAGAACATGGACCTGCTCTCGGTGGTCGAGCAGGTGCACGAGGAGATCCACATCCACACCCGGCGCCGCACGCAGACGCTGCGGTTCTTCCCCTTCGCCACCTTCGACTACCGCCGCCTGTGCCGCGAGCTGTTCGACCGCACCGGGGCCGACCTGCTGCACGCGCGGGTCGTCGAGGCGCGCAACGGGCGGGTGCGCACGACCAGGGGCGACTTCGAGGCGCCGATCGTGGTCGACGCGGTGGGCTGGCGCACGGCCACCACCCGTGCGGACGCCAGGCGCGCCCGCGCCCCGCGCCGGAGCTTCGGGATCGAGTCGCGCCAGCCGTTCCGGGGTGAGGGCCTGCACTTCTACGTCGGCCCCAGCCAGGGCAGCCGCCGCTTCTACTGGGCCTTCCCGGCCGGCGACCACCTGCGGGCCGGCCTCGCCACCTACACCGGCGACTCGGACCTCTCGAAGGACCTCAAGGAGTTCTGCGACCGGCTGGAGATCGGCGAGCCGGGCCACGTCCACGGCGGCTTCTTCACCTCCCGCTGGGTCGACCCCATCCGCGACGGGGTGTTCCTGGCCGGCGACTCGGCCGGCCACTGCCTGCCGGTCTCGGGCGAGGGCATCCGCCCGGCGCTGGTCTTCGGCCAGCTCGCGGGCCGCCTGGCCGAGCGGTCCCGGGTGGGGGACCTCACCCTCGACCAGGCCCTCTCGCAGTACCGGGCCTACGTGCGATCGCGCAAGAAGGCCTGGGATGTGCTCGACCGCCTGCAGAGCGTGCTGAACACCCTGCCGGACCCCCTGTTCGCCGAGTTCGCCCGGGCCGTGGGCACCCGGCGCGTGCTCGACTTCGCGGTCGGGGCCTACTGGCGGGCGGCCGACCCGGATCTGCTCACCCCCGGGCGATCGGCGACGCCGCTCCCCGCGGTCCCCACCGCGGTCGCCGCATAGCCGTGCTCCGGGCGGGGCCGGCCCTGGTGCTGCTCGCGCTGGCCGCCCCCGCGGTCGCCGCCCCCCGGGTCGAGACCCCCGCGGCCGTCGACGGGCCGCGCGCGGTGGGCGGCGTGCTCGTGTGCTCCGCCGCGTTCCGCGACGCGGCGGCGGTCACCTACGCCTGGCGCCGCGACGGGCGCCTGGTGGGCCGCGCCGCCCTCCACCTGGTGCGGCGGGCTGATGTCGGCCGGTCGCTGGTGTGCGAGGTGACCGCGCGCGACGGGATCGAGGTGGCGACCACGACCGCGACGGCCGGCGTGCCCCCGGCGTGCCGGGTGCCCGCGGTGGTCGGCATGGCCGCGGACGCCGCCCGTGAGGCGGCGGGCGCCCGCGGGTGCCGGGTCGCGACCGTGCTGGTGGCGGCGCCCCGCTCGCGCCCAGGCCGGGTGGTCGCCACGGCGCCGCGGGCCGGGACCATCCGCCCGAACGGGGCCACGGTCACGCTCCGCGTCGCCCGGTAGCGCATGCGGGATGACCCCTCCCGCACCGGGAGGGGTGGTCGGATCCCCCGGACCGGCCGATCACACAGGTGTGACCCCAGCGCGGACGCACCACACGCTCGCCCCGGCCCGGTGCCCCGCGGCCCCCCGGATGTGCCCACCGGAGGTGACCCGCATGAGGAACCTGCGACCCCGCCGCCTCGCCGCCGCCGGCCTGGCGGCGCTCGCCGTGGCCGGCGGACCGGCCCTGACCACCCAGGTGGACTCCGCCCACGCGGCCCGCGCCCGGGCCGCGGCCAAGCCGGCGGCGGCCAAGAACCTGGCCGCCCTGACCAAGCGGCTCGCCAAGATGCAGTCCCAGGTGGCCGCCCTGGTGGCCAAGGTCGCGGCGCTGGAGGCGCGCGCCGGGGGCGGCGCCGCCGGCCCCCGCGGGGCGACCGGGGCGACCGGGGCGCAGGGGCCCCGGGGGACCGACGGGGCGACCGGGGCCCAGGGCCCCGGCGGCGCCGAGGGCGCGCGCGGCCCCATGGGCATCCAGGGGCCCCAGGGCATCCAGGGCGTGAAGGGCGACAAGGGCGATCCGGGCCAGACGGTCGTCGGCTCCGGCGGCGGTGCGGTGGGCGGCATCTTCATGGCCACCCGCGACATCACCGTCACCACCGGCATCGTCGACAGCGGCATCGGCCCGTTCACCGTGAACTGCCCCATCAACGCCTTCGCCGTGGGCGGCGGGGCCGAGGTGAACACCCTCGCCGGGCAGGTGTGGTGGGAGGCGCCGGTCATCGACCAGATGACCGGGGGCTCGAGCGGCTGGCAGGTGGCCCTCATCCGGCGCACGTCCGAGCCGATCACCGCGCGGCTGTACGCCAGCTGCGTGACCGTCGCCACTCCGTAGCCCGGCGGCGGCCCCGCCGCCGCGCCGGGGGCGGCGGCGGGGCCGGGTGGGCGCCGGGAGCCGGGGCGCCCGGCGGCGGATCCCTCGTGGTCCGGGCACTCCCCTATACTCGTCGCCGTGCTCGGGCCGATCCTCACCGCCATGGTCACGCCGTTCGATGCCCGGGGCGGGGTGGACCACCCGGCGGCCGGCGCGCTCATGCGGCATCTGGTGCGCCACGGCTCCGACGGGCTGGTGCTCGCCGGGACCACCGGCGAGGCGTCGACCCTGACCGACGAGGAGCGCCTGGCGCTCTTCCGGCAGGGCGTCGCGGAGGTCGGTGACGACGCGACCATCGTCGCCGGCACCGGGTCCAACGACACCGCGCACTCGGTGCACCTCACCGAGCAGGCCCGGGCCATCGGGGTGGACGCGGTCCTCGTCGTGACCCCCTACTACAACCGGCCGCCACGTGAGGGCATCGTGCGCCACGTGCGCGCGGTGGCCGAGGTGGGCCTGCCCATCGTGCTCTACAACATCCCCTCGCGCACGGGGCTGAACATGGAGCCCGACCTCATCGCCGAGCTCGCGGACATCCCCGAGGTCGTGGCGCTCAAGCAGGCCAACCCCGACCTCGACCAGGCCCGGGCGGTGCGCGAGCGCACCGGTCTCGCCCTGTACGCCGGCAACGACGACATGCTGCTCCCGGTGCTCGAGATGGGGGGCACGGGCGTCATCTCGGTGACCTCGCACCTGGCCGGCGAGCGCATGCAGGCGATGGTCGAGGCCGCCGCGCGGGGCGACCTGGATGAGGCACGGCGCATCGACGAGGGCCTGCGCGACCTGTACGCCGGGCTGTTCGTCGCCACCAACCCCATCCTGATCAAGGCCGCGCTCCAGATGACGGGCCTCATCCCGTCGGATGACCTGCGCCTGCCGCTGGTCGCCGCCAGCCCGGTGCAGCGCGACATCCTCCGCATGGTCCTGGACGCCCAGGGCCTCCTCACGGCCGCCTCGTCCTGAGCGACCCCTCGCTGCCGGCCGCCGCGCGCGTGCGGGTGATCCCGCTCGGCGGCGTCGGTGAGATCGGCAAGAACATGTACGTGGTCGAGTGCGGCGACCGCATGGTGGTCATCGACTGCGGCGTGACCTTCCCGACCCCGGACCAGCTCGGCGTCGACCTGGTGCTGCCGGACTTCTCCTACGTGCGGGACCGGGCCGACCGCCTGGAGGCGGTCATCCTGACCCACGGCCACGAGGACCACATCGGGGCGGTCCCGTACCTGCTGCGCGAGACCGGGCACGTCCCGGTGCTCGGCACCCGGTTCACCCTCGGCCTGGTGCGGGGCAAGCTCGATGAGCACCGGCTGCTCGCCGGGGCCGAGCTGGTCGAGGTGCGCGCCGGCGACCCGGCGCGGCGGCTCGGGCCGTTCGCGGTGGAGTTCCTGCAGGTCACCCACTCCATCCCCGACTGCGTCGCGGTGGTGCTGGACACGCCGGCCGGGCGGGTGGTGCACACCGGCGACTTCAAGTTCGACCACACCCCGGTCGCCGGGCCGCGGAGCGACGTGGCCGGGCTCGCGCGGCTCGGCGAGCGCGGGGTCACGCTGCTGCTCTCGGACTCGACCAACGCCGAGGTGCCCGGGATGGTGCGCTCGGAGCGCACGGTGGGCGAGGAGTTCCGCCGGGTCTTCGCGACCGCCCGTGGCCGGGTCATCGTCACCACGTTCGCGAGCCACGTCCACCGGATGCAGCAGGTGCTGCACGCGGCCTACGCGGACGGCCGGGTGGTGGCCGCCATCGGCCGCTCGATGACCCGCAACCTGAACATCGCGCGCAACCTGGGCTACATCGAGGTGCCCGACCAGACGCTGGTCTCGCCCAAGGAGATCGACCGGCACCCGCCCGACGAGCAGGTGCTCCTGTCGACCGGGAGCCAGGGCGAGCCCCTCTCGGCCCTGCGGCGCATGGCCCTCGGGACCCATCCGCTCATCCAGGTGAAGCCGGGGGACACCGTGGTCTTCTCCTCGCGCACCGTGCCGGGCAACGAGCTCGCGGTGAACGAGACGATCAACCGGCTGGAGCAGGTCGGCGCGAAGGTGGTCACCCAGGAGAGCAACCCCGCCATCCACGTCTCCGGCCACGGCCGGGCCGAGGACCTCGTGTGGATGCTCCAGCTGGTGCGGCCGCGGTTCTTCGCGCCGATCCACGGCGAGTTCCGCCACCAGCGGGCCCACCGTGAGCTCGCCACGGGGCTGGGCATCGACCGGCGCGACGTCTTCATCCTCGCCAACGGCGACGTGCTGGAGGTGGGGGAGGACCAGGCGACCGTGCTCGACCGGGTGGAGAGCGGCATCACCTACGTCGACTCCTTCGGGACCTCCGACGTCGGCGAGGGCGTCCTGCGCGACCGCCGCCACCTGTCCGAGGACGGGCTGGTGCTGGTCATCACCACCGTCGACGCCCGCGAGGGCACCCTCTGCGGCGACCCCGACGTGGTCACCCGTGGCTTCGGCGCGGCCGACGACCAGGAGCTGATCGAGATGATCCGGCTGGAGGTGCAGCGCTCGGTCGAGGCCTCGGCCCGCGAGCGGGTCACCGAGGTCGACCTGCTCCAGCGCCAGGTCCATGACGCGGTGGCCGGGCTGCTGTACAAGCGCACCCGCCAGCGCCCGGTCATCCTGCCGGTGGTCGTCGAGGTCTGATCCGCCCGACGCCCGAGTCGGTTGGGAGGGCGTCAGGGGCATCAGGGGCCCCGCCCGAGTCGGTTGGGAGGGCGTCAGGGGCATCAGGGGCCCCGCCCGAGTCGGTTGGGAGGGC
>JALOLS010000175.1 GCA_025455865.1 Thermoleophilia bacterium
AAGCGGAGCAGCGGCTGTCTCTAGTCGGCGCCTTGGATGCAGGCATCACATCGGTATTCGAGAAGCGTGCGGCGCTGCGACGCGCCATCCTCGATCGGGGCTTCCGGGGAGAACTGGTCCCCCAGGACGCCGCCGACGAGCCGGCCTCTGTGCTTCTAGAGCGCATCCGGGCCGAGCGGGCGCTCTCGGCGCCCGCGCGACGCCGGCCACGCCGGTCGACAGCGGCTACTGCGCGAGGGCGCTGAGCAGGTCGGCGGCGAGGAGCGCCACCGAGGCCGCGACGGTCTCGGGCGACCCGACGGCCGTCTCGGCGCGGCCGGCCATGGTCGCCCCGAGCGCCTCGGGTGAGGCGAAGAGCCCGGCGAGCAGATCGAGGGCGTGGCGGGTGACCGGTCCCGCCAGGTCATCCCGCGTGAGCCGGCGGAGGTCCCGCGCCAGGGCATCGGTGCGGCAGGCCACGAGCAGGCGGTAGACGTCGTGGGCGTCCTTGCGCGCATCGGCCGGGTCGAGCGCGGTGAGCGTGCGCACCTCGTTGTCCACCACGGCCGCCTCCATCCCCGCGGCGCGTCGGGTGGCGTCGCGCGCGTGCGGCGGGATGCGTGCCCCGCGCCGGCCACCGGGGTCGGACTGCGCTTCCGGCACCATCAGGTCGACCGGGACGCCCTCGGGGCTCAGCCAGGTGCCCGGCTGCCGTGCGGTCGGGTCGGGGACGAAGCCGGCGGCTCGCATCGCCTGCTCGATGGGCGGGTGGTCGCCCAGGCGCCGGCGGTCGATGGCCAGGTCGGCGTCCTTGGTGAAGGGCGCAAGGGCGACCGGGGCTTCACCGGTATGGAGGTAGATGGCCTGTGCCCCGACCAGGACCACCGCATCGCGGTGGACGCCGAGCGCGGTGAGCGCATCGAGCAGCGCCGCGCGCGCCTGGACCTCAGCCCTGCGTTCGCCAGGCACCGGGGTTGCGCTCCATCCAGTCGAGCAGCAGGGCGGCCTCTGTGGGCCCGCGGCCCGGGCCACCCAGGAGATCGAGGGCGACCTGGCTCGGGGCGGCGACCTGCAGACCGCCCATGACCTGACTGCGGGCGAACGCCACGTCGTCCACCGGGAGGCCGACCAGCACGTTTCCCGCGGGGGACGGCCGCAGCCCGAGCTCGGCGATGAGGGGTTCGACCGGGTCGGCGTAGATCACGGCAAGCCGCGGAGGGACGGCCTCGTCGAAGTACCGCGCCCCGATGCTCCCGGTGATGACGTACCGCTGCCGGCTGCGGCGGAGGTTGGTGAGCAGCTCCGGGATGCCCCGCGGCTCCAGGTAGAGCGTCATCCGCTCCGCCTGCGTCGTCCCCACATCCTCGCCCCACCGCTCGATGATGGCGCGCCAGTCGACGCGGGTGATCGGCGCGCGCGGCGCGCGGCCGATCAGGTCGTCGCGCAGGAGGACCTCGGCCAGGCGGTAGGCCGTCGCGACTGAGACCCCGGCAAGCTCGGCGAGGCGGGCGACGGTGTAGGGAGGGGTGAAGTCGGCGAGCGCCCGGACCAGGCGGGCGGTGTTCGGCCCCGAGAGCGTGCCGCTGGGCCGCCCGCGCCGCCGCCAGGGATCGCTCGTGGCGCCGACGTCCCGCAGGAAGAGCCCAGGGCGCTCCAGACTGAGCAGCAGGTTGCCGGTGGCGTCGGCGTAGCCGATACCCGCGGCGGCGAGGCGCTCCCGGGCGGGTGGGGAGAGGTAGCGGGCCGCCACCACGGGCGCGGCGGATGGCCCCCGGCCCAGGCCCGCGACCATCGCCTGCAGCCGGCCGGCGACCTCGCCGACGTCGCGGGGGGTGATGAGGAGCCTCGCGGCCACGACCAGGCGGGCGCGCCCACCATCGGGGGCGCGAAGCCCCACGACCGCGCCGGCCTCGCCATCCGCTCCGGGCTTCTCGCTCACCCGGGCCGACCAGGACGCCGGAAGACGGGCTGTGAGAAGGTCCAGCGACCGCCGAAGGACGTCGACCGCCCGCTGAGGAGCCGCCGTGAGGGTGTCGGGGGTGACGCTGCTCATTCCGCTTTCACTGTTGTTCCGTCAACGACAGAATACGCCCATTACCGGAACACGGGAAGGCGCCCGGTCGTGAGCACGAGCAACGGCCTGGTCCAGCGGCTGTGGAGCTACTGCAACGTCCTGCGCGACGACGGCCTCTCCTACGGCGACTACCTGGAGCAGCTCACCTACCTGCTCTTCCTGAAGATGGCCGACGAGCAGACGCGGCCGCCGTTCTCGCAGGCCCGCGGGTGACCTCCTTCACCGCGAGTGGGGTGCCTCAGCCGGGGTGGGTCCTCCTCGGGCTCACTCGCCTGGCCGAACCCGCGCAGGCCGCCTATCGGTCGGGGCGTGACCTGCGCTTCTCGCGCTGTCAGCTCGTCGCTCCCGGATCCGTCGAGCTGGTCTTGGACAGCTACATGATCCTGCGCTCCCTGGGCGACCAGGAGTGGGGAAGGGACCGGGAGCATGCCGCTCGTGTCGCCGAGGCGGCGGGAGCGGCAACCGATCCTCATCGGGACGGGCTTTCGCTCGTCGGACACCTCATCGCGGCGGCGCTTGACTCCGGCCGCCTCGTCTTCACGTCCGGGTCGGGGGCCCTGCTGGCGGCGCTCAACACCCATTCCTGGGCCCAGGCGGTCTGCGCCGCGACCCGGGTTGCCAACTCGGCGCTCGTGGCCCCGGACGTCGTGATCCGTGCACATGCGGCTGCCAACCACACCGCCCTCACCGAGGGCTGGGCCTCCCCCCAGAGGGAGCCACCCGCCTGAGGGGTCTCGCTCAGGCCTGCCCCCACCTTTGACGACCGCGCTCCGGGCACAGCTCGATGCCGGTTGAGGTCCCGCCCTCGAAACCGGACGAAGCCCAAGCCTGAATCCCGTACGACCCTCGCTGCGAGGTGCGGCGCCTCGCTAAGTGCGGTGCGATTCGGTGCGGCCTGGCCGCACACAACGATGCATCCGCTGAGTCCCCGAGGCGCGCCGGGCCCCGCTACCGTCGGGCGGTGGCCGGACGACGCGCTCGTGACGACCTGACGGTCGAGGATCTGGTCGACTCCCTTCACGAGGAGGACGTGCGGCGACTGCTCGTGGCTGCCGCTGAGACCCACGAGGACGTCGCCCGGGCCGTTCGCCTGGCGGCCGCCGACGACGGGGAGCGGCTCGCCGTGCTCCGGGCGGCC
>JALOLS010000025.1 GCA_025455865.1 Thermoleophilia bacterium
CCCGACCGCCCTCGGTACGGACCGGACGGCCGGTCTTCTCCCGACTCGCGACGGGCTCGCCGGCTGCCTGGCGCATGAGCACGCTGTCGCCGTACTGGCACACGCGCACGACCAGCCCTTCGTGCATGTCGAAGACCATCGCGAACGGCACCTGCCAGGACCCGTCCGGCCCGTCGCCGGTGTGGCGGCCGAGCGCGAGAACCCCCCGCCCGGTGGGCACCAGCTCCTCGGGCACCACCCGCCATCGGGGCCCGGGCCGCGCGGCGGCGGTCGCGAACAGGCCTGCAACCTCGCCGTGGCCCCGGAACGCCCCGCCCCAGGGGGAGCCCGCCGGCTCGGTCCACTCGGTGGCCGGGTCGAGGAGCGCGAGCACGGCCGGCACGTCGCCGTGCGCGAAGGCCTCGAACCCGCCCCGGATGACGCCCACGTCGGCGCTGCCCATCCACCCTCCCTGCGGTCGGCCTGACGGGTCGACCCCACGACCGGGCGGCAGCCGCCGATACCCGGGAGACCCCGGCCCCGGGACGTTGGGAGCGGCCCCCGGTGGAGGCACGATCGGGGTGAGATGACCTTCGGCGCCCTGATCCTGAAGAACCTGCTGCGCCACCGCGTGCGGACCCTGCTCACCGCGGTGGGCATCGCCATCGGGATCATGACCGTGATCGCCCTGGGCGCGGTCGCGACCGGCGCACGGCAGGCCGCCGGCGGGATGCTCCAGAGCGGCGGGTCGGACCTCCTGGTCGCCCAGAAGGGCGCGTCGGACCTGACCTTCTCCTCCATGCCCACCCGCCAGGCGGCCCGGCTGGACCGGCGCGGCGACGTCGCCTGGGCGCATCCGGTGCTGCTGGACGTGAGCAAGGTCGGCTCCAACCCGTACTTCGTGGCCTTCGGCATGCGCCTGGCCGACCTGGCCGAGGCCCCGCCGCCGCTGGTGGCCGGGCGCGTCCCCCGGCGGGCCGACCAGGTGCTCCTGGGCGACCGCGGGGCCCGGGACCTGGGGGTCGGCGTCGGCGGCACGGTGGAGATCCAACGCACCCGGTTCCGGGTGGCCGGGCTGTTCCACGTCGGCACGACCTGGCAGGACGGCGGCGCCTACGTGCCCCTCGTGAGCCTGCAGCGGGCCGCGCGCAAGCCCGGGGTGGTGACGGGGGCGTACGTGCGGGTGGCCGCGGGCCGCGACGCCGGCGCGGTGGGTGAGGCGATCGAGGCGGCCGACCCGCAGCTGGTCGCCATCGCCGACGTCGACGACATGGCCGAGGTGGACCAGGGGATCGAGGCCATCGACGGCCTGAACCTGGCCATCTCCCTGCTCGCGGTGGGGATCGGCGCCATCGGGGTGATGAACACGATGGTCATGTCGGTGTTCGAGCGCACCCGCGAGATCGGGATCCTGCGCGCCGTGGGGTGGCGGGGCCGCCGGGTCGTGCGGATGATCGTGGGCGAGAGCATCGCGGTCTGCCTCATCGCCTTCGTGGTCGGCCTGGGCCTGGGCGCCCTGGCCACCGAGGCGGTGACCCTGGTCCCGGCGATCGGCGCGGTGCTCGAGCCCGCCTACACCGTCGCGGTGATGGTGCGCGCGCTCGTGGTGGCCCTGGTCGTCGCCCTGGTGGGGGCCGCCTACCCGGCGATCCGGGCGGCGCGCCTGCTGCCGATGGAGGCGCTCCGCCATGAGTGAGATCGCCGTCGAGGTCCGCGGGCTGGTGAAGTCCTACGAGGGCGGCCGCATCCGGGCGCTCCGCGGCGCCGACCTGAAGGTGGCGCGAGGCGAGTTCGTCGCGCTCATGGGGCCCTCGGGCTGCGGGAAGTCGACGCTGCTGCACGTCATCGCCGCCCTCGACCGCCCCGACGCCGGCCATGTGCACGTGATGGGGGTCGACACCGACGCCGTCCGCGACCTCTCCGCCTACCGCGCCCGCACCGTGGGCCTGGTCTTCCAGCTCCACAACCTCCTCCCGGCCCTCACCGCGAGCGAGAACGTGCAGGTGCCGATGTTCGAGACCGGCACGGGCCGCCGGGAGCGCCGCCGGCGCGCCGACGACCTGCTCGCGCTGGTGGGCCTGGCCGACCGGACGCACAACCGCCCGGGTGAGCTCTCGGGCGGCGAGCGGCAGCGGGTGGCCATCGCCCGGGCGCTCGCCAACGACCCGCCGGTGCTGCTGGCGGACGAGCCCACCGGGAGCCTCGACTCGAAGGCCGGTGGCCGGGTGATGGACCTGATCGAGCGCCTGCGCACCGAGCGCGGCCTCACGGTGCTGCTGGTCACGCACGACCCCGGCGTGGCCGCCCGTGCCGACCGCACGGTCCACATGCTGGACGGCCGCGTGCTCGCCCCCGCCGCGGTCCCGAACGTCCCCCTGGCGCTTCCCGTCATGCCCTCATGACGCCCGGGCCGGGGGATTCCTCCCCCCCGGCTCGGTAGGGTGGCGCCGTGCGCCGCCGCCCCGTCCTCGCCCTTGCCGTCCTCGCCCTCGCCGGCGCCCCCGCCGTGGCCTCACCCGCCCCCGCGGCCCCGGCGGCCGAGCAGGCCGTCGCGGTGCGCGAGTGGTCGCCCCAGCGGGCGTACGCGGCGTGGCGCGCGGGGCGGATCGCGATCATCGACGTCCGCGAGCCATCCGAGCACCGCGAGAACCGCGTCCGCGGCGTCCCCCTGATCCCCCTCGCCCAGGTGCCCCGGCGCCTCGGCTCGATCACCCGCGCGAAACCGGTGGTCGTTCTCTGCCGCACCGGCCGCCGCGCGCGCGTGGCGGCCGAGTACCTGGCCTCGCGCGGCTACCGCGGCACCGGCATCGTGCAGGGCGGCATCGTGGCCTGGGCGGCCGCCGGGCTGCCCTACCAGGGCGTCAGCCCGGCCTGAGCGCTACAGGGCGGCCTCCCAGGCCACCAGCACGGCGCCGGCGAGCACGTCGTCCTCGGGGTCGCCGCCGCAGGTCGCGATCCACTCCGCGAGGGTCGCCGCGTCCACCTCGGCGGGCTCGGCGTCCGGGTGGCGCTCCCGGAGGGCGAGGGCGAGGGCCTCGGGGTCCCAGGGCACGTCCGAGTCCGTCGGGAGGGCGTGTCCCGTCGATGGGGGCACGTCCGAGTCCGTCGGGAGGGCGTGTCCCGTCGATGGGGGCACGTCCGAGTCCGTCGGGAGGGCGTGTCCCGTCATCCCGGGGTCAGGGGAGCAGGTTGACCGCGGCGGCGATGGCGAGCACCGCGATGACCACCGCGTAGCCGTAGTAGGCGGTCACCAGCAGCCACACCGCCAGCGCCAGCAGCAGCACCGCCAGCACCGCCCAGAAGCCCCGGGGCAGCCCCTCGGCGCCGAACGCCCAGCCCTGGACGGGCGGTCCGGAGGGACGGCGGCGGCGGGGACGGGCGTCGGCCACGGCCGGAACCGTAGACCAGCAGCCGGCCCGACGCGCACCAGGGGTTACGATGAGCCGCGGTGTCCGCCGACGACCTCACCCGCGAGCTCCGCCGGATGCAGGACGAGCTGGACGAGCTCTTCGCCGACATGCGCGGCCGGCCCCCGGGCCGCGGGGCGCCCGCGGTGCGCGCGCAAGCCGACGTGTTCCTGACCGCCGACCCGCCCACGCTGACCGTCCAGCTCGACATCGCCGGCGTCGACCCGGCCGAGGTGGACGTCCAGCTCGAGGGCGACCTGCTGGTGATCCGGGGCGAGCGCCGGCGGCCACAGGGCGAGCGGCGCGTCTACCGGCACGCCGAGATCGACTGGGGGCGCTTCGAGCGCCGGCTGCGGCTGGGGGTGCCGGTCGACGTCGCCGCCGCGCGGGCCAGCTACGACCAGGGCATGCTCACCGTCGCGCTCCCGCTCACCCCCCCGCGGGGGCCCGCGACGGTGCCCGTGCGGACCCCGGGGCAGTCCTGATGGGCACCGGGCCGCCCGAGGGCGCGGCCGAGCCCGGGCCGGCGCCCGAGCCGGAGGACGAGGGCCTCCCCGAGCCCGAGGAGGGCCCCCGCGTCCTGCCGGTGCTCCCGCTCAAGGGCACCGTCGTGTTCCCGGAGGCCGTCGCGCCGCTCGCGATCGGCGAGGACCGCTCGGTGCGGCTCATCGACGACGTGATGGACCGCGCGGAGCGCACCCTGGTCATGGTCACCGCCCGGGAGGCCGACGCCTCCGAGCCGGGGCCCGACGCCCTCTACCGGGTCGGGACCGTCGGGGTCGTGCAGAAGATGCTCCGGGTGCCCGACGGGTCGCTGCGGATCCTCGTGCAGGGCACCGTCCGGGTGCGGGTGGGGCCCTTCACCCAGGAGCAGCCCTACCTGGCCGCGCGGGTGGAGCCGCTTCCCGACCGCGTGGAGCAGACCGCCGAGGTCGAGGCCCTCGCCCGCAACCTGCAGATGGCGTTCGGGCGCATCATCGACCTGGTCCCGTACCTGCCCGACGAGCTCCAGGTGGCGGCGGCCAACGTCGAGGACCCCTCGACCCTCTCCTACCTGGTGACCGCGTCGCTGCGGCTGCCGGTGGCCGAGAAGCAGGAGCTGCTGGAGGAGGTCGACGTCGAGGTGCGCCTGCGCCGCCTGTCGGCGATCTGCGCGCGGGAGATCGAGGTGCTCGAGCTGGGGGCCAGGATCCAGTCCGAGGTCCAGTCGGACATGGAGAAGTCCCAGCGGGAGTACTTCCTGCGCCAGCAGCTCAAGGCGATCCAGGCCGAGCTCGGCGAGGTCGACGAGGCGCAGGCCGAGGTGAACGAGCTGCGGGTGCGGCTGGAGGAGGCCGATCCGCCCGCGGAGGTCCGCGCCGCCGCCGAGCGCGAGCTCGACCGCCTCGCCCGGATGCCCACCCAGGCCGCCGAGCACCAGGTCATCCGCACCTACCTCGACTGGATCCTCCAGATCCCCTGGACGCGGTTCACCGAGGACGACCTGGACCTCGATCGCGCCCGGCGCGTGCTCGACGAGGACCACTACGACATCGTCAAGGTGAAGGACCGCATCCTCGAGCAGCTCGCGGTGGCCCGGCTCAAGCGCGACGCCGCCGGCCCGGTCCTGTGCTTCGTCGGTCCCCCGGGGGTGGGCAAGACCTCCCTGGGGCGCTCCATCGCCCGCACGCTCGGACGGGAGTTCGCCCGCATCTCGGTGGGGGGCGTGCGCGACGAGGCCGAGATCCGCGGCCACCGGCGCACCTACGTGGGGGCCATGCCGGGGACGCTCGTGCGGGCCATCCGCGACGCCGGCTCGATGAACCCGGTGGTGATGATCGACGAGATCGACAAGATGGGCGCCGACGTCCGGGGCGACCCGGCATCGGCCATGCTCGAGGTGCTCGACCCGGCCCAGCACCACGCCTTCCGCGACCACTACCTGGACCTTCCGCTCGACCTCTCGCGGGTGCTCTTCATCACGACCGCGAACGTCCTGGAGACCGTCCCGGGGCCGCTGCTCGACCGGATGGAGGTCATCCGGCTCTCGGGCTACACCGAGGACGAGAAGCTCCACATCGCCCGGCGCTACCTCGTCCCGCGCCAGCTCGAGGCGACCGGGCTCACCGCGGAGCAGGTCGAGATCACCGACGACGCCCTGCACGTGGTCATCGGCGAGTACACCCGCGAGGCGGGGGTGCGCAACCTGGAACGCCGGGTGGGCGCCCTGTGCCGCAAGGTCGCCCTGGAGGTGGCCGAGGGCCGCGCCGAGGGGCGGGTGGTCATCGACGAGGCGTCCACGCGGCGGCTGCTCGGGCCCGAGCGCGTGCACCCGGAGGTCAAGCGGCGCACCAGCGAGCCCGGGGTGGCCACCGGCCTGGCGGTCACCGGCGCGGGGGGCGAGATCCTCTTCGTCGAGGCGCAGGTCATGCCCGGGGGCGGCCGGCTGATGGTCACCGGCCAGCTCGGGGAGGTCATGCGCGAGTCGGCCCAGGCGGCGCTCTCCTACGTGCGGGCGAGCGCGCCGCGGCTCGGGCTGGAGCTCGCCCAGGACTTCTTCCAGACCCACGACCTGCACCTGCACGTGCCGGCCGGCGCCATCCCCAAGGACGGCCCCTCGGCCGGCATCACCATGGCCACCGCGCTGGTCTCCGCCCTCTCGGGCCGGCCGGTCTCCGGCGACGTCGCCATGACCGGGGAGATCACCCTCACCGGGCAGGTGCTCCCGATCGGGGGGGTCAAGGAGAAGGTGCTGGCCGCCCACCGCGCCGGCATCCGCACCGTGGTCCTCCCCCGGCTGAACGAGGACCAGCTCGCCGACGTGCCCGACGCCCTGCGGGCCGAGATGCGGGTGGTGCTGGCCGAGCGGCTCCCCGAGGCGCTCGAGGTGGCGCTGGACGGCCACGGCGCCGGGGCCGCCGCGCCGGCGACGTGACACCCCCGGCACGGGACCGGCACACCCTGCGCGCATCCCGTGGTCCGGCGGGCGGCACCATCGGGTCATGCCCTCCGTCGCCCCGCCCCCCGCCCCGCCCGCGCCCGCCGCGCCGCCACCCCCCCGCCGCGGCGACGCACTCGGCCACGGCGTCGCCGCGCTCGTGCTGGCGATCGCCGGGCTCTCGCTGGTCCCGGTGCTCGGATCGGTGCTCGCGGTGGTCTTCGGACCCCTCGGCCTGAGCGCCGCGCGCGACGACCCGTCCGGCCGGGGCCGGGGCCTCGCACTGGCCGGGCTCATCCTCGGGGTCGCCGGCTGCGTGACCTGGGCCGGGCTGGCGCTCTGGGCGGCGGCAGGACGATGAGCGCCGGCCCCGCCCGTGAGCACTGGGAGTCGGTGCACGGCCGCGGCCGGCCTGAGGAGCGGAGCTGGTTCCAGCCCGGCGGCGAGCCCTCGCTCACCCTCATCCGCGACACGGGCACGGCACCGGACGCGCCGATCGCCGACGTCGGGGGCGGCTCGGGCGAGTTCGCGCAGACGCTGCTCGCCGCGGGCTACCTCGACCTGGTGGTGGTCGACCTCGCCCAGTCGGCGCTCGACGCGGCGCGCCTCCGCGCGGGGCCGGACGCCGGCCGCATCCGCTGGATCCGGGCCGACGCCCGCACCTGGCGACCCGACCGGCCGCTCGCCGTCTGGCACGACCGCGCGGTGCTCCACTTCCTCACCGACCCGGCCGACCGGGCGGCCTACGCGGCCGCGGCCGCCGCGGCGGTGGCCCCGGGCGGGCACCTGGTGGTGGCGACGTTCGCCCCCGACGGGCCGGAGCGCTGCTCGGGGCTGGCGGTCCACCGCATGGACGCCGCCATGCTCACCGAGGCCTTCGCGCCGGCGTTCCAGCCCGTCCGGGCCCTCCGGCACGAGCACCTGACCCCCCGGGGGGCGGTGCAGCCCTTCACCTACCTGCTCCTGAGGCGGCTCCCCCGCTCACCGGACACCCCTGACCGCCCGCCCCGCGCCCCCGGGGATCCGGCCGCGCCCTGACCAACGGGACCCGGCCTCCCGGACCGACTCGGCCGCGCCTCATCAACGGGACACGGCCTCCCGGACCGACTCGGCCGCGCCCCTCACCAACGGGACACGGCCTCCCGGACCGACTCGGCCGCGCCCTACGGCGACAGCCGCTCCACCACCCACCCGCCCCCGGGCGCCGGCGAGTACCGGAAGCGGTCATGCAGGCGGAACGGGTGCGCCTGCCAGAACTCCCAGCGCACGGCGCGCAGGCGGTAGCCGCCCCAGAAGTCGGGAACGGGAACCTCATCATCGGGGAAGCGCGCCTCGGTCTCCCGCACCCGCCGCTCGAGCGTCTCGCGGTCGGGGATCACCGTGCTCTGGCGCGAGGCCCAGGCGCCGATCCGGCTGTCGCGCGGGCGGCTGCGGAAGTAGGCGGCCGACTCCTCGCGGCCCACCCGCGCGACCGGTCCCTCCACGCGGATCTGGCGGCCCATGTCGTCCCAGTAGAAGACCAGCGCCGCGCGCGGGTTGGCGTCGAGGTCGTGCGCCTTGCGGGATGTGTAGTTGGTGTAGAACTCAAGGCCCGCCTCGCTCGCCCCCCGCAGGAGCACCATGCGCGCCGACGGGGCGCCCGCGGCGTCGGCGGTGGCCAGGGTCATGGCCTCGGGCTCGTGCACGCCGTGATCCCGGGCGGCGGCGAACCAGGCGGCGAACTGGGCCAGGGGGTCCGGGTCGAGGTCCGCGCGCCGCAGCCGTTCCATGAGCGCAGGCTAGGGGAGCGCTGGTACCGTCGGCGGCCGGAACGGGCGGCTCGGGGAGGGACAGATGGCCATCGAGGTGGGCACCACGGCGCCGGACTTCACGCTGCGCGACCGCACAGAGCAGGAGGTGACCCTCTCATCGCTCCGCGGGCGGCCGGTGGTCCTCTCCTTCTACCCCGGCGCCTTCACCGGGGTGTGCACCGAGCAGTTCACCCAGGTGCGCGACCGGGCGGGCGACTTCGGCGCGGCCGGCGCGGTGCTGGTCGGCGTGTCGGTGGACTCCACCGCGGTGCTCGGCGCGTTCGCGCAGGCCGTGGGCCTTCCCGACGACGTGCTGCTCCTGGCCGACTTCCACCCCAAGGGCGAGGTCGCCAGGGCCTACGGCGTGTGGCTGGAGGACTGGGGGCACCCCACCCGCGCCACGGTGGTCATCGACGCCGACGGCGTGGTGCGCCACGTGGACCTGGTCCACCCGCTGGAGGTGCCCGACCAGGACGGCCTGCTGGCCGCCGTGGCGGCCTGCGCGCGGGGGTAGCCGGCGCCGTCCGGGGGCGGCCTTCACACGCCCTTCACGCGGGCCTGCTTTCCTCCCGCGACCCGAGTCGTCCCCGAGGGGGTCCCGATGTTCGTGATGCTCGCCCGCTACAAGGTCCCGGCCGAGGAGGTGGACCGCCATCTGGACGGCCATCGCGCCTGGATCATGAGGCACGTCGAGGCGGGGCGGTTCCACGTGACCGGACGGGAGGTGCCGCTGGTCGGGGGCATCATCATCGCGAGCGCGGACTCGGTGGAGGAGCTGCGCGACGCGATCACCGAGGACCCCTTCTACACCAGCGGCTCGGCCGAGTACGAGATCCGCGAGTTCGACGTGGTGCGCACCACGCCGGAGCTCGAGGGCCTGAAGGCGCTCAACCGGGCCGCCGGGTAGGGCCCGGGCTCAGCCGCCGGCGTCGCGGGTGGCGAGCTGGCCGCAGGCCGCCGCGATGTCGGCCCCGCGGGAGCGGCGCACCGAGGCCACGATGCCCGAGGCGGCCAGCGCCGAGGCGAAGCGCTCGCGGCGCTCCGGGGGGCTCCCGCGAAAGGGGCCGGCGGTCGGGTTGTACTCGATGAGGTTGACGTGGAAGCGCCCGTCGCGCAGCAGCCCGGCGAGGCGCTTCGCGTCGGCCGGCCCGTCGTTCACGCCATCGAGCAGCAGGTACTCGATGAACACCCGCCGGCCGGTGGTGTCGGAGTAGCGCCGGCAGGCCGCCAGCAGGTTGGCGACCGGGTAGCGCTTGTTGACCGGCATGATGCGGTCGCGGGTGTCGTCGTCGGCGGCGTGCAGGGACACCGCCAGCCGGATGGGCAGGGGGAACTCGGCCATCCGCGCGATGCCCGGCACCCACCCCACGGTGGAGACGGCGATGTTGCGCGCCGAGAGGCCGACCCCGGCGCGGGGGTCGTGCATGACCTCGGCCGCCCCGAGGACCGCATCGAGGTTCTGCAGCGGCTCGCCCATGCCCATGAAGACGACGTTCGCCAGGCGCGCCGCCTGGGTCCCGGCCTCGTGGTGGGCGAGCACGGCCTGGTCGGCGATCTCGTCGACGGTGAGGTCGCGCCCGGGGCCCATCATCCCGGTGGCGCAGAACCGGCACCCGAGCGCGCACCCGGCCTGGCTGGAGACGCACAGCGTGCGCCGGCCCCGGGCGTGGGCGATCAGCACCGCCTCGATCGCCAGGCCGTCGTGCGTCCTGAGGCGCCACTTGACCGTGCCGTCGCGGCTCTCGGCCCGCGCGTCGGGCACCACGCTCCAGAGCGGGACCTCGTCGGCGAGCCGGGCGCGGAGCGCCTTGGGCAGGGTCGTGACCTCATCCCAGCCCGCCGCCCCGTGCAGCTTGGCCTGCCGCGCCTGCTCGGCCCGGTAGGCGGGCTCGCCCCAGGCGGCGAGGACCTCGGCGAACCCGCTCATCGGCAGGCCCTCGCCGCGCGGCGCACCTGAGCGGCCCGGCGGGCGAGGCGGGCCGCGGCGACGGGCCGGGTCCTGCGGGCCGCCCGGGCTCGCGACGCCAGGCGCGCGGCCTGGACGGCGAGCGCGCGGCAGCGCGCGCGGGGCGCGGCCGCGGCACGGGCGGGCGCCGGGGACACGAGGGGGTCGAGGGCGGCGGGCGGGGTCACGGCGGGCGGGGGCTCCGGGGCGGGCGGGGGCGGGACGGGGGGCGCGGGGGCCGGCGGCGGCGCGGGGGCCGGGTCGGGCGGTGGCGGCGGTGGTGGTGGCGGCGGCGGTGGCGGTGGCGGGGCGGGCGGCTCGGGCCCCTTGGGCACCGCGAGGAAGGCGGCCCACGCCGGCTTGGCCGCGTCGTCAGGGTAGCGCCGCAGCCCCGCGGGCCAGAACGGGTTGTCCTGGAGGTTGAACCACACGGCGAGGCGGATGCGCGGGAACCGCGCCATCACCTCCACCGCGTCGCCCAGGTACTGCGCCTGCTGCGCCTCGCTCACGCTGACGCGGGTGGTGCCGGACGGCGGGGCGGTGAGGTACCCGAACTCGGTGATGAGCACCGGCAGGCCCGGCGCCAGCGTGTCCAGGAGCGCGATCTGGTCGGCCAGGCGGGCGAACGAGAGCAGGGCCGGCGATGGCTCGAGCGGCCCGGCGGCCGGGTAGAGGTGCTGGCTGTATGCGTCCATCGGGGGCCGGAGCGCGGCGAGGCCCTGCACGAACCGGGTGAACCCCACCCCACCGGCGGTGGTCGGGCCGGGGAGCGAGTCGCCCGTGGGCGCCCCGGCGATCCCCACGACCCACGCGTCGGGCTGCACCGCCTTGACGGCCGCGTGCGCCCGGGCGAGCAGGCCCGCGTAGATGCCGGGCGAGAGCGGGTCGAAGCCGCCGGTCGCGTTCGCCCGCCACTGCGGGCGCAGGAAGAAGGAGATGTTGGGCTCGTTCCAGGGCTCGAACACCCGCACCCGCGGAAGGGCGGCGCCGGCAGCGTCGAGGGCGGCGCCGGAGTAGCGGGTGACCAGGGCGGAGATGAACGCGGCGAAGGCGTCCGGGTCCGGTGCCCGGCGCCAGGGCTCGGGGCCCGCCTCGGCGGCGTAGACGGGGTCGGCCGCCCAGTCCGGGGTGCGGTAGACCGTGAGCACCGCCTCGATGCCCCGCGCGTCCATCGCGCGCAGCAGGCGGTCGTAGCGGCTCCAATCGTACGCCGGGTCGCGGTGGTCGGCCGCGTCGGCCGGCTCGGTGGCGGCGACCTCGTTCCAGAGCACATCGAGGCGCGTCCAGGCGATCCCGGCGGCCTCCAGGTGCCCGATGCCCGCTGCCTCCCGCGCCGGATCGGCCACCGGGAGCTGGTCGTCCTGCAGGCCGACCACCAGGCCCCGGTCCGGGAACGGGGCGGCGGCGGCGGGGACCACGGCCGCGAGCAGGGCGAGCAGCACGAGCAGGGCGAGGCGGCGCACCGGACGACTCCATCACACCCCCGGATCCTGCGCTACCGCGCGGCGGCGGCCTCGTCGGGCGCCCGCGGGCCGATGGTCTCGACGTGCGGGATGACCTCGGGGAACAGCCGCCGGCCCACCAGCAGCACCCACGCGGCGAGCGCCATGGCCGCCGCGGAGAAGAAGGCGAGCGCCACGGTGAGGCCGAACGATCCCGAGAGGAAGCCGAGGACCACGATCGGGGTCGTGCCCGCATAGGCGCACATGTAGAGCGCCGACAGCAGCTTCCCGCGCTCCTGCAGCGGGACCACGGTTCCGGCGATCACCGTGCCGCCCTGGAGGATGAACCCGTTGAAGAAGCCGATCCCGGCCGCGGCGAAGACGACCAGGGCGACGGCCGAGAGGCCCGAGGCGGCCACCACCAGCGTGGTGATGAGCGACGAGACGCCAACCCCGAGCATGACCGCGTGCCGGGGGTCGAGCCGTTCGATCAGGAACGGGGTGATCGCCCCCAGCCCGAGCACCAGGAACCCGGCGAGGCCGGCGATCGCCACGTTGCGCTCGCCGAGCGTGCGGTAGAGGTAGAGCGGGACCACCGAGAGCACCGTGGCCTCCATGAAGCTCATGAGGAACGCCGCGGGGGCGAGGAACCCGGCGAACCCGCGCATCTGCCCCTCGGGCACCCCCACCCGGATCCGGAACACCAGCGGCCGGCGCGGCACGGTCTCGCTGGCCATGAGCACCGCGGTCACCCCGACCCCCATGAGCGCCAGGTGCCCCCAGAACGGCGCGTGCAGCGGGTTGGAGGAGTACTCGGCCACCAGCCCGGCCAGCCCCGGGCCGAGGCCGAACCCCAGCCGGAACGCGATGCCGCCCGCCATGGCCGCCCGCGCCTTGCTCTCGGGCCGGGCGTGGTCGACCACGAACGCGGTCCCCACCCCCAGGAACATCCCGATCGCCAGGCCCTGGAGCACCCGGCCCACGAAGAGCATGGGCACCGACTCGGCCAGCGCGAACACCAGCGAGGCGGTCGAGATGACGGCCATCGCCGGGAGCATCAGTCGCTTGCGGCCCAGGCGGTCGCTGAGGTTCCCGGCGATCAGCATCGTGGGGACGACCGTCGCGGTGTAGGTCACGAACAGCAGCGTGATCGTGCCGTCGGACAGGTCGAAGCGCTCCTGGTAGAGCGCCATGAGCGGCGTGATGATGCTGGTGCCCATGGTGAACACCAGGAGGCCGATGAGGGCCTTGTAGACGTTGCGGGTCACTCGGCGAGCGACAGGCGGGCGCCGGGGCCGACGACCCGGGGCATCCGGGTGGCGGCGAGCGCGCCCACGGCCAGGAACGCCGCCGCGACCAGCACCGCGGCGCGCACGCCGGCGGCCACGTCCTGGCGCAGGGCCTCCTCCACCCGGCCGGCGGAGGTGCCGGCGGCCGCCGGCACCGCGGCCGCCAGCACCGCCCCGAGGACCGCCGCCCCGAGCGCCCCGCCGGTGTAGCGGGAGATGTTCGGCAGCGAGGAGGCCACGCCCAGGCGGTCGGCGGGCACGTCGTGGATGGCCGTGGTGGTGACCGGGGCGGTGGCCATGGCCATGCCGACGCCGAGGGCGACGATGCCCGGGAGCACCGCGCCGTAGCGCTCGCTGGGGGCGGCGAGCGCGAGCGCCAGGGCCCCCGCGGTCGCCACCACCAGGCCGGCGACGGCCATGCGGTCCGACCCCACCCGGCTCATCAGGCGCCCGGCGATGGGGGCGACGACCATGAACGAGGCGGCGACCGGGGTGATGGCGAGCGAGAGCAGGATGGCGTCGAGCCCGAGCACCGCGGTGAAGTAGAAGGGGAGCATGAGGAGGGTGCCGAAGAGCGCCGCGCCCACGCTGAAGCCGGTCAGGTTGGCGGTCCTGAGCGACCGCAGCCGGAAGAGCCCGAGGTCGACCATGGGCCGGGCGGCGCGCGACTCGCGCCAGACCATGAGCCCGAGCGCCAGCACGCCGAGGGCGGCGGCGCCCAGCGTCGCGGCCGACGTCCACCCCCACGCGCCGCCCCGCGAGAGCGCGAGCAGGATCAGGAAGAGCCCGCTGGCCGCGAGCAGGGCGCCGGGCACGTCGAAGGGCTGGCGCTCGGCGCGGGCGGTCTCGTCGAGCACCAGCGCGGCGCCGAGCAGCACCAGCGCGCCGATGACCGGGGTGAACCAGAAGACGGCCCGCCAGCCCGCCCAGCCCACCAGCAGCCCGGCCACGTTCAGGGCGAGCACCGGCGCGAGGCCCATGACCCCGGCCAGGACGCCGAGGGCCTGGCCGCGCTCCTGCGGGCGGAAGAGCACCGCGGCGTAGGAGAAGGCGGTCGGGGCCATCGCCGCCCCGCCCGCGCCCTGCAGGATGCGGAAGGCGACCAGCGACGGCGCGTCCCAGGCCAGCGCGCAGGCGATCGAGGCCAGGGACATGACCACGACGCCGGCCACCAGCACCCGCCGGCGGCCGTACAGGTCGCCGGCCCGCCCGGCGATCGGGAGCAGCGTGGCCTGGGTCACCAGGAAGCCGCTCACCACCCAGGCGATGCCGGGCACGTCGGTGCCCAGGTCGTCGGCCATCTGGGGCAGGGCGATGTTGACGATCGAGATGTTGACGACCGAGAGCATCATCCCGCCGGCCACCACCACGAGCGCCATCCAGCGCCAGCGAGGGTGCGCGTGCAGCGACGCGCGGGCCCTCGCCAGCGAGGTGGGGAGCCGGGGCATGACCGCCCACCCTACTCGCACCGGCCCACGGGCTCCGTCGCCCCAGAACCTCGCGATCTCCCCCATCCGGCCCCGGCCTCCGTAGGCTGCTCGCGCACGGGATGCGGACGACCGGGGGGACGTCATGGGGCGGGCCAGCGCGTGGGGCGTGACGGGGTCGGTGCTGCTCGCGGCGCTCGGGGCCGCGGCCCCGGCGGGGGCGACGGTGACGGTCGGGGTGCGCACGGCCGACCTCGCGTTCGCGAACGGCGCGGTCCGCCAGGCGTCCGGCACCCGGGTGGTGGTGACCGGGGACGCGGCGGGGCAGGCCGTGCAGGTCCTGGGCGCCCGGCCCGGGGTGGTCACCGTGTCGGCGCCGGGCGCGGCCGCGGAGATCGCGGCCTTCGCCCCGGTCCCCCCGTGCACCCAGGTGGGTCCCGATGTGGTCGACTGCCCGGTCCCCGCCGCCGGGCCGGTGGTGGTGGTCGTCCAGGTGCTCGGGGGCGCCGACACCCTGGTGGCCGCCGGGTCGCTGCAGCCCTTCTCCCTCATCGCCGACGGCGGGGAGGGCGCCGACCGCCTGTTCGGCGGGACGGGCCCGGACACGATCCAGGGCGGGCCGGGCGACGACGTGGTGGACGGCGGGGCGGGCGACGACGTGCTCCAGGGCGACCCCCGCGGCGACCTCCCGGTGAACCCGTTCGCGCAGGGCCCGGGCCGGGACGTGGTCGTGGGCGGGCCGGGCGCGGACGTGCTCTCAGGGGGGGCGCGCGGCGACCTGTTCGCCGGCGGGGAGGGCCGCGACCGGGTCACCTACGACGACGGCACCCCCCGGCCCGACGGGGCGACGGTCACCCTGGACGGCCTGTGCAACGACGGCGCCCGCGTCGACACCGAGCCGGTGCCGGCCACCGGGGGGGGCGGCGTCATCGATGGCACCTCGAACACGATCGGCTTCGCCGAGCAGCTGCCGCGCCCGGTCACCTGCAGCGCCGACGGGGTCGAGCGCGACAACGTGGCGCCGGACGTGGAGGAGGTGGCGGGCGGACCGGGGCCGGACCGGCTCACCGGCGACGCGGCGGCCAACACGCTGGTCGGGGGCGGGGGCGACGACGTGCTGGAGGGCGCCGGCGGACCCGACGCGCTGTTCGGGGGGCCGGGCAGCGACCTGCTGCTCCAGCGCGACCTGGCCGCCGACCCCAGCACCTCCTGCGACGGCGAGGCGTTCGGCGCCGGCACCGCCGACCGCGCGGTGGTGGACCCGGCCGACGCGGTGGAGCCCGACTGCGAGACGGTCGAGCGCGGCGGCGCCGGGGTGCCCGGGCCGGTGGGCGGCGGAGCGCCCCCGCCGCCGCACGTGCCCGAGCCGCCGCAGGTCGTCGAGCCCGGGGCGCCCCTGCCGGCCGCGCTGGTCCCGGCCACCGCGTTCACGCCGGCGCCGCGCCGGGCGGCGGTGCCCTCGAGCCGGCGCGAGGGCCGGGGCCCGGGCGGTGGGGACGGCGGGCGCACCGCGCCCGAGGTGGCGGTCACCAGCCCCCTCGCCTCGCTCGACCGCGCGGGGCGTGCCGAGCTTCGCGTGCGCTGCGTGTACCGGGCCCGGGAGTGCGTGGGCACGGCGACGGTGCGCCTGGCGGCGCCGGCGGGCCGGCTCCGCGCCGGGGCCGTGGCCGGGACCGCCCGCGTGCGGATCCCCTGGGGGCGGAGCGCCCCGGTGCGCGTGAGGGTCGCCCCGGCGCTGCGGGCCGAGCTCCGGCGCACCGGGCGCGGCGTGCGCACGCGCGTGGAGGTGCGGGCCCGCGACGGGGCCGCCGGACCGCGGGCGGTGTTCGCCGTCGCGCGCCGGGCGGTCCTGCTCGGCGCCGGGGTGCGGGGCGGGGTGACGACCGTCCCGCCGCGCCCCTGACCCGCACGGGGGCTCGACTACCCTGAGGGGCCGTGGCGAAGACACGCCAGCGCCCCGCGCGCCCCACCCAGCTTGCGCCCGGCGACAAGCTCTGGAGCTTCGTCGGCCTCGCCCGGCTCTACTCCTGGGCGCTGGTGGGCGTGAGCATCGCGCTCATCGGCATCTCGATCGCGCTGGAGGCCACCTCCGAGGACGGCTTCTCGTGGCGCTACGTGGCCGTCCTGCTCGGGATGAGCGGGATCTCCGGGCTCATCTTCTTCCCCCTGCTCCGGGTGTGGCTGCGCAAGGGCGGCCTGCCCTCGTCCCGCCTGCCCGACGCGACCGCGGCCGAGGGCCCCCGGCGCCTGGAGGCGACCCCGGGCGACTGGCGCCGCTGGGGCACCCTCACCGTGGTCGTGCTGCTGGTCTCCTCGACGTTCATGACCCTGTTCCTGGTGGCCGTGCTCGGGCGCGGCGGGACCGCGGAGGGGGTGGTGATCGGGGTGCTCCTGGCCTGGGGCCTGGCCACCCTGGAGGACTCGCGGCGCATCACCCGCGCCGAGGCGGAGGAGGGCCGGCGCTACTTCACCGCGGCCAGGCGGCCGGCCGGCGCCGGCAACCGCCTGGTGTGGGTCCCGGCCGCGCGGGCGCGCGACCGGGAGCCCGCCGCGGCCTGACCGACGGTCAGCCGGCGGGGCCGGCCGGGCGCTGCCGGGACGCCTCGTACTGCTCCCGGTAGCCCCTGCGGATGATCCGGCTGACGATGAAGTAGCCGACGATCAGCGCCGGGAACGACGCGATGGGCGCCAGCGCGTGCTCCTGGCCGACCTTGTAGGCGGTGCCGAGCCAGGGCCAGTAGCGGCCGGCGACGATGGCCGAGGCGACCGCGGCGACCCCGGTGACCGCGAGCACCAGGGCGATCTGCGCCTGGCGCTTGCGCCAGGAGTAGGGCCGGCTCATCCCTTCTTCGTCGCGCTCCCGCCCTTGCCGTCCCCGACCAGGTCGGAGAACAGCCGCTTGGGGTCGCGTGCGTAGAGCTCGGTGCGCCCGCACCGGATGCAGGTGCGCGAGTCGATGGCGCTGACCTTGCCGGAGGCCATCACCGATCGGCGGCGCTTGAGGGAGATGATGCCGGAGACCACGGTCGGCTCCACCGGGCCGCCGCATGCGGTGCAGCGTTCGGACACGGTGCTACAGTACCCATCCGGATACCCCTTGGGGTATGTGATGCCGATCCGGGACGGGGGGACGGGTGAGCGACGGGGACGTCAACGACATCCTGATCGTGGGCAGCGGGCCGGCGGGGCTCACCGCCGCCGTCTACGCGGCGCGGGCCAACCTGAGCCCGCTGGTGATCGAGGGCTACGCCTCGGGCGGCCAGCTCATGACCACCACCGACGTCGAGAACTACCCCGGGTTCCCCGACGGCATCCAGGGCCCGGAGCTCATGCAGCACTTCCGCGCCCAGGCCGAGCGCTTCGGCACGCGGTTCATCACCGCCGACGTCGAGCGGCTCGACCTCACCGAGCGCCCCTTCCGCGTGTGGTCCGAGGGGGTCGAGCGGCGGGCGCACGCGCTCATCATCTCCACCGGGGCGTCCGCCCGGTGGCTGGGGCTCGAGAGCGAGACCCGGCTGCGCGGCTACGGGGTGTCCTCGTGCGCGACCTGCGACGGGTTCTTCTTCAAGGAGCGGCCGATGGTCGTGGTGGGCGGCGGCGACACCGCCATGGAGGAGGCGCTCTTCCTGGCGCGCATCGGGTCGCGGGTGACCGTGGTCCACCGCCGCGACCAGTTCCGGGCCTCCAAGGTGATGGCCGACCGCGTGCTCGCCAACCCGAAGATCGACGTGCGCTGGAACGCGGTGGTCGAGGAGGTGCTCGGCGACGGGCGGGTCGAGGCGGTCCGGCTGCGCGACACGGTGAGCGGCACGACCGAGGACCTGCCCACCGCGGCGGTCTTCGTGGCCATCGGCCACACCCCCAACACCGCCATCCTCCAGGGCCAGGTGGACCTGGACCGGGAGGGCTACGTCATCACCGACGGCACCCGCACGAGCGTCGAGGGCGTGTTCGCCTGCGGCGACGTGCAGGACACCGTCTACCGCCAGGCGATCACCGCGGCCGGCACCGGCTGCATGGCCGCCATCGACGCCGAGCGCTGGCTCGAGAGCCGGCACCACCCCACCCCCGCCGGCGCCGCGAGCGCCTGAGCCGGAAGACACCCACACCCCGAGACAAGGGAGAGCCGTGGCCGACGTCGTCGAGTTCACCTCCGACAACTTCCAGGGCCTGGTCCTGGAGAACGAGAAGCCCGTGCTGGTCGACTTCTGGGCGCCCTGGTGCGGCCCGTGCCGGATGATCGCCCCGGTGGTCGAGCAGATCGCCAAGGAGCGCACCGACATCGTGGTCGGCAAGCTGAACGTGGACGAGAGCGGCGAGATCGCCCAGCGCTACGGCGTGCAGGGCATCCCGTTCCTCGGCCTGTTCCAGCACGGCCAGCTCGTGCGCCAGGCCGTCGGGGCCATGCCCCGGTCGGCGCTCGAGTCCCAGCTCGGGCTGACGGTGGAGGGCTAGCCGTGCCGAGCTACGACCTGTCCTGCGACGCCTGCGGCCACGGCTTCGAGGTGTTCCGCCAGGGCTTCCTGCGCGATGAGGACCGCACCTGCCCGGAGTGCGGCGCGGCGGCCGCCCGGCAGCTGTTCACCGGCTTCGTGACCGCGAAGCCCAGCCGGGGCGGCGGCGCATCCGCCCCGGTGGCCACGATGGGCGGCGGGGGCGGCGGGGGCTGCTGCGGCGGCTCCTGCGGCTGCGGGTAGGCACGCCGTGGCCACCGCGGCCGGCGCACCCCCCACGCGCGCGCAGCTGGTCGTCCGCCTGAAGCGGGCCGAGGGCCAGCTGCGCGCCGTGCAGCGCATGATCGCCGAGGGCGAGGAGTGCCCGGACGTCCTCACCCAGCTCGCCGCGGTGACCGCGGCCCTGGACCAGGTGGGCCTGCACCTCATCAGCGAGCGCCTGCGGTCCTGCCGGGCCTCCGGCGCCGAGGGCTGCGAGCAGGAGTTCGAGGAGGCCATGACCACCTTCCTGCGCTACACCCGCCTGGCCCGGTAGGGGGCCGGCCCCTGGTCAGCCGCCCAGGATGCGGCGCTTCTGGGCGAGGAACTCCTCCTCGGTGAGGATGCCCCGCTCCCTCAGCCCGGCCAGCTCCTGCAGTTGCGCGATGACGGGGTCGGCCGGCGCGGGCGCGGCCGGCGCCGGGCTCCCCGGACCGATCCACTCCGCCGCCGCCCCGACCACGCCGGCCGTGGCGTCGCCCAGGTGCCGGGCGGGGAAGCTCTCCGCGGAGTGGCCCGCGGCCACCCATTCGGCCTGCTTGCGCTGCTGGATCCGGTCATGGACCACGTTGGCGGTCTTGACCGCGACGGCGGTCTTCAGGGCGGTCTTGATCAGGCCCATCTCAGGATCCTCCCGTGGTCGCGGTCACGCGACGTCGCGGCTCACGCCGAGCGCCGCGCCGAGATCGTCCTGATCCACCCGCCCGCTGCCCAGCAGGCGGGCCCCGGCGGCGGCGATCTCGGCCATGACGGGTGCGGCCCAGGCGTTCTCGTACACCAGGATGCCGGCGAGGCTCCCGGGCCCGATGGCGTCGCCGATCGCGGCGAGATCCGCCTCGTCGAGGATCCGCGAGAACGAGCCGGCCCACGCGGACACCTCCTGGGGTGAGTCCACGGGCACGTCCTCGAGCGCCAGGCGGGACACCGATCCGTCGGCGGCCTTGACCACGAACTCCAGGTCGAGCACGGCGATGGTGCCGGCCTCGACCAGGTCCCGCAGCATCCGGAAGCCCGACCCCTCCATGCGCCCGGAGGGGAACTCGACCGCCAGGAAGTCCACCGGCCCGAGGAACCCGGAACCGCTCATGCCCACCCCCGCCCCCTGATCGATGACGCTCCGCAGGGTAGCGACCCACCTGAGCCCCATCAGGTGATCAGGAGGGGAAGCTCCCGCAGGCTCCTGACCACCGGGCAGGGACCGGCGGCCGGGAGCGCCCCGGCCCGGTCCAGCAGCACCGCCCGCATGCCGGCCGCGCGGGCGCCGGCGCAGTCCTCGTCCGGGCGGTCGCCGCAGTGCAGGGCCGCGGCGGCGGGCACGCCGAGGCCGGCCAGGGCGTGCCGGAAGATGGCGGCGCTTGGCTTGGCGGCGCCCACCACCGCGCTCACCGCGATCACCTCGAAGCGCGCGGCGATCCCCAGGGCGGCCAGGTGGTCCGGGAGCGCGCAGTCCCAGTTGCTGACCACGGCCAGGCGCAGGCCGCGGGCGTCCAGGGCGTCCAGGCACCCGAGGGCGTCCGGCGCGAGCCGGAAGCGCAGCGAGTCGACCAGCATCGCGGTGAGCCGATCCGGCGGCGGGACGTCCGGGCCGAGCGCCCCGGCGATCACCCCGGCCGCCCGGCGGCGCAGGCGCGCGAGGCCCTGCGGGTCGCCCCCGGTGTGCATCTCGGCGCGGTAGAAGCGGATCTCCGCGGCGATGGCCCGGGCGACCGCGTCCTCGGGATGGTGGTGGCCCGCGGCCGCGAGCAGGGCGCGCAGGCGTGGCGCCGGGGGGTCCATCAGCACCAGGGTGCCGAAGGCGTCCAGGAGCACCGCGCGCACCGGCTCGCGGCTCACGACACCCACTGCCAGGTCGACCACTGGGCCAGGAACAGGCCGAGCAGCATGGGGAACGTGACCAGCACCGCGGTGTGGACCCCCGGGCGGCGCCCGGCCCAGACCGCGAGGGCCATGAACACCGGGAACACGACCAGCCCGAAGCGCGGGAGCGAGAGCAGCGGAAGCGCCCGGCCCGGGGTGAGGAGCGGCATGACCACAGCGGCGAGGGCGTACCAGCCGTACGCCCGCGGCAGCGTCCGGAAGCACAGCCACACCCCGAGCCCGAGGGCCACGAGCACGGCCAGGAGCTCCAGGTTGAAGGCCGCGATGCGGACCGGCTCGGAGACGCTCCGGGTCCAGTAGACCGGCTCGTTCCCGCCCGCCGCGAGCTGCCGCACCCCGGCCACGGCCGCGGCGAGCGCGTCGTACAGGCCATGGACCGGCGTGGTGAGGCGGCGCAGCCACACGTCCTGGGCCGCCCCGAACTCCAGCGGGTTGCCGAAGCTCACCCACAGGTACGCGGCGTAGGCGAGGAGGCCCGACGGCACCAGGGCCAGGAACGCCGCCCCGGGGGCCAGGGCGCGGCGCCAGCCCCCCCGGTGCTCGACCCACATGAGCGCGAGGGGCACCAGCAGCAGCACGCCGGCCGACCGGGTGGCGGTGGCCAGCCCCGCGTACGCGCCCGCCGCCCACCATGCATGGCGCCGCGCGGCCCAGAGCGCGCCGACGGCGAGCGCGAGGAAGAGCGCCTCCGAGTAGACCGCGGCCAGGAACACCGCCATCGGCGCCACCGCCACGTAGAGCACGGCGCGCCGGGCGGCGTCGGCGCCCGCCTCGTGGGTGGTCAGCCGGTGCAGCAGGTAGAACGCGACGCCGCTCGCCACGGTGGAGATGAGCACCCCGGCCACCAGCGGCCCGCCGGTCGCGACCCCGAGCCCCCGGATGAGGAGCGGGTACAGGGGGAAGAACGCGGGCGCCCCCTCCTCGGTGTGGTAGCCCTGCTCGGCGATCCGCAGGAACCAGACCGCGTCCCACCGGGCCCAGACCCCGAAGAGCGTGGACCAGGGCTCGGGGAGCGACTGGGTGAGCGCCGGGTCGTCCCACTCGTCGGCCCGCGGGTGGCGCCGCGGCTCGGTCGTCGCCTCGGCGAAGAGCGCCACCGCCCACATGAGCAGCCTGGTGGCGACCAGGACCAGGGCCGCGAACCGGATGGCGGCCATCCGCTCCGGCCCGAGGGCGGCCGCGAGCCGGGCGCGCCGGGTCAGAGGGCCAGGGCCACCTGGGCGGCCACCTCGGCGTTGGACCGCGCGAGCGCGACGTTGGCGGCGAGCGAGGCGCCCGCGCTCGCCTCGGCGATGCGGTCGAGCACGAACGGGGTGACCGCCGGGCCGCGCACCCCGGCCCGGTCGGCCTCGGCCAGCGCGTGGTCGAGGGCCGCCGCGAGGCCGGAGGGCTCGGCGCCGGCGGGGATGGGGTTGGCGAGCAGGAGGCCCCCGCGCCCCATCGCCCAGTGGGCGCGGGCGACGCGCGCGGCCGCCTCGGGCCCGTCCACCCGGTGCTGCACCGGCAGCCCGCTCGAGCGCAGGTAGAAGGCCGGGAACCGATCGCAGCGGTGGCCGAGCACCGGCACGCCGAGCGTCTCGAGCATCTCCAGCGTGCGCGGGAGGTCCAGGAACACCTTGGCGCCGGCCGAGACCACCAGGACCGGGTGGCGGGCCAGGGCGGGCAGGTCGGCCGACACGTCGCCGTGCTCGGACGCCCCACGGTGGACGCCGCCGATGCCGCCGGTGGCGAACACCCGCACCCCGGCCCGCGCGCAGGCGGCGAGGGTGGCCGAGACGGTCGTCGCCCCGGTCTCCCAGCCCTCGCCCACCGCGACCGCGATGTCGCGCTCGGCGACCTTGCGCCCCGCGGCGAGGATGCGCGGGTGGTCGTCCGGGTCGATCCCGACCCGCACCCGGCCGTCCAGCACGGCGACCACCGCGGGCACCGCGCCGGCCGCCCGGATGGCCCCCGCGCAGGCGGCGAGCGCCTCGGCCCCGACGGGGTGCGGCAGGCCCAGGCGGGAGAAGATCGTGCTCTCCAGGGCCACCACCGCCCGGCCGGCCGCGAGCGCGTCGCGGACCTCGGGCGCGCAGGTGACCGGGTCGTCCACGGGCGGCAGTATGGCCGCTCCGGCAGGGGCCCCGCGCGCCGGGGCGAACACCCCGCTCGTGGAGCCCGTCCACCTGAAGGCCGCCGGGCGTGACCCGATCGCGTGGCCCGGCGCCGACTCGGGCCTATACTCGATCGCCCATGGCGGCGGCCGACCTCCTCACGACGCCGGGCCCGCCCGCGCGACTGCGGTTGCCGCGACGGCCGGCCGGCATCGCGCTGGCCGTGGCCGGGGCGGCCGCGGTGGCCTGGGCCCCGTCCCTGGTGGCCACGGTCTACGCCGAGGACGAGCCCGCGTCGGCCTACCTCACCCGGCCCGACCGCGGCTGGGCCTTCCTGTACGACGCGGTGACCCTCTCCCGCGGGCCGCGCCTGGGGTCGGCGCCCGGCGCGCTGCAGCAGGCCCGGGAGGTCTGGGCCGGGCCGCCGGCCGTCGCCCGGTCGGTGGACCTCGCCTACCTGCGCGCGCCCTACACCGTCCCGGTGCCCCCCGGCGGCACCGCCCCGGCGCCGGCCGACCGGGTGGCCACGCCGCGATCGGAGCTCTCGTGGATCGTGCGTGGCCGCGTGCAGGGGGGGCCGGAGCAGGTCATCGGGCTGCTGGACTACGCCTCCGGCCGCGTGGTCTGGGACATCCGGCCGGTGCGGCCGGCGGGGCGGTGAGCGCATGAGCAGCTTCAGCCATCGCCGGCGGCGGCGCTCGCGCAAGGCCCGGGTGCGGGCGTGGCGCGCGGCGGGGATCGCGGTCCTGCTGGTGGGCGGCATCAGCGCCTACGCGGCCGCGTCGGCGTTCCAGTCGGTCGAGGAGCGCCTGCCGCAGCTCGATCAGCTGCGCGAGGTCCGCCTGGGCCAGAACACCCGCATCTACGACCGCAACGGCGACCTGCTGGGCTACATCGCCGGGGTCACCAACCGGACCGAGGTCCCCTGGGGGCGCATCCCGAAGCCGCTGCGCGACGCCACCGTCGCCATCGAGGACAAGCGCTACTGGGAGCACGACGGCATCGACTACTACCGCCTGTTCGGGGTGGCGCTGCGCGACGTGGTCTCCAACGGCCCCCGCCAGGGCGGCAGCACGATCACGATGCAGCTCATCAAGAACCTGTACGACCCGCAGGCGGCCCGCACGGTCTCCCAGAAGCTCGAGGAGGCCTACCTCGCCCACCAGGTCGAGCAGCGCTTCACCAAGCGGCAGATCCTCACCAAGTACCTGAACGGGGTCTTCTACGGCAACAACGCCATCGGCGTGCAGGCCGCCTCGCTCACCTACTTCAACCGCCCGGTGTGGCGCATCACGCTGCCGCAGGCCGCGCTCCTGGCCGGCCTCCCGCAGGCGCCCACCACCTACAACCCCTTCATCAACCCCGAGGACGCCCGGGCCCGCCGCAACAGCGTGCTGCAGGAGATGGCCGACCAGGGCTACATCACCCAGCGCCGGGCGAACCGGGCCAAGCAGTCGGGCCTCGGGCTGAAGCGCGGCACCGCCTACACCCGCAAGCGCGAGGGCTACTTCTTCGACTTCGTCCGTCAGCAGCTCATCGAGCGCTACGGCGAGAACCGCGTCGAGCGGGGCGGCTTCCGGGTCTACACGACCATCGACCCCGAGCTGCAGCGGGCGGCCGAGAAGGCCATCGCCGACAACCTGTACCTCGAGGACGACCCCGACGCGGCCGTGGTGATGATCGACGCCCGCACCGGGTTCATCCGCGCGATGGCCACCAGCCGCACCTACGGGCGCGGCAACCAGTTCAACTTCGCCGCCCAGGCGCTCCGCCAGCCCGGCTCGACGTTCAAGACCTTCGTGCTCACGCGCGCGATCGAGGAGGGGATCAACCCCTACACGACGCTCTACGAGAGCAAGCCCATCGACATCGACGACCCCCGGTGGGGGCCGGTCCAGGTCGCGACCTACTCCAACAGCTACCGCGGGGCCATCCCGATCGCGTCGGCGACGCTCTCGTCCGACAACTCGGTCTACACCCAGATGACCCTCGACCTCGGCCCCGAGAACGTGGTCGAGATGGCCAGGCGGATGGGCGTGCGGCGCAAGCTGCCGGTGGTGCCGTCGATCGGGCTGGGCTCGGGCGAGGTGACCCCGCTCGACATGGCGCTGGCCTACGCGCCGCTGGCCAACGGCGGCCTGCGGGTCAAGCCCATCGCGGTGGCCGAGATCGTCGGCCGCGGGGCCGACGAGAACCTCGCGACGCCCCGGCGCACCCGGGTCTTCAGCGACGGCGTGGCCTATGAGGTCACGCGCATCCTGCGCCAGAACGTGCTCTCGGGCACCGGCACCGCGGCCGACATCGGCGTCCCGGTGGCCGGCAAGACCGGCACCACCGACGACTACACCGACGCCTGGTTCGTCGGCTACACGCCGCACTACGTGACCGCGGTCTGGGTCGGCTACCCGAACACCGAGACGCGCCGCTCCATGTACAGCGTCCACGGGATCACCGTGGCCGGCGGCACCTTCCCCGCGGAGATCTGGGGCGACTTCATGCGCACCGTCGCCGAGCGCGACGGCTACGTCGACTTCGAGGCGCCCCAGGACCCGGTGTCCTGGTCGGCCTTCTCGAGCGACTTCACCCGCTCCGCGCGCGCCGCCCGCGACCGCGAGGAGCGGACCGAGTCGACCGACTCGACCACCACCGGGGGCACCACGACGACCGAGGGCACGACGACCCGGGGACGCACGGTGCCGCCCGCGACCACCCGCCGGGCCACCCCGCCGCCGCCCCCACCGGCCGCGCCGCGCACCACCCGGCCCACGCCGCCGCCTCCGGCCCCGGCCCCCCCGCCGCCGGCGCCGGTGCCGCCGCCCCCGCCGCCGCCGCCTCCCCCACCGCCGCCGCCACCTCCTCCGCCGCCCCCGGCGCCGGTGCCGGCACCCGAGCCCCCTGCCCCGGTGCCGCCGCCGGAGCCCCCGGCGCCGCCGCCGCCGCCCGGCGTCGAGTGACCCGGCGCTGAGCGGCCGGCCCGGCCCGGCTACCATGCGACCGCGCGCACGGGGTGCGCGCGGCACGGGGAGACGGTGGTGACAGCGAGGTTCGTGCACCGGCTCGCGCCCGGGTGGCGTGCGCTGGGACGTCCGGGCGGGGCGGCGCTCGCCGCCGGGCTCCTGGCCCTGGCCTGGTACCTGTGGGGTCCGCCCGCCGGGGACGCCGCCGCGCACCTGTACCAGACCCAGGTCTGGGAGCAGCACGGCTGGCGGCTGTGGGACAACCTCTGGTACTCGGGTCGCTACAGCCAGGTCAACTACTCGCTGCTGTTCTACCCGCTGGCCGCCGCCCTCGGGACGGCCACCGTGGTCGCCGTCTCGGCCGCCGGGGCGGCGCTGGCCTTCGCGCTGGTGGTGCGCCGCCAGTGGCCGGCCCACGCCCAGGTGCCGGTGGCCGCCTTCGCGGTCCTGGTGACCCTGGGCGCCGCGGCCGGGACCTACCCGTTCCTGCTCGGCCTGGCCCTGGCGCTCGGATCCGTCGCCGCGCTGCAGCGGCGCCGGCTCGGCCTCACCGTGGGCCTCGCGCTCCTGGCCGCCCTGGCCCACCCGCTGGCGCTCGCGTTCCTGCTCGCGGTCCTGGCCGGCATGGCCGCCACCACCCGGGGCTGGTGGCGCGACCGCGGCCTGGTGCTGATGGCCGCGGGCCTCGTGGGGGTGCTGGCCGTCCAGGTCCTGCTCCTGCGGGCCTTCCGGGCGTCCGGCGCCCAGTACCCGTTCGACCCCAAGGACGCCGTCGCCATCGCCGGCTTCTGCGTCGCCGGGGCCGTGCTGACCCGGGGGATGCCGGGCCAGCGGCCGCTGCGGGTGGCGTTCGCGGCCTACGGCTGCATGGCCGCCGCGGCGTTCGCGCTCTCCTCGCCGGTGGGCGGCAACGTCGAGCGCCTGCTGCTCCTGATGGGCACCCCGCTCCTGCTGCTCCCCCTGGCCGCCCGCCGCTTCCGGCCCCGCGGCCTCGCGGCGGCGATCATCGCCGGCGCCCTGGCCTGGCAGGCCCTGCCCGCGGTCGCCGGGTGGCGGACCGCCTCGGAGACCCGTGCCGCCGACGAGGCGTACTGGTACCCGGTCGAGGCGTTCCTCGCCCGCAACCACGACCCCAACTTCCGGGTCCAGGTGGTCGCGACGGCGGACAACTGGGAGGCCTACTACCTGGCGCGCCGCGGATACGCGCTGGCGCGGGGCTGGTTCCGCCAGGACGACTGGCCGGACAACGCCGCGCTCTACGGGCCGCTCACCCCGGCCCGCTACCAGGCGTGGCTGCGCCGCGTGGCCGTGCGCTACGTGCTGCTGCCCGACGACCCGCTGGACTACAGCGCCCGCACCGAGGCCGCCCGGCTCAGGGCGGGCTCCGGGCTCGACGTGGTGGCGCGCCTGGGCGGGTGGACGGTGTATGAGCTTCCCGACCCCACCCCCATCGCCACCCCGGCGGACGGCATCCGCGTCCTGCGCCTGTCGGCCGACTCGGTCACGCTGCGGGCCACGCGCGCGGGCACCTACCGGCTGCGCCTGCGCTACACCCCCTACTGGAAGGTCACCCGGGGCCAGGCCTGCGTGGCGCCGCGCCGGCCGTCGGGGACCAAGGTGCGCGTCAGCGCGCCCGGGGTGGTGACGATCCGCTTCGACGTGCGCCTGGCGACCATGGTCGGCGCGGTGCTCGGCGACGAGGGCGGGTGCCGGCGGGCCCTCGTCCCGGTTGCCGGGCCGCCCAGCCCGCCCGCCCCGCCGGCGCGGCTCCCGATGGCGCAGACCGCCGGAAACTGATGATTGCCGCCCCCTGCGGGGCGATGCCGGGCCCTGGTGGTGCTCCGGTCGGGATGGGGCAACATGCGAAAGGGGGGACCATGACCCCGATGGAGGTGCTGGCCGAGGTCCTGCGGCGGTACTCGGCCGATGACCGCGAGGGCTTCCGGGCGCTGCTCGACGACGCGGTGGTCTACCGGGAGCCGGCCATGGGCATCGAGACGTACGGCGCGGACCGGATGTGCGAGGTGGTGTTCGCCCGCAAGGTGCCGTTCCCGGACCTGGCCGCGACGCTCGGCCGTGCGTTCACCGCGGGTGACCTGGCCTGCCAGGAGCTGGTGTGGGACGGCCACCACGAGGGGCCGCTCGGGCCGCTGCCGGACGGCGGCACGCTGCCGCCCAGCGGGCGCACGACGCACTCGCCGGCCTGCATGGTGGCGAGCGTGCGCGACGGCCGGCTGACCGGGCTGGACCACTACTGGGACGCCCTGGGCATGCTGGTGCGGCTCGGTGCGTTCGAGGGCGCGCCCGCGTGACGACGCGGCCCGGGGCGGGCGGCGAACCCGCCCCGGCCCCCGCGGCACTGGTGGTCGCCACCTGGAACGTCTTCCACCTGCGTGACGGGTTCCCGGGCCTCGGCCCGACGCCCGGGTCCACCTGGCGGCGGCACCCGGTGGCCGGGCCGACGCACCTGCACCTGAACCGCAGCCACCCGGACGCGGTGGCGGCGGTCATCCGGCGGCTCGGCGCCGACGTGGTGGCCCTGCAGGAGGTCCCCGCCGGCGCCGTGCCCCGGGTGGCCCGGGACGCGGGGATGAGCGCGGTGTGGGTGCGGACGGGCCCGCGCCTGGGCGGCGACCGGCTCCGCTGGCGCCTCGGGCGGGCGAACCCGGACCTCTGGCGCACCCACCAGGGCAACGCGAACGCGCTGCTGGTCGGCCCCGGGTGGCGCATCGAGCCGGGGAGCGCGCGGTCCTGGCAGCTCAACCCGCTGGGCACGGTGGTGGCGGTGGCGATCCGCGCCCGCCTGGCCCCCGACGCGCTCCGCCGCTGGGTGCTCGAGTCGCGCCGGGCGCTGGGGTGCGTCGTACGCGGACCCGGGGGCGACCGGGTCGCGGTGTGCGCGGTCCACGCCCACAACGCCCGGGTGCCCGAGGAGCGCGCGGCCGAGCTCGGCCGGCTGGCCGGCGCCCTGGCCGCGTGGGCGCCCCGGGGCCCGCTGGTGCTCGCCGGCGACCTGAACGCCCCGCCCGCCGACCCCGCCGTGCGCGGGCTGGCCGGCCGCCTGGGCATCGCCGGGGGCCCCGACCGGATCGACCAGATCCTCGCCCGCGGGCTCGGCGTGGTGCGCGCCCCGCGGGCCCTCCCCGCCTCGGTGCGCGAGCTCCTGGTCCGGCGACCCGGAGGGCCGGCCCTCCGGGTGCGGCTGAGCGACCACGACCCGGTCGTGGCCGAGTACGCGGCCGGCCCCGGGGAGGGCCACCGGCGCGGCGCGCGGCGCGGGTGACGCCACCCGGCCGGGGGCGCGGTCAGGGACTGCGCCAGGCGAGCAGGGCGACGAATGGACCGGCAGGGCGACCACCAGCAGGCTGTAGACGACCCAGGGCGACCGCCAGCCCTCGCGGCGGGCCAGGGCGACCAGGAGCACGACGTAGAGCGCCCCGGCGAGCAGGTCCCGGACCACCGCGACCCACGAGACGCCCACGTCGAGCGACACCACCCGCCCGACCGCGGCCGCGATCTCGCCGGGGAGCACGGTGACCAGGCCGAGGATGACCTCGCCCCGGTCCCACGCCCGCTGGGCCTGGAAGGGCAGCCCCCACGAGCCCCGGGCGACCTGCATCCAGGCCAGGAAGGCGGCGAAGGCGGCCACGCCCGGCCCGACGGCGAGCGCCAGCCGGCGCGGCCGCCCGGGCCGGCCGGCCTGCCAGGCCAGCATGGCGACCAGCACGGCCACCAGGATGCCGGTGGGCCGGGTGAGCGCGGCGCCGGCGACCGCGAGGCCGGCGAGCAGCCACCGCCCCCGCCAGGCGGCCAGCCCGGCGGCGACGGCCAGGAGCAGCGCGATGCCCTCGGTGTAGGCCTGGGAGGCGGCGACCGCGGGCGGGAAGAGCGCGAGGGCCCAGGTGGCCAGGTCGGCGGTGCGCTCGTCCAGCCGATCGGCCGAGAGCGCCCGGAACGCGACGAGCGCGCCGAGGAAGGCCACGTTGGCCACGACGAGCGCCGCCCAGAACGGGTTGACGCCCACGGCGAGGGCGGCGGCCATGAGCCCCGGAAGGACCGGGAAGAACGCGAGGTTGGTGAACACCTCGCCGACCTGGCCCAGGTCATAGGCGTAGCCGTTGCGGGCGAGGTCCAGGTACCAGGTGGTGTCCCAGCCGCCGAGCAGCGCCAGGGCCCGGGGCACCGCCGGGTCGACCCCCCGCTCGGGGATCCCGAGGGCGAGCGAGAGGACCAGGCCGGCGGCGAGCACCAGCGCCCGGGAGGCGGCCCACGCGAGGAGCGGCGTCCGCCAGGCCGCCCGCATCACCCCCGGCTCCGCATGGCGAGCAGGCCGCAGGCCGCCGCGAGCGCGCTCACGGCGAGCGTGGCCCACCCCGACAGGAGCACGTCGATGGCCACGGCGCCGTCGGGGAGCTCCGCGGTCCCGGCGCCGGGGCGGTCGGCCACGACGCGCACCGGGGGCTCCAGCACGTCCCGCCCGGCCCACAGCACCCCCAGGGCGCCGGCCAGGAGCACCAGGAGCCCGGCGCGCCGGGCGCCCGCGGACCCGACCGGCGGCCGGCCGAGCAGGATCAGGAGCCCCATCGCGAGCACCAGCAGCCCGAGCGCCGGCATGAGCCAGAGCTCGCCGCTCGCCGAGAGGCCGCTGATCCGGTCCGGTCCGGTGGGCAGGGCGGCCTCGAACCAGGGGAGGGCCGGGAGCACCCCCATCGCGAGCCCCAGGAGCGCGGTGAGGGCGCCGAGCCACGCCGGCAGGCGCGGGGGCGGCTCGCCGCTCACCCGGTCGCGACCTCACGGCGCCGGAAGACCATGACCCCGTCCTCGTCGAAGACCAGGGCGAAGTCCGGCCGGGCGAGGAGGATCGCGAGGCGCGCGGCGAACTCGCCGGGGCGCACCCGGTCGGCGATGGTCGGGCGGTTGCGGTCGAGAACCACCCAGTCGGCGTCGTCGATCACCGGGAAGGTGAGGATGCGCCGGCGGGCCGAGAGGTGGGCCCCCGGGTGGTTGCCGGCCGACACCACCGCGTCCCGCGGCACCAGCGCCACCGCCCGCTCGAGCGCCCGCGCGTGGGGCACCGCCACGTACTGGTCCAGGCGATGCTCCGAGGCGAACACCGACGCCGGCCCGAACCACGGCAGCGGGCCCCCGAGGACGCCGGCGACGAGCGGCGCGGCCACCATCAGGGCGGCGAGCGGCCCGGCGCGCGCGGTCAGGCGCCCGAGCCAGGGCGGCCGGCGCCACGCCCGCAGGTTGGCCAGGCCCAGGATGGCCGCGGCGATCAGGTAGGGGCTGATGACCGCCGCGTAGTGGAACTCGATCGAGTACTGGGGCCACCAGTCGGCCAGCATGTTCAGGACCAGGTCCGGGAGGGCCGCGGCGGCCAGGAGCGGGGCCGCCAGGGGGAGCAGGAGCAGCGGGACGAGCAGCGCGGCCAGGTAGGTGAGCCGGTGGTGCCCGGTGAGGGTCCCGGCCACGGCGAGCGGGTCGCTCACGATCGAGCGCAGGATGTCCCCCGGCCCCGATCCGAGCTCGCCGTAGCGGTCCACGAACGCCGAGGCGCGCCCGTCGTTGAAGTGGGGGATGACCACCAGCACCGCGATGAGCGACCACCCGGCCCCGCCGAGCACCAGCAGCCCGGCCACCAGGCGCCGGCGCTGGCGCCAGAGCACCCACAGGCCGAGCACCGCGATCGAGAGCCCCACCTGCTCCTTGGTCATGAGGGCGAGCACCACGACCACCGCGAGGGTCACGTCCCGGCGGGTCTCCGCCGCCCAGATCGCGAACATGATGAGCGGGGCGGCGAACGCCACCGGGTGGAACTCGGTGACCACCGTCCACTGCAGGGGCGGGTAGAGCAGCCAGACCGCGGCGGCGGCCACCGCCAGGCGGTCGTCCTCGAGCCAGCGCCGGGCGAGCCAGAACGCGGGGAGGGCGCCCAGCGACACCGCGAGCGCCTGGATGACCAGGAGGGGCACCGGCGAGTCGGTGAACCAGAAGACCGGGGCGAACAGGCCGAGGATCGGGTCGACGTGGCTGGCCAGGCGGCTGACCTGCCGTCCGGCCACGTCGGTGTTGACCAGGAGGTCGCCCCGCGAGGTGGTCCAGGCGGCCTGGGTCATGTTGCCGAGGTCGAATCGGCCGGTCCAGAACGCGTGGTGGCGGGCCACCGAGAGCCATGAGAAGAGGGCCGCGTGCCCGGCGATCATCACCAGCACGAGCACCTGGGGCAGATCGCGGACCACCGGGAGCCCCAGCGGCCGCGCCGCCCGCGTGGCCCGGACGCTCACCTGCGCCGGCCCCAGAGCACCGCCCCGGCCACGAACACCAGCTCGATCAGCACGAGGGCGAAGCGGACCCCGACCGCGACCGCCACGGCCACGCTGCCGGGGATGTTCTGCGCCAGCACCAGCGCGAACGCGCCGTCGCGGACCCCCAGGCCGGAGGGGAAGATGAAGGCGATCATCGCGACCACGAACGCGAGCAGGAAGCCGGCCCCGACCTCGATGGGGCCGCCGGCCTCCGGGCCCGCGGCGGCGCGCACGAGCGTCCAGACCCCGGCGCCGAGCATCACGGTGGTCACGACGTACCAGCCGAGCAGGAGCACGACCTGCCGGCCCGAGAGGAAGGTCACGAGGGGGGCGCGCCCAACCCGGGCGAGGATCCACGTGGAGGCCGGCCGGAACACCCGGGGGTGCAGCACCACCAGGCTCACCGGGATCAGCGCGAGCAGCCAGACCGCCGCCCCGACCGGGGCCGAGCCGTGCTCGAGCACGATGAGCAGCGCGCCGCTGGCCGCCGCCCCGATGGCGAGCACCTGCTCGTAGGCGGTGGCCGCGAGGGTGACCCGCTTGGGGACGCCGGTGGCCTCGGCCATGACCACGCGGCCGACCACCAGCATCACGTTGCCCGGCACGTAGCGGCCGAGCAGCGACTTGGCCCACACCGACACGGTCACCCGCTCCGGGGGGAGGGGCTGGTGGAGGTTGGAGAGGATCTCCTCGTACGCCAGCGCGGTGACCACGTAGAAGCCGAGCAGGATCACCACCCCGGCCACGAGCCAGCCCGGGGAGAGCTCCCAGTCGTAGGTGGACACCGTGCTCCACCCCCGGACCAGGGTCCAGCCGAGGGCGGCGAGCACGAGGAGCCCGGCGGCCAGGCCGAGCACCCGCCGGCGATCCCAGCGACGCGGCGGCCGGGCCGCCTCGCCGGGCAGCGTGCTCACCGCGCCCGGGGTGGCGGGGTCCTGGCCCACGCGATGTGCCCGAACCAGCCCGGCATGCGGCCCTGGAAGAGGGTGTCGACCTCGAGCGCGGCCCGCACCACCGGGAACGCGGCCCGCGCCCAGGCCGGGGGACGGCCCGGCCCGGCGGACCCGGACTCCAGGCGCCGGCGCAGCATCCGCATGAACACGTGGCGGTGGAAGAGCCCGGTGAACGGGAAGCCCCACGGGGTGACCTGCACCTCGGCGAAGCCCGCCCCCGCCAGGCGCACGCCGAGCCCGGCCGTGGTGTAGCGCCGGCGGTGGCCCGCCCACAGGTCGAACCAGTCGTAGCGCCACGGGTTGGCCGGCACGCTGGCGACCAGCACGCCGCCGGGGGCGAGGACCCGGGCGATCTCGCCGATGGCCCGGCGGTCGTCGTCGAGGTGCTCGAGGACCTCCCCGCACACGACCGCGTCGAAGGCGCCGTCGGGGTAGGGGAGCGCGTGCAGGTCGCCGCGGTCCACCGGGAGCCCGCGCCCCGGGTACCGCTCCGCCACGATGGCCACGAGGCGCTCCACGAACTGGTCGCTCGCGTCCACCGAGGTCACGTGCAGGCCCAGGTCGGCCAGGCGCAGGGTGAGGCTGCCGGCGCCACACCCCGCGTTCAGCACCCGCGGTCCGGGCATGGTCGGCAGAAGGCGCCGGAGCATCAGCGCCTCGCGGTAGTCGTGTCGCGGCCCGTAGAAGTCGGGGGCGCTCCCCCACTCGTGGGCCTCGAGGTCGACGAGGGCGGCCCGGCTCACGCTGGGAGCGTAATCCCCAGCCGGGCGCGGAGCGCCGCGAGCATCGCCGAGGCGACCGCCTCGGGGGTCCCCTGGGCCAGGTAGCGGGCCCTCGCCGCCGCCCCCATCGCCGCCCGGCGCGCCGGGTCGCCGGCCAGGGTGATGAGCGCGGCGGCGAGGGCGGCCGGGTCGCCGGGCGGCACCAGGAGCCCCTCGACGCCGTCGGTGAGCGCCTCGCCGATGCCCGGCCCGGCCGCCGTCACCACCGGCCGCCCGACCGCCATCGCCTGGAAGACCTTGTTCGGCACCACCCGCGACGCCTTGGCCGAGGTGCCGAAGACCCCCAGGCACACCGCCGCCCGGGCGACCTCGGCGCCGAGGCGCTCATACGGCACCCAGGGCACGTGGCTGAGCCCCGGCGGGCGGTCCCGGTCGAGCTCCCGGCGCAGCCAGGCCCCGAGCTGGCCGTCGCCCACCAGCCGGACCGGCGGGACGCCCGGCATCCGGGCGGCGGCCAGGATGACCTCCAGGCCGTGCATCGGGGCGAGCTTGCCGTACCAGAGGCACTCAGGGGGGCCCTCGGGGGGCGGGGCGGGCGGGAAGACCCCGGGCTCGGCGCCCACGGGCACCACCGCCACCCGGTCCGGGCGGACGCCGAACCGGCGCGTGAGGAAGCGGGCGCCGGCCTCGGTGTCGGCGAGCACCAGGTCGGCCAGCGCGAGCGTGAGGCGGTCGGCGCCGGCGAGCACGGCCTCGGCCGCCCGCCCGGCGCGCCCGCGGTCGCCGGCGAGGGTGTCGGCCAGCGAGATCATCATGTCGACCACGAGGGGGCAGCGGTGGGCGCGGGCCACCGCCCAGGCCGGGACGGCGTCGGGCTGGGCCAGGTAGCCGGCCACCACCGCATCGAGCCGGCCGAGGTGGCGCTGGGCCCCGGCCAGGTGCGCCCAGGCGCCGGCGTAGCGCGCGCCCAGCCGCACCAGGCCGCGCGGGCCGAGCGCCGAGCCCGCCTTGTGGGTGACCAGCTCGAAGACCGGCCGGTGGCACTCGAGCACCTCGCACCCGAGCGCCCTCAGGCCGCCGATGAGCACCCGGGCCCGCGGGTACCCGCGCTCATACGTGCCGACCCAGGCCAGGCGGAGTCCCGCCGGGCCGCGGATCACTCGATGACCCGCTCCACCCGGCCGGCCGCCTCGTCGCGCTCGGTGCGCAGGCGGTTGCGCTGGATCATCTCGCTGACCAGCCCGATCGTGAACAGCTGGATGCCGACCACGATGAGCAGCACCCCCAGCAGGAGCAGCGGACGGTCGCCGATCCCCTCGCCGGCGAACCACAGCACGGTGAGGTAGGCGCTGATCAGGATCCCGGCCAGCGTGAACAGGAGCCCGAGGCCCCCGAACAGGTGCATGGGCCGGTGCCGGAAGCGGCCGATGAACAGGATGGTCAACAGGTCGAGGAACCCGCGCACGTAGCGCTCGAGGCCGAACTTCGACCGGCCGTGGGTGCGCGGGCGGTGGCGCACCGGGATCTCGGTGACCGCGAAGCCCTCATACGCGGCCATGACCGGGATGTAGCGGTAGAGCTCGCCCGAGATGGCGAGGCTCCGGACCACCTCGGCGCGGTAGGCCTTGAAGCCGCAGTTGAGGTCGTGCAGCGGCAGCCCGGTCATCCGGGTGGTGACCCCGTTGAAGACCCTGGACGCCGCCCGCTTGCTCCACGGGTCCTGCCGGTCGGCCTTCCAGCCGGAGACCAGGTCCGCGCCGGCCTCCAGGGCCTCCAGCAGGCGGGGGATCTCCGCCGGGTCGTCCTGCAGGTCGGCGTCCAGGGTGAGGACCGCGTCGCCGCGCGCCCGCCGGAAGCCGGCCATGAGCGCCGCGCCCTTGCCGAAGTTGCGCCGCAGGCGCACCACGGTGACCTCGGGCTCGGCGTGGGCGAGGTCGGCCAGCACCTCGGCCGAGCCGTCGCGGGAGCCGTCGTCGACCATGATCACCTCGACCTCGCGCCCGAGCGCGCGCACGACCGGCAGCAGCTCATCGGCGAGCGGGCGCAGCGAGTCCCGCTCGTCGTAGACGGGCACCACGATGGAGACGGAGCCGAGCCGGGCCACGACGACCCATGCTAGGGGACTGCTCAGGGCGCCAGGCGCGGCGCCGGCGCCCGGCGCATGACCACCACGCGCGGGGCTCGCGGCGCGACGCCGCCCCGCGCCGGCACCACGACGACCCGGCCGCGTACGGTCGGCCGGCGCACGAGGGCCCGGCGGCCGGCCGGGGCCAGCCGCAGCGGCACGCGCACGCGCGTCCCGGCCCGCAGGCGATACGCGGCGCGCGCCAGCACCGCGGGCCGGGCGCCCCGGCGCGCCGGGATCGCCAGCACCCGGATCGCGCCGCGGCAGCCGCGCCGGGCGGCGCGGGGGCAGGCCAGGGTGACGGAGGGGCGGAGGCGGGCGGGGGCGGGCGGGGCCACGGCCGTCGTCGGCGCGGGCGTCGGCGGCGCGGGCGGAGGCGGCGCGGGGGTCTCGGGTGGCGCGGGAGCCCCGGGCGGCGCGGGCGCGGGCGCGGGCGGCGACGGCGGGGCGAGGACCGTCGTCGTCTGCCGGACGGTGTTGTCGGCGAGCGCGTACTCGTCGGCCGCGAAGGCCAGCACGCCGATGGTCACGCTGCCGGGGGCGTCCACCCGCACCAGGATGTCGGCCGTCACCGACGCGCCCGGCGCGAGGTCGCCGAGGGCGCACGCCCCGTCCGGCACGCACGTGCCGGCCGACGCGGTGACGCCCAGGAGCGTCATGCCGGCGGGCAGTGAGGGGGTCATGCTCACGTTGCGGGCGGGCACCGGGCCGACGTTGGTGGCGGTCACGCGGTAGCGCAGCGCCTGGCCGGCGACGACCGGGTCGGGGTCGTCGGCGACGGCCACCGCGACGTCCGGCAGGGCCTCGTGGGCGCCCAGGTCGCACCGCGGGTCGCGCGGGACACCGCGGGCGTCGGTGGTGAGCGCCGCGCCCGCCTCGTCCAGGCACGGCCCGGGCGGCAGCGCGTCGAGGGCCGGGCTCCCCGCGAGCGGCGCGCGGGTGGGGAGCGGGCCGACGTCCGCGGCGAGCGGTCCCAGCACCGGGTCGCCGCCGATCAGGTTCGGCCCCACGGTCAGCACCTCGGGACCGAGCGCGGGGCCGCCGGTCTGGGCCACGATGGAGCCGCGCAGCCGCGCCGGGCCGTCGACTCCGCCGCCGCCGCCGGTGATCGTGACGTTGGTGAGCTCGTGCAGGTCGCCCGCTGCCAGGCTGCCGAGGCTGAGCGCCCAGGCGGCGTCGGTGTTGTCGTGCACCGTCAGGTTGCGGGCGACCAGGCGCGACCCGGGGTCGGCGTACACCGCCGAGCCGACCGGGGCGCGGTTGCCCGAGAGCGTCGAGTCGAGGAGCCGGAGGCCGCCCCGCAGGCTCAGGATCGCGCCGCCGGCCTGGGGGCCGGCGTTGTCGTGCAGCCAGGAGCCCTCCACCAGCAGCGGCCCGCGGGCCAGCACGGCGCCCCCGGAGCCGGTGCCGCCGGTCACCGCGAGGCGCCGGAGCGTGAGCGCCGGCGCGGCGGCGCCCGCGCCGGGCGCAACGGACTCGAACGCCCGGTCGATCGCGCCGGAGGCGTCGACGACCGAGAGCGCGGCGTCCTCGCCCTGCACCGTGAGCGGGTTCGGCGTCGCCGCGAGGAGCCCGGCCGGCGATGCGGTGACGTCCAGGTCGCCGGCCGCCGCGGCGTCCTCGGCGCCGAGCCGGGTGAGCCGGTACGGCCCGGGGCCGAGCACGATGGTGTCCGGGCCCGCCGAGGCGTTGGCCTGCTGGACCGCCTGGCGCAGCGAGCACACCAGGCCGGTGCCGCACGCCCCGTCGGCGGGCGCGGTGTCGGCCAGGTCCTGCGTGGTGGTCACCACCAGGCGCCCGAGCTCGTGGGCCCCGGCGTCGGCCGCGGCGACACCGTCGCCGTCGCCGTCGCGCACCCGCGTGGAGGACCGGGCGTCGTCGGCCACCACCGAGGCCGTCGCGCGGTCGACGGCCGGGCTGGTGGGGGTGAGCGCCAGGGTCGGGACCGGGCCGACGTCGGCGGCCAGGATCGCGGCGACCCCGGGCTCGGTGGTGGTCACGTCGCCCGGCTGCGGCGTCGGATCGGCGCAGGCCGGGGCGAGCACGTTGCCGCCCTGCCCCGCCGCCGAGGTCAGCGGCGCGTCGCAGTCCGGGCCCGTGCCCGCGCCGTTCCGGCCCACCACCGAGAACCGCGCCACCGCGCCGGAGGCGCCGCCCACGCCCGCCCCCCCGGCGGCCGCGGTGTTCCAGGCGACGGTCGTGTGGGTGAGGCTCACGCTCGCGGAGGCGCCCACCTGCACGCCGCCCCCGCCCTGGGCGGCCACGTTGAACGCCACGGTCACGTTCTTCAGGTCCGCGGCGGTGCCCGTGCCGAGGAAGAGCGCCCCGCCGAAGCGGCCCGCCTGGTTGTCGCGCAGCGTCACCCGCTCGAGCGTGAGCGTGCCGGTCTGCACCCACACGCCCCCGCCGTCGCCCGTGGGCCCGGTGCCGGTCGCCCGGCCGCCGGAGATCGTCAGGTCACGGATCGCGAGCGTGCCGGTGGTGCCGACATCGACCTCCACGGCGCGCCCGTCCCCCGAGCGGGCGTCGATGACCGTGCCCCCGGCCGGATGGCCGATGATGGTGAGGCCCTCGGTGTCCTCCACGGCGAGGGGGCCGAAGCCCGGCCCGAGCGTGGCCGCGAAGCCGGGGACGGTGACGGTGTCCGGTCCGGGGCTCAGCCGGGCGGCCGCGACCGCCTCGCGCAGCGTGCAGTCCCGTCTCGGGACGAGCTGGAACGCCTCGCACGCGCCGTCGCCGTCGAGGGTGGTGTTGACGGTGAACGTGGCCCCCAGGGCGGGCGCCGTCCACGCGCCGAGGAGCAGGGGGACCGCCGCGAGGAGATGACGGGGCCGGGGCACACGGCGACCATATCCACGGCGTCCGGGGCGAGCCAACCACCCGAACGGGTGGTGCCGACCACCCCGGCCTCAGCTCATGGTGGGCGGGGGCGGGCGCTCCCGGCGCGGGCGGGGGCGGTCGTCGAGGGTCGGCGCGTCGCCCAGGCCGTAGCGGCGGGGGTCCGGCCACTCGTCGGCCCGCCGGCGCGGCCGGTCGTCGAGGGTCGGGGCGGCCGGGCCGGGGCGGCCGCGGCGGCGGCGCCCCTCGCCCGCATCGCCGCCCGCGGTGACCAGCCCCTTGCGCGCCCGGAAGGCCACCAGCCCCCCGAGCGACCACACGCACGCGCCCACCAGCACGCCGAGCACCGGGCCGCCCCAGCCGCGGGCCCCGCTGGCCGCGGTCTCGACCAGGTACCAGGCGGTGGCCGCGGGGTTCAGGTCCACCACCCCGGCGATGCTCACGCAGACGGCGGCGAGCGGCACGACGGCGATCACCGCGAGCACGGCGACCTGCCAGCGCCGCCGGGCCACCGAGGCGGCCAGGCCGGCGTGCGCGGCCGGGAGCGCGAGCACCAGGAAGAACGGCCGGGTGACCCACGCGACCAGCAGCAGCGCGGCCAGGGCGACCACCGCGACCCCCGCCCGGACCGGGACCTCCACCGCGTCGCCGCGTCGCCGGCGCGCCCCCCGGCCGGCCGTCAGCCGGAGCACCCACCAGGTGGCCGCCGCGGCGAGCAGGGCGAGCACCACCGCGAGGCCCGCGGGCGCGTCGAACGGGACCTCGGCGCCGGCCGGCGGGGCGCCTCCGGACGGGCCGGGGAGCACCCCGGCCACGCTCAGCAGGTAGAGGACCGCCAGCGCGACGAGGGGCGGCGCCGCGGTGCGCGCGAGCGCGGCGACGCCCGGGCCCACCCGCACCCGCGCGCGGCGCAGCCGCGCCAGGGTGTCCACCGCGGCCACCAGCAGCGGCAGGGCGAGCAGCAGGAGCGCCACCCGGGCCATCGCGGGCCGCAGCTCCCGGCCGCCGATCGCGACCGCCCCGGAGGGCGGCGGCACCTGGTCCACCGCGTCGAGCGACCCGATCAGGCTCTCGGCCGCGGCGCCGACCACCCGCAGCCGCTCGTCGTCGGGTGGGCTCTCGTTGGGGGGCAGCGGCGACTCGGGACGTCCGCTCAGGGTCACCGCCGGCAGGCCGTCGGCGATGGCCGGGCCCTGGTCGCCCACGGTCTGGGGCACCGCGAGGCGGGCGACCTGGTCCCAGGCGCCCTCGTCGTCGGCCACGCGGCCGCCCACCCGACGCACGGCCTGGGCGGCGATCTGGTTCAGGCCGAGGGCCTGCGCGTCGGTGCGGCCGGCGTCCCACAGATGCACCACCGGGCCCTGCGCCTCCCCGGGCGCGTCCAGCACGACCACGGCGGCGAGCGGCACCGCGCGGAAGCGCGACAGGAACCAGCGCACCCCGGCGTTGCCGAGCGTCCCCGCCCCGGTGGACACGAAGAACAGGGGCCGGTCGTGGGCGGCGGTGGCGAAGGTGGCGGCCAGCTGGACCAGCACCGCGCTCCCGGTCTCGCCGCCGGCCACCCCGGGCGGGGTGTCGCGGGGGGCGACCACCAGGATGCCCCGCCGCACCGCCGTGGCCGTGCGCGAGGGGAGCGCGACGTAGACGTTCTGGGTGGTGATGCGCCCCGAGGGGGTCCGGACCGCGAACGCCTGCCGGCGCACCCGGCGGGGGCCGAGCCCCGGGACCTTCCCGAGCTCGCCGGCGATCCAGTCGGCCGAGGCGCGGTCGGCCGGGGAGCCGGGCGGCCGGGTGGGGAAGTCGCGGGTCATGGCGTCGGCCAGCGCGACCGCCCCGGCGGCGTCGAACGCCGGGGGCAGGCCGGGCTCCGGGGCGCCCTGCGGCGACTGCAATGTGAGCAGGGCCACGACCAGCGCGACGCCGGCCACCAGCCAGGCCAGCCGGTAGAGCCGCCCGTTCAGCACGCGGGCCCCGGGATGTCGCGCCGCCCCATGTCCCCGGAACGGTACGGCGACAGCGGCCGTGACGAGTAGAGTGACCCCCGCTTCGGTTCCGGCGTCCAGGCGGGAGGCCAGTGCTCCGCAACGTCAACGTGGGGCGGAAGTCCCTGGCGGACTACTACAGCATCGTCTCCCGCGACCTGATGGCCGAGATCCGCGATCTGGCCGGTCACCTGGAGGGGCTGCGCGTCTGCCACATCAACGCCACCTCCTTCGGGGGCGGTGTGGCCGAGATCCTCTACACGATCGCCCCGCTCATGAACGACGTCGGCCTGCGGACCGACTGGAAGGTCATGTTCGGGCGCAACGAGTTCTTCAACGTCACCAAGGCCATGCACAACGGCCTGCAGGGCGACCCCCGCTCGCTCACCGACGAGGAGAAGGCGGTCTTCGACCGCTACAACGTCCTGAACGCGGGCGGGCTGGCCGACCAGTACGACGTCATCGTCGTCCACGACGCGCAGCCGGCGGGCATCCGGCGCTACGCCGAGGGCCAGGACGGGGCGAAGTGGATCTGGCGCTGCCACATCGACCTGTCGACCCCCAACCCCGACGTGGTCGGCTTCCTGCTGCCCTACATCGAGGGCTACGACCTGTCGGTCTTCCACATGGCGAGCTACATCCCCGACGACGACCGGGTGCCCGAGGCGGTGGTGGTCCCGCCGGCCATCGACCCGCTCGCGCCCAAGAACATGGCCCTCTCGCCCGAGGACGCGGCCTACATCGTCAACCAGTTCGGGCTCGACGTGGAGCGCCGGCTGCTCCTGCAGGTGTCGCGCTTCGACCCCTGGAAGGACCCGCTCGGGGTCATCGACGCCTACCGCACGGTCAAGGAGCGCTTCCCCGACGTGCAGCTTGCCCTGGTCGGGTCGATGGCCAGCGACGACCCCGAGGGCTTCGACTACTTCCAGCGCACCCTGGACTACGCCGGCGACGACGGCGACATCTTCATCCTGTCCAACCTGAACAACGTGGGCTCGGTGGAGGTCAACGCCTTCCAGAGCCACGCCGACGTGGTCATCCAGAAGTCCACCCGGGAGGGCTTCGGCCTCACGGTGACCGAGGCCATCTGGAAGGGCCGGCCCACCGTGGCGGGCAACGTCGGGGGCATCCCCCTGCAGATCGCCGACGGCGAGACCGGCTGGCTGGTCGACTCGGCCGAGGAGTGCGCCGACCGGTGCATCCGCATCCTCGAGGACCCCGAGGCGGCGCGGGCGATGGCCCGCCGGGGCAAGCAGCACGTGCGCCACGACTTCCTCTCGCCCCGTCTGCTGCGCGACTGGCTCGCGATGTTCTGCCGGCTGACCGGGCGCGGCCCCACCCATGGCTGAGGACGGCCGGCCGGCCGAGGTCCCCCTCATCCTGGTCTCCAACCGGGGGCCGGTGGGCTTCGGGCGCGGCGCGGACGGCGCACGCACGATGGACCGCTCGGGGGGCGGGCTGGTCACCGCGCTCTGGGGGCTGGTCGCCCACTCGCCGGCGCTGTGGATCGCCGCGGCGATCGGCGACGAGGACGCCCGGGTGGCCGAGGAGGCGGGGGGCGGGGAGTTCGCGCTGCCCGGGGTCGGCATGGACACCCGTGGCCGGTTCGTGCGCATCGACCCCGACACCTATCACAAGTACTACAACGTCATCGCGAACCCGATGCTGTGGTTCATCCAGCACTACCTGTGGGACCTCTCCAACGCGCCGGACATCCGCCGCGAGGAGCTCGACGCGTGGGAGCACGGCTACCTGGTGGCCAACCGGCGCTTCGCCGACGAGATCTCGGCCGCCCTGGAGGACCACCCGGGCGCGGTGGTGATGATGCACGACTACCACCTCTACACCGCGCCGGCCGTGGTGCGGGAGCGCCATCCGGGCGTCTTCCTGCACTTCTTCGTGCACATCCCCTGGGCCCAGCCCGACACCTGGCGGGTGCTGCCCCAGCACATCCGCGAGGCGGTGGCGAGCGGCCTCCTGGCGTGCGACATCGTCGCCTTCCACACCCGCCGCTACGCGCGCAACTTCCTGATGACCTGCGAGGACCTGCTGGACCTGCGGGTCGACTACGAGGCGATGACGGTCAACTGGCGCGGCCGCGACGTGCTGGTGCGCCACTACCCCATCTCGGTCAACGCCGAGCGCTTCGAGGAGCTCGCCCGCAGCCGGGAGGTGGCCGAGGAGGAGGGGCCCATCCTGCGCCGGCGCCGGCGCCACCTGATCGTGCGGGTCGACCGCACCGACCTGTCCAAGAACATCCTGCGCGGCTTCAAGGCGTTCGACACGTTCCTCGACCGCCACCCGGAGTTCCTGGAGCAGATCACGTTCTTCGCGATGCTCCAGCCCTCGCGGCAGGACGTGGACGAGTACGTCGAGTACGTGGCGAAGATCCGCGACCTGGTCAGCCACATCAACACCAAGCACGGCAACACCGACTGGATGCCGATCGACCTCAGGTTCGAGAGCAACCTGGCCAAGGCCGTCGCGGCCTACAAGCACTACGACGTGATGATGGTGAACTCCATCTTCGACGGCATGAACCTGGTGGCCAAGGAGGCCGCCCTGGTCAACGAGCGCGACGGCGTGCTGATCCTGTCCAAGAACATCGGGGCGTACGAGGAGATCGGGCACTTCGCCCTCGGCGTGAACCCCTTCGACATCGAGATCCAGGCCCGGGCGCTGTACGAGGCGCTGAACATGCCCCGCGACGAGCGCCGCGACCGGGCACGCCACATCCGCGAGATCATCCGCGAGAACGACGTGGCCAAGTGGCTCGACCACCAGATGCGCGACATCGCCGAGGTGCGCGAGGCCCGGGCCGCCGCGCCGGCGAAGGCCCCGAAGGGCCGCCGCCGGGCTACGAGAAGAGCCGGATCCGCTCCCGGGACATGAACCAGCCGCGGCCGGCGCGGTTGCGGCAGGTCAGCCCGGCCACCCGCACGGTGCAGGTGAACGGCCCGAAGCGCCACGTGCTGCCGTAGGGGGTCACCCGGCGACCGGGACCCGGGAGGGCGGTGTCGCCGTGGCAGACCCAGAAGGGGCGCCCGGTCGCGGTCATCTCGACCGCGTCGCCCCACTCCAGGGGGCAGTTGCGGGGCCGCGGCGGCGCGACGGCGCGGGTCTCGCGGATGTCGCAGCGCAGCGTGGTGCGCCCGTCGAGGGTCGCCCCGATGCAGCCGATGTTCCGGCTCGGGGTGGCGAGCTCCTTGACGGCGGCCTGGGCGCCGGCGGGCAGGGCGGCCGCGGCGAGCGCGGCGAGGAGGGGGATGGCGCGGCGTGGGGTCATGGCGGGACGCTACGCCCGGCGCTCCGCGGGGGGAAGTAGGCTGGACCGGTGGACACCCGCGACCGCAGCACCGACCAGGGCGAGCTGACCCACCTCGACGACCGGGGCAACGCCCGCATGGTCGGCGTGGGCCACAAGCGGGTGCAGGCCCGCCGCGCCGTGGCCCAGGCGACGGTGATCATGTCGCGCCACGCCGCGCGCTCGATCACCGACGGCACCGTGCCCAAGGGCGACGTGGGGGCGGTCGCGCGGATCGCCGGCATCATGGGGGCCAAGCGCACCCCCGACCTCATCCCGCTCTGCCACCCCCTCCCGCTCGACCAGGTGGGCGTGGAGGTCGAGACCAACCCCGACGTGGGCCGGGTGACCATCACCGCCACGGTCGCGACCAGCGCCCGCACCGGGGTGGAGATGGAGGCGCTCACCGCCGCGAGCGTGGCCGCCCTGGCGGTCTATGACATGGTCAAGGGCGTCGACAAGACCGTGGAGATCGAGCGCGTGCGCCTGCTGGAGAAGACCAAGCGGGACGCCCCGGGCGCCTGACCCGGAGGCCGGGCTTCGTGAGGGGCACGGCGGCGGCGACCGGGTCCCCGGGCGAAGCACGGTGCGAGGACGCTCCGGCGGGGCCGCTCGATCAGGCCGGGAGAGAGAGGTGGTCGCCCACCCCACCCGGTCGGCGGAGCGCTTGGCGGTTCCGCTGGGCAGGAGCTCCTCCTGCTCCTGCTCGGTCACCCCGAGGCGGATCGCCACGCGCTCGCGGACCTCGCCGATCGGTCGCTCTCGCCCGTCCGAGAGCTCGACGAGGATCGGCCGCATGAGGCTCTGGAAGTCCGGTGGGGCCACGGGAACGCGATCCTCCCCGTGCCCCGCCGAGGACCCGCGCGGCGGCGGCTCCCCGCGGGGCGCCCACCGTCCCGGTCAGGCCGCGCCGGCCTCCGCCACCCGGCGCAGCTCCTCCGCGAGCTGGGCCACGTGGCCCGTCGCGCTCCCGGTCTCGCCCGAGGCGGCGGCGACCTCCTGGGAGGCGGCGGCGATCGTCTGGAGCGGGGCCATGGTCTCCTCGGCGGCGGCGAGGATCCCCGCGAAGCGCTTCTCGAGGTCGGCGGTGCTGCCGACCAGCCCCGTGACCTGGTCGGCGGCGGTCGCCCCCGCGTCGCGGACCTCGGCGATGGAGCGGTGGATCTCGGCCACCGCCTCGTCGGCCTGCCCGAGCCCGGAGCGGGTCTCCTCGGCGAGCTTGCGGACCTCGTCGGCCACCACCGCGAAGCCCCGGCCCGCGTCGCCCGCCCGGGCGGCCTCGATGGCCGCGTTCAGGGCGAGCAGGTTGATCTGCTCGGCCGTCCGCCGCAGGACCCCGGAGACCTCCTCGATGCGCGCCGAGCTCTCGTCGAGCGCCCCGGCGGCCGCCTCGAGCCGCGTGGTGGTCTGGCGCACCTCGCCCACCGCGGCCTCGGCCTCGGCGATGGCCCCGAAGCCCTCCCGGGCGAGCTCGGTGGCCCGCTCCGAGCGCTCGGAGGCCGGGCCCACCTCGCCGGCGACCTGCTGGGCGCTCGCCCCGACCTGCTGGACGCTCGCCGCCGCCTCCTCGGCGGTCGCGGCGAGCACCCCGGCCAGGTCCTCGACCCGCTCGCGGACCTCCCGCTGGGCCTGCTCCTGCTCGCGCACGCCCTCCAGCGCCGCGTTGAGGGCGTCGGTGTAGTAGCGCGACACGATGCCCTCGTCGTAGGTGAGCACCCGGTCCAGCGCGGCGACGAGCCGCAGGCAGTCCGGCACGCTCCGGCGGGCCGCCTTGGCCGTGGCGAACACGGCCTGCGCCCAGGTCTCGCGGATGGTCTGCAGCTGCGCCTGGTAGGCGTCGATCGGCAGGCCGATGCGCTCGTGGACCTCGGCGATCCGCCGGCGGCGCTCGATGTAGGCGGCGTCGATGGGCCCCTCGACCGCCTCCATGAGGTACTGCTGGAGCGTCCCCTTGAGCCGCTCCACGCTCGAGTTCCGCGTGATGACCGCGAAGAGCTCGGGCAGCGACCCGATCCGGGCGTAGAAGGCCTCGGTCACCTGCTCGGCCACCTCGCGCATCAGCGGGGCCGCCTCGCGCAGGAAGGCCAGCTCGCGGTCGTCCATGCCGAGCAGGCGGCGGCGGTCGGCCTCGGCGAAGCTCGGCGCGTGGACGGGGGCCTCGGCGGGCGGCGGGGTCACGGTCGCTCCTGGGGGTGACGTCGGGGGCCCCCGCCGCGTCGGGCGCCCGGTGCCGGCGCTTGACCCCGTGGACGCCCGGTCGTGGCGATTGCCCGGGGCCTGCGTCGGCCCTGCCATCGTCCTGATAGGACCGGCGCCTCGGTGCCCGCTGACCGTGCCGATTGGAGCCCCGGCGCACGGCTGGCTAGCCTCAGCGGCCGTGCACCCCCACCTGGCCGACCTCGAGCTCTCCGCGATGGGCGCCGTGCGCCCGCCGGCCGACGTGGCCGTGGCCGCGGCCCTGCGCCGCGAGCGCCAGGGCTTCGACGCGGTGTGGTGGGCGGACCACTTCCTGCACTGGTTCCCGCTGGGCATCTGGACCCCGGACCTGGTCGCCCAGGCCGCCGGCCAGCCGAGCCCCCACGTGTGGTTCGACCCGGTGCCGGTGGTGGCACAGGCCGCTGCGGCCACCGAGACGGTCCGCCTGGGGATCGGGGTCACCGACATGGTCCGCCGCCATCCCGCGGCCCTCGCGCAGACCGCGCTCACCCTGGACCACCTGAGCCACGGGCGGTTCGTGCTCGGGGTCGGCGCCGGCGAGGCGCTCAACCTGGAGCCGTTCGGGCTGGCCAACGACCGGCCGCTGCGGCGGCTGACCGAGGGGCTCGAGGTCCTGCGCCTGCTGATGACCGAGGCCGGGCCGGTGGACTACGCCGGCGAGGTCTTCCGCCTGGAGGGCGCCTGCATGGGCCTCCGCCCCGCCGGGGCGGCGCCGCCGCCGGTGTGGGTGGCCGCCCATCGCCCCCGGGGCCTGGAGGTGGCGGGTCGCCTGGCCGACGGATGGCTCCCGCTGGCCACCGACCCGGCGGGCTATGCGGCCATGCTCGGGCAGGTGCGCGCGGCCCAGGCCGCGGCCGGGCGGGGCGCGGACGCCGTGACCCCCGGCGCCTACTGCCGGGTCGTGCTCGGCCAGACGGCCGAGGAGGCGGCCACGGCCATCGAGGGGTCGCTGCTGCTGCGGTTCATCGCGCTCACCCGGCCCGCCGAGGCCTACCATGCGGCGGGCGCCGAGCACCCGCTGGGCGCCGGGGCGTTCGGCCTGTCCACGTTCATGCCGACGCGCGTGGGCCGCGACGAGGCCCTGGCCCTGGCCCGGGCGGTGCCCCGGGAGGTGCTCCTGGGCACCGTGCTGCACGGCACGCCCGACGACGTCGCCGACCAGGTCGCGGCGCTCGCCGGCGCCGGCGCCCGTCACGTGCAACTGACCAACATGACCCCGCTGGCGGACCCGTCGCGGGCGACCGAGAGCGAGGGCCTCCTGGGCGACGTCATCCTCACCCTGCGCGACCGTGGCCGCCGCGAGCCGGGGGCAGGGCGCTGAGCCGGGGGCGGGCCGGGGCCGTCGCCGTCGCCGCCGGGGCCCTGATCGCCGGGCTCCCCGCGGCCGGGTCGGCCGCCACGAGCCTCACCCTGGACGGGTGGGACCTCATCCGCGCCGACATCGGCGGCGGGCACCTGGTCTTCACCGACTCGGGCGCCGCCCGGACCGAGCGCTTCACCTACTGGCGCACCGACGCCGGCCGGGTGGCCCTGACCGCCCGCGGCTTCCGGGGCACCCCCGAGACGTCGGTCACGGTGCGCACCAGCGCGGGCCCCATGGACGGCGGCCAGATCCGGGCGACCGGGACCGATGGGGGCTTCGTGGTGGTCGCCAGCGGCCGCGGCTTCCCGGCGCCGGTCATCTGGTGCTGCGACCGCGAGGACACCCAGGTCGTGGTGGAGAGCGACGGCCGGCGCGGCGCCCCCGAGGTGGTCGCCGCCGCGCTGGACGGCACCCGGGTGCGGATGCTCGCCCGCCGGGCGACCGGCGGCGTGCTCATCTCCGCCGACGCCTCCGAGAGCGCCCCGCGGCGCACCGAGGCCGGCTTCCCCGGCCGCCCCGGCCCCCGGCAGGCCGCCATGGCGCGCGGCCTGGTCGCCTGGGCCGACACCCCGGCCTACGGGCGCGGGCGGGTGGTCCGGGTGGGCACACCCACCGACACGGGGGTGCGCGGGGTGCGCAGCCTGGCCCAGCCCGGGCCGGTGCTCGGCCTCTGGGCGGCGCCCGGGGTGGTGGTCGCCGCCACCCGCGTGCGCGGCCGGGTCGAGGTGGCCCGGCACGACCTGCCGCGCGGCGTGCGCCGGGTGCTCTGGCGCGGCCCGGCCGTGCCGCCCCTGGCCGTGGGCGGCGGGGCGGTCGCGGTGGCCGACGGCCGGCGCGTGCTCGCCGGGCGCGGCGCCGCGCTGCGCCCGGTCCGCACGGCCCGGGGCGTCGTCGCGGCCCTGGCCACCGACGGCCGGCGCCTGGCGGTGTTCGAGCGTGGCACGGTCAAGAACACCCGCCGGCGCGACGCGCGCGGCCGGGTGCTCCCCCCGACCCGGAAGGTGACCGTCGTGCGACTGGTGCGGATCCCGTGAGGCGGCTGCGCCGCATCCTCGCGCTCGCCCTCGGCGCCCTGGGCCTGGCCGCCGGCGCCGCGGGCGCGGCCCCGATCATGGCCCTGCAGGACGACCAGCTCCCGAACCTCGACGGCCCGGTGCTCGAGCAGCGCCTGGACCTGCTCGCGGCGACCGGGACGCGGGTGAGCCGCCTGGACATCCTGTGGCGCGACGTCGCCCCCACCCGGCCCGCCGACGCCCGCGACCCGGCCGACCCGGCCTACCGCTGGGGCCGCTACGACGCGATCGTCAAGGGGCTGGTCCGCCGGGGCATCACCCCCATCATCTCCTACTACAAGGCCCCGGCATGGGCCGCGCGACTGCCCCGGGAGGAGGCCTCGGCCCCGCGGACGGCCGACGGCGCCGCCTTCATCGGCGCGGTGGCCCGCCGCTACTCGGGCACGTTCCCGGACCCGGCCGGCGGGACGCTCCCGCTCGTGCGCCGCATCGAGGTCTGGAACGAGCCGAACATCGCCCAGTTCTGGTACCCGCAGTGCCGGCGCCAGGGCGGCCGCTACGTGCTCGACTCGGCCCGGGCCTACGCCGCGCTGCTCACCGCCGGCTACCGGGAGATCAAGCGCGCGAGCCCCACGGCCATCGTGGTCGGCGGGGTGGCCGGGCCGGTCGGCGACTCGGTGTGCACCAGCAGCGACTCGAGCGTCGGCACGCTGGACTTCGCCGAGGTGCTGGTGCGCGAGCGGGCCCCGCTCGACGCCTGGAGCCAGCACCTGTACCCGATCGGGTCGCCGCTCAGGGCCTACTTCGTCCCGTCCTGGGCCACCATGCCGCAACTCACCCGGCTGGTGGATAAGCTGCGCCGCGGCGCGCCGATCTACGTGACGGAGACGGGCTATCACACCTCCTACAACCGCTACCACCGCTACTTCGTGAGCGAGGCCCAGCAGGCCGCGTGGGTCGACGAGACCTACCGGGCCGCGAGCCGGTACCCGCGGGTGGAGGTGGCGGTGTGGTTCAACCTGCAGGACAACCCGTTCTGGACGGGCGGCCTGCTGCACGCGGACCTCTCGCGCAAGCCCGCCTACGACCGCTTCTCCCGGCTGGCGCGCCAGGGCACGCTCCCGGCCGCCTGGCGCTCGTGAGCACCGGCACCGGGGGCGGGGACCGGCTGTCGTCGGTCCGGGCCTACTACGACCGCATCGCCCCGCGGCTGCGGGAGGTCGAGGACCGCAACTGGCACCTGCAGTCGCGCATGACCCTGGTGCTGGAGACGATCGACGGCTTCGCCCCGGGCGCGACGGACCCCGGGCGGCGGCGGGTCCTGGACGTGGGCTGCGGCGGCGGGTTCCTGCTCGAGCGACTGGCCTCCCGCGGCTACTCCGGCGTCGGGATCGACCTCTCGCCGGAGTCGGTGCAGATCGCCCAGCGGCGGCTGGAGGAGCTCGGGGCGGCGGACCGCCTGCGGGCCGAGGTGGGAAGCGCCTATGAGCCGCCCGAGGGGGAGTACGACCTCATCACGCTCACCGACGTGCTGGAGCACCTGGAGCGCCCGCGGGAGTGCCTGGCCGCGCTGCGCGACCGGCTCGCGCCGGGCGGCCTGCTGGTCATCTCGACCCCCAACCGGCGCAGCCTGCCCGGCGCCCGGCGCTGGAGCGCGCGGTACGTCAAGCAGATCCGGCTGAACCTGGCGCCGGTCGACAACTGGCAGACCTGGGTCGACCTGGAGAGCCACGCGGCGTCGGCCGGCCTGGTCCCGGTCAGCCGCCGCGGCATCTTCTTCCGGCCCGGCGGGAGGGTGGGATCGCAGATCGGCCGGCTCTACCGCTACGAGCCGGTGCGGACGGCCGAGGTCGCCCTGTCGCGCACCCCCGCCGGCCGGTTCGGCTTCTACATCTGCCTGGGGTTCCGGCCGCTGCCGTAACGGCGGCGGTGCCGGGGACGGGGTGAGCGTCCGCACGCGTACGTGGCTCGTGGCCGGCGGCATGCTGGCCCTGTTCGCGCTCGGCGCGGCGGTCTTCCTGATGCCGTTCGCCTTCCCGACCCCGCCGCCGATCATCACCCGCTACCAGGCCACGCGGGTCTTCTCGCCCGGCGACGACGGCCGGCGCGACCTGGCCCGGGCGTCGGTGCGGGTGCGGGTGCCCTCGCGGGTCTCGATCATCGTGCGCGACGGCGAGGGGGTCCCGGTCCGGGCGCTCCTGGTCGACGAGCCGCTCCGGCCGGGCTGGACGACGGTCACCTGGGGCGGCCGGGACGACACCGGGGCCCGCCTGCCGGACGGCACCTACACGATCGACCTGAACGCCCGGTCGGGGGCGCGGCGGTTCAACAAGAGCCGCCGCATCGTCATCGACGCCACCCCGCCGCCGATCGCCGCGCTGGGCGTGTCGGGGGCGCCCGGGGGTGACGGATGCCGGGTGGAGGTCACCGCCGGCGGCGCCGGGCAGGTCCGCCTGGAGCCGCTGACCGCGTCGGGGGCGCCGCTCCCCGCCCCCGTGCGCCTGGGCCCCCGGCCGCTGGGCGAGGGCGACACGCTGCGCTGGACCTGGGACGGGCGCGACGGGCGGGGGGTGCCCGTGCCGCCCGGGACCCACTGGGTCCGCGCCACGCTGGGCGACGGCCCGGGCAACCGCGCGGCCGAGCAGCGCACCTGCTGGGTGGGGCACCTCGCGGGCACCGCGACGCCCCGGCCCGGGGGCCGGGTCGGCGTGCGGCTGACCGAGCCCTCCGGCGCGCCGGTGGCGGCGTCGGCGCCGGTGACCCTGACCCTGCACGAGCGGGCCGGCACCCCGGGCGAGGATCCCGGCTCCCCCCTGGGGCCCCGGGTCGGCCGGCCGGCGCGGGGCCCGGCGGGCACCGTCACGGTCGCCGTGCCGCCCGCGCGGGCCGGCGCCCCGCTCTGGCTGGTCGCCTCCCGCCCGGGGGCGGCCGCCCTGATCCCGGTGGGTCCGTGAGCGCGGCGGACCTCACCCGCGACGTGGCCGCGGTGGCCGGGGCGGTGGGCCTCGTGGCCATGCTCGCCCCCGCCTGGGGTCCGCGGCCGGGCCTGCGCCGCGGGGCCGGGCTCGTGGTGTTCGTCGGGGCCTGGGTCGCCATGGTCGCCACCCTCGTGCCCGACGGGGTCGTGGACCGCCTGCGCACGCCGGCCGGCGCCGGGGCGGCGCTGCTCGGGGGGGCGATCGCGGTGCTCGCGGCCGTCCTGCTGGTGCGGCTGATCCTCGGCCGGCCCTGGGTGTGGTTCCTGCTGCTCGCCCTGGCCCTCCCGGTGCGGTTCCCGATCTCGCTCGGGGGGTCCGACGGCAACCTGCTGGTCCCGCTGTACGCGACGATCGCCCTCGGGCTCGTGGCCTTCGGATGGAGCGCCCTGCGGGGCGGGGTGCAGGCCGGCCGCTGGCCGGAGACGCCGCTCGACCTGCCGGTCGCGGCGTTCGGGGGGATCACCCTGCTGTCGCTCCTGTGGACCTCCGACCCGACCGAGGGCACGGTCAAGGCGGTCTTCTTCTGGATCCCCTTCGTGCTGCTGTACCTGCTGGTGGTGGCCTGGTGGCCGCACGCGCCGGCGCTCAAGACGCTGGCGCTGACGACGATGGCGATGGCCGTGCCGGTCGCGGTGATCGCGGTGGCCCAGTGGGCCACCGAGGGGGTCTTCTGGAACGAGCGCCTGCAGCAGGCGAACGTCTACAGCCGCCTGTACCGGGTCAACTCGATCTTCTTCGACCCGAACATCCTGGGCCGCTACCTGGTGCTGGCCATGCTCGCGACCGTCGCCGTGGCCTGGTTCGCCCGGCGCGGGCGCACCCTGTGGATCGCGGCGGGGCTCCTGGTCGTCTACGGCGCCGGCCTGGTGGTGACCTTCTCGCGATCGAGCTCGCTCATGCTGATGCTCGGGATCCTCATCATGGCCCTCCGGGCCTTCGGCTGGCGGCGGACCCTGGCCACCGCGGGGGCGGTCGCGGTGGTCGGCCTGGCCGCCGCGGTGGTGGTGAGCCCGCGGGTCCGCGACGCCGTCACCTCCGCCGAGCGCATCGACAAGCTGGCCGGGGGGCGCGTCGAGCTCATCGAGGGGGGCCTGGACCTGTGGCGCGACGACCCGGTCGCCGGCGGCGGCCTGGGGAGCTTCGCCGAGGACTTCCGCGCCAACCTCTCGGCCCGGGACCAGCGCCGCACCCGGGTGGTGATCTCCCACAACGCCCCGGTCACGATCCTCTCGGAGGTCGGCGCGGTCGGCTTCGCGCTCTTCCTGTGGCTCTCGGTGGCCGCGCTCGCGGTGGCCTGGCGGGCCTCCCGGGCCCCCGACCCCGACGGCTGGTGGGCCACCACGATGCTCGCCATGCTCGCCGGGATCGTCCTGCACAGCCTGTTCTACTCGGCCCTCTTCGAGGATCCCTACACCTGGGTGCTGGCCGGCGGGGTGGTGGCCCTGGCCGCCGCGCAGCCGGCGCTCGCGCCCTCGTCCCGCCGCGCCGGAGCGGGCGCCGAGCCGGCCCCGGCGCGATGAGCGGCCCGCCCGAGCGGGAGGATCCGGGCCCCCTGCGGGTCCTGTGCCTCAGCAACATGTACCCCGGGCCGGCCGACCCCGACTACGGGGCCTTCGTGGCCCGGATGTGCGCGGCCCTGGAGCGCCGGGGGGTCGAGGTGGAGCGCGTCGTCATCGACACCCGCGCCCGCGGGGCCGTCCGCACGCCGGCCAAGTACGCGGGCCTGGCCGCCCGGGCCGCGCGGCGGGCCCGGGGGTGCGACGTGGTCTACGCCCACTACCTCTTCCCGACCGGCGGGATCGCGGCCATGTGCGGGCGCATGGCCCGCCGGCCCTGGGTGGTGACCGCCCACGGGCAGGACGTGGCCAACCTGCGCCGCGGCGCGATCCGCCGGGTGTCCGCGGCCGGGGTCGAGGGCGCCTCGGCGGTGATCGCGGTGAGCCGCTGGCTGGCCGGTGAGCTCGCGGGGTCGGGGCTCCTCCTGCCGCCGGTGACCGTGGCGGACATGGGGGTCGACACCGCCATGTTCCGCCCGGGCGACCGCGCCGCCGCCCGTGCCCGCCTGGGCCTGGCGCCCGATGGCCCGCTGGTGCTCGCCGTGGGCGGGCTCACCGAGCGCAAGAACCCGCTCACCCTGCTCCAGGCCATGCCCGCGGTGCTCGCCCGCCATCCGGGGGCGCGCCTCGCCTTCGTCGGGTCGGGGCCGCTCGCCGGGGCGGTGGACGCCGGGGCCCGCCGCCTGGGGATCGCCCACGCGGTGGTGCGGGCCGGCGCGCTGCCGCACGAGGAGGTGGCCGGGTGGATGGACGCCTGCGACCTGCTCGCGCTCCCCAGCCGGGTGGAGCCGCTGGGCGTGGTCGCCCTGGAGGCGATGGCGAGCGGGCGCCCGGTGGTCGCGACCCGGGTGGGCGGGGCCGCCGAGGTGGTGCCCGACCCGGCGGCCGGGGCGCTCGTCGACCCGCTCGACCCGGCCTCGGTCGCGGCCGGGATCCTGCGCGTGCTCGACGACCCGCCCGCGGCCGCGGCCTGCGTGGCCGCCGCCGCGCTGCACTCGGTCGACCGCCAGGCCGCGCGGGTCGAGGCGGTGCTCCGCGATGCCGCCCGCCGCGGGTGACGCGCTCTTCTCCCTGGAGGGCGTCCGGGTCACCGGCCCGGCCGGGGAACGCGTCCTCGACGGCCTGAGCGCCGAGGTCCCCGCCGCGGGGGTCACCGTGGTGGCCGGCCCATCCGGAGCCGGGAAGACCACGCTGCTGCGCCTGTGCAACCGGCTGGAGGCGCCGGACGCCGGGGTGGTGCGCTTCCGCGGGGACGACGTGGCGGGGCTCGACCCCCTCGCCCTGCGCCGCCGGGTGGGCATGGTCTTCCAGCGGCCCACCCCGTTCGGCGGGACGGTGCGCGACAACCTGCGGGTGGCCGACCCGGCGGCGGACGACCGGGCGTGCCGGGGCGTCCTCGCCCGCGCCGGGCTCCCGCCGGCGTTCCTCGACCGCGACGCGTCGACCCTCTCCGGCGGCGAGGCCCAGCGCATGTGCCTCGCCCGCGCGCTCATGGCCGGGCCGGAGGCCCTGCTGATGGACGAGCCCACGGCCTCGCTGGACCCGGCCGCGACCGCCGGCCTGGAGCGCCTGGCCCGCGACCTGGCCGCGTCCGGCATCCCGGTGGTGTGGGTGACCCACGACCTGGCCCAGGTCCGGCGCATCGCGGACCGCGTGCTGGTGCTGATCGGCGGGCGCCGGGCCGACGAGGCCGCGGCGCGGGCGTTCCTGGAGGGACGCGGTGGGTGAGGTCGGGTGGGCCGGCCTCGCGGCCTCGCTCGCGCTGGTCGCCGTGGCGGTGGCGATCTCCGCCTGGCGCGGCCTGGGCCTGGAGCGGACGATGGCCTGGGCCGCGGCCCGGGCGCTGGTGCAGCTCATGGCGGTGGGGCTCGCGCTCGGCCTGGTGATCGAGCCGGGGCAGCCGATCGCCTACAGCGTGCTCTGGCTGGTCGCGATGGTGGCGTTCGCGGCCGACGTGGCCCGGCGGCGGGCCCCGGAGGTCCCGGGGGTCTTCCCGCTCGCGGCGCTGGCCTTCGCGGCCGCCGGCGCGGTCACCCTCGGCGTGGTCTTCGGCCTGGGCATCCTGCCCCTGGAGGGCCGCACGCTCGTCCCGGTCGGCGGCCTGATGATCGGCAACGCGATGAACGCGACGGTCCTCGCGGGCCGGCGGATCGTCGAGGGGATGCGCGACGGCCGCGACGAGGTCGAGGCCCGCCTGGCCCTGGGGATGCCCGCCACCCGGGCGGCCCGGCCCCAGCTCCGCGGAGCGCTGCGCACGGCGCTGATCCCCCAGATCGAGACGACCAAGGCGGTCGGGATCGTGTTCCTGCCCGGCGCGATGACCGGCCTGATCCTGGCCGGGGTCGACCCGGTGGCGGCGGTGAAGGTGCAGGCGGTCATCATGTACCTGGTGCTCGCCTCGACCGCGGTGACCACCGCGGTGGTCGCGGCGGGGCTCACCCGGCGCCTGTTCACGCCGGACCATCGCCTGGTGCGCCTGGTCCGGCCGGCCGAGTGAGGACCTCGGCGCGCCGGGTCCGCGCGGCGGCCCCTGCTAGCGTGGGCGGCCGATGTCGGTGAGCGCGCCCAGCCCCGCGGTCTCCGCGGCCCTGAGGCCCCCGACGCGGCTCGCGGCCCTCGCCGGGCTCGGCGCCCTGGCCGCGGCGGGCCTGGCCGCGTGGCTGCCCCTGCTCGGGCTGGCCCTGGCCCTGGGCGCGGCGCTGCTCGTGCTGCTGCGCGACGTGCCCATGCCCGCGCTCGGGCGGGTGCTGGTGGTGCTGGCCGCCGCCGCGGCGATCATGGGCCCCAACCTGGCGCTGCCCGGCGCCCGGGCGGCGTTCGCCTTCCGGGTCCTGGCCCTGCTGATCGCGCTCGGCCTCTCGGCCTACCTGCTCACCGGCGGGTCGGTGCGGGTGCCGGCCGGGCTCGGCACCCCCCTGGTGCTCGCCGGGGCGTGGGCCGGGTGGTCGGCGGTGTCGATCGGCTGGGCCCGGAGCCCCCTGGCCGCGGTGCGCTGGACGGCGCTGCTCAGCCTCATGCTCGCGCTGATGATCGGCGTGGCCCTGGTCATGCGCACCCGCCGCGGGGCGCGCTGGGTGCTCGGGGCCCTGGGCGTCACGCTGGCCCTCGCGATCCTGGTCGGGATCGCCGAGATCCTCACCGGCGTGCGCCTGCCCACCTCCTCGCTGGCCAACCGGGTCGGCGCGTTCGCGGCCACCTCGTTCTTCGGCAACCAGAACAACTTCGCGACCGCCCTCTCGCTCGCCCTGCCGTTCCTGGTCGCGCTGCCGGTGGTGTTCCGCGACGCCCGGGTGCGCATCGCCGGCCTGGCCGGGGCGCTGGTGGCGATCACCATGATCCTGTTCACCGGCAGCAAGGCCAACCTGCTCGCGGTCGGCCTCATCCTGGTGGCCCTGGTCGCCCTGCTCGCCCTCGACCGGGGCGGCCGGCGGATGCTGGTGGGGGCGCTCGCGGTGGTCGCGGTGGCCGCCGCGCTCATCATCCCGTCGCTCCAGGGCGCCGGGCCCATCCCGCTCCCGCGGGAGGCGGTGGCCAAGCTCTCGTTCTCGACGCTCCAGAGCCAGGTGGAGGGCCAGACCGGCTCGGGCGCGGTGCGATCCTCGCTGGTCGGCGAGGGCCTGTCGCTGTTCGAGGGGTCGGCCGGGCTGGGCGTGGGCGCCGGCAACGCCGAGAGCCGCATCCGCGCCGAGGCCGGGTTCCTGGGGGCGTCCAACCTCCACAACTGGTGGCTGGAGGTGCTGGTGAACCTCGGGATCGTCGGCTTCGGCCTGTTCGTGGCCCTCTACCTGGTGATGCTGCGCGGGCAGGTCCGGATCGCCCGCCACGCCGAGGACCCGCTGCTGCGCTACCTGGGCCTGGCCGGCGGCCTCGCCCTCATCGGCTTCCTGGCCGCGAGCCTGGGGCCGTCCACGATGGTCGCCTTCGCGCCGATGTGGGTCACCTTCGGGGTGTGCCTGGGGACGATCGTTCTGGCAAGGAGGGGGTCGAGTCCGTCGGGAGACCCTCTCCGCTCATCAGGGGCCGGGTCGAGTCCGTCGGGAGACCCTCTCCGCTCATCAGGGGCCGGGTCGAGTCCGTCGGGAGACCCTCCCCGCTCATCGGGGGCCGGGTCGAGTCCCCGGTCGTCGCACGCGGCCGGCCCGGCAGGGGCCTCAGCATGAGGATCCTCATGCTGAGCCACATGTACCCGAGCCCGGTCAACCCGACCGCCGGCATCTTCGTGCACGAGCAGGTGCGCGCGCTGATCGAGCGCGGGCACGACGTGCGGGTGGTCTCGCCCAAGGGCTGGGCCCCGCCGGGGCTCCCGCGCTGGGCCGCCTACCGCCAGGTGCGCGGCTTCGACCGCGTGGACGGGGTGCCGGTGCTCTACCCCCGCAAGCTCACCCTGCCCTCGGCGCGCCTCGGGGCGCTCAACGCCGACGCGATGCTGTGGGCCATCCGCCGGCCCCTGGAGCGCGTCCACGAGCGCTGGCCGTTCCAGGTCATCCACGCCCACATGCTGGTGCCCGACGGCTGGGCGGCCATGCGGGTCGCCGAGGTGCTGGGCATGCCGGTCGTGGCGACCGCCCACCGGGCCGACGTGCTCGACCTGCCCGCCCGCGGCCCGGCCAACCGGATGAAGGTGTCCGAGACCGTCACCGGCCTGGACGCGGTGGTGAGCGTGAGCCGGGCGATCGCCGACGCGGCCGAGTCGCTCGGCCGGCCCCGGCGGCCCGTGGAGGTGGTCCCCAACGGCGCCGACCACCGCACCTTCATGCCCCGCGACGCCCGGGAGGCCCGCGCCCGCCTGGGCCTGCCGGAGGACGGCCCGCTGGTGAGCTACGTGGGCAAGCTCGTGCCCCGCAAGGGGGTGGACACCCTCATCGAGGCGATGGGGCTGCTCGCCCGGCGGCCCGGCGGCGCCCCGGTGCTCGCGATGGCCGGCATCGGGGAGATGCGCGACGGGCTGGAGTCCCGGGCCCGGGAGCTCGGGGTGGCCGACCGCATCCACTGGCTCGGCAAGCTCCCCCACGACGACGTGGCCTGGGCCATGGCCGCCGGCGACGTGTTCGTGCTCCCGTCCCTCTCGGAGGGCCTGCCCACGGTCGTGTGCGAGGCCATGGCCTGTGCCCGAGCGGTGGTCGCGACCGCGGTGGACGGCACCCCGGAGATCGTGGACGACGGCCAGACCGGCCTGCTGGTCCCGCCGCGCGCGCCCGAGGCGCTCGCCGCCGCGCTCGGGCGCCTGCTGGACGACCCGGACCTCCGCGCGCGGATGGCCGCCGAGGCCCACCGGCGGTCCGAGGCCGACTACACCTGGGCCGCCAACGCACGGCGCATGGAGCGCATCTACCAGGAGCTGGTGGTCTGACCCCGCCCGCGGTGGTCCTGCAGGCCTCAGGGCCCAACGCCCTGGGGATCGTCCGCAGCCTGGGCCGCGCCGGCGTCCCGGTGATCGCCTGCGATCACGACCCCCAGGCGCTCGGCCTGCGCTCCCGGTACGTGCGGCCGCACCTCACCCGCGACCCCCTGGCCGACCCCGAGGGCTTCTGCGCCGACCTGGCCGAGCTCGGGGCGACGCTCCCCGAGCGGGGCGTGCTCTTCTGCACCCACGACGAGGCGCTGGCCGCCATCGGGCCCCGCGAGGAGGCCCTCGCGCGGTGGTTCGCGCGGCCCTGGAGCCCGTGGGCGACCCTGGCCCCGGTGCTCGACAAGGGCGCCCAGCACGCGGCCGCCCGCCGCATCGGCTTCCCCGTGCCGATCACCGTCGAGCCGCGCGACGAGCGCGACGTGGAGCGGGCCGCGCACGAGCTGCGCTTCCCGATGATCCTGAAGCCCCGCGAGGCGCCCGAGTTCCGCCGGCGCTTCCGCGCCCAGGTGCTCGAGTGCCGGGACGCCGATGAGCTGCGGGCCAACTGGGAGCTGGCGGCGCCGTACGGGCCGCAGATCAGCGAGGTCATCCCCGGCGGGGATGAGTGCCTGTGGACGCTCGGGAGCTACCGCGACGCCCAGGGCCGGCCGCTCGCCTCGTTCACCGGCCGGAAGCTCCGCCAGTGGCCCCCGCGCTTCGGCACCGCGCGGGCGGCCGAGAGCCGCTGGGACCCGGACCTGGCCGGGCGCTGCCATGCGCTGCTGGACGAGCTCGGCTTCCACGGGATCAGCCAGGTGGAGGTCAAGCGCGACCCGCGCGACGGCCGGGACCACCTGATCGAGGTGAACCCGCGGTCGTGGCTGTGGATCTCCCTGGCGACGGCCTGCGGGGTGAACATCCCGCGCGCCTGCTGGATGGACGCCACCGGCACCCCGGCCCGCTGGCGCGCGGGGCACCGCAGCGGCCTGCGGTGGACGCTCGGCGCCAAGCACCTGGCCGCGAGCGTGCGGGAGGTGCGCCGGGGCCGCTGGGACGCCCGCTCGGCGCTCGCCTCGGTGCGCCCGCCCATCGTCGACGGCGTGCTCGACCCCCGGGACCCGGTCCCGGCCCTGGCCCAGTACGCCCGCCTGGCCCGCCTGGCCCGGGGTCGCCGGTGAGGCCGGTCCGCGTGCGGATGGACGCGGTGCTCGAGCCCTTCGCCCCCCGGGCGCGCTGGGCGCTCGGCATCCTGCTGGACGCCGCCGGCGCCGCGCCGGAGTGGGTGGACGAGGGGCCGGCCGAGGTCGTCTACGCGCCGGTCCCGCCGGCCGAGGGGGTCTGGATCCCGGTGCAGCACGCCGCCCAGGCGTTCTTCGCCGGCCCCGAG
>JALOLS010000176.1 GCA_025455865.1 Thermoleophilia bacterium
GAGCGGGACTTCATGCCGCAGGCGTCCTACCCGTTCTTCCACATCACGATGGAGGACGTGTGGGTGTGGGACAAGAACCGCCCCACCCGGATCATCCCGCGGGTCGAGATCTACACCACCCAGGACGTGACGGTGGAGATCCTGAAGAGCGACGACCTCGACCCGGCGGCCGCACCGGGGGAGGGGTAGCCGCGAGCACGCTCCTGGCCATCGACGTCGGCAACTCCCAGACCGTCGCCGGCGTCTTCCAGGGCGAGGACCTGCTGCACGACTGGCGGGTGTCCACGGTGCGCGGGACCACGGTCGACGAGCTCGCCGCCCAGCACGACGCCATCCTGACCCTGCGCGGCGGCAGCCTCACCGAGGTCGACCACGTGGTGGTCGCGAGCGTGGTGCCCCAGCTCACGGCGGCCTACCAGCGCCTGGCCGAGCGCTACCTGGGCCGGGCCGCGGTGGTGGTGGGGCCGGGCGTGCGCACCGGGATGCCGCTGCTCATCGACAACCCGCACGAGCTCGGGGCCGACCGGCTGGTGAACGCCGTCGCCGCCTACCGCCGCTACGGCGGCCCCTGCGTGGTGGTCGACTTCGGGACCGCGACCACCCTGGACGTGGTCTCGGCGGCCGGCGAGTACATGGGCGGGGTCATCGCCCCCGGCATCGAGACCTCCCTCGACGCGCTCACCTCGCGGGCGGCGCGCCTGATGAAGGTCGACCTGCTCCCGCCCCCGCGCTGCATCGGCCGCTCGACGGTCGAGAGCATGCAGTCGGGGCTGGTCATCGGCGCCGCCGCGATGGTCGACGGGCTCGTGGCCCGCATCGAGGGTGAGCTCGGCGTGCCCCCGGTCGTCGTGGCCACCGGCGGCCTGGCCCCGCTGGTCACCCCGCTCTCGGCCGAGATCGAGCTGCACGATCCGCTCCTCACCCTTCAGGGCCTCCGCACCGTCCACGAGCTGAACACCCAGGCCCCGCCGGCGTCCCGTCCCCGCGGGGGGCGGAGGTGAGGAAGCGCATGAAGGCCGTGCTGGCCGGCCGCGGGCGCCCCGACGCCGCCCCGGTCCCCGCGCCGCCGCGCGACTGGCCGCTCGCCCGGCCGTTCGCGATCGGCCCCGTCGTCGCGCCCAACCGCGTCGTGCAGGCGCCGCTCGCCGGCATCGCCAACTGGGCGTTCCGGACCCAGTCCCGCCGCCACGGCGCCGGGCTGGTGGTGTCGGAGATGGTGGCAAGCCACGGGGTGCGCCACGGCAACGAGCGCACCATGCGCATGCTCGCGGTCCTGGAGGGGGAGCGGCCGGTCGGCGTGCAGCTGTTCGGGGCCGACCCGGCGATCATGGCCGAGGCCGCCCGTGCGGCGGAGGACGCCGGCGCCGACCTGGTCGACGTCAACATGGGCTGCCCGGTGCCGAAGGTGCGCCGCACCGGCGCGGGCGCCGAGCTGATGGGGGAGCCCGAACGGGCCGAGGCCGTGGTCCGGGCCATGGTGGACGCGGTCGGCATCCCGGTGACGGTCAAGATGCGCCGCGGGCTCACCCCCGCGACCTCCGACCCGGCCGAGTTCGCCCGGCGCATGGAGGCGGCCGGCGCGGCCGCGCTGTGCGTCCACCCGCGGGCCGCCGCCGAGGAGTACTCGGGTGTCGCCGACCACCGCCACACCGCGGCCGTGGTGCGCGCCGTGGGCGTGCCGGTCATCGCGAGCGGCGACGTGACCTCCCCCGAGGGCGCCCGCGCGGTGCTCGAGGAGACCGGCTGCGCGGCGGTCGCCGTCGGCCGGGCGGCGCTCGGAGACCCCTGGGTGTTCCGTGCGATCGCCACCGGCGCGGCCCCCGTGTCCCCGTCGCTGGAGGAGGTGGTGGCGGAGGTTGCGCGCTTCGCCCGCGACCTGGAGCAGGCCGTCGGGCCCCGGCCCGCCTGCCATTCGATGCGCAAGTTCTACGCCTGGTATCTCGCGGGGCGCGACATCCCACCGGGGCGGCTGGAGGCGCTCCAGACCGCGCCCACGCTGGACCAGGCCCTCGCCCTGCTCGACGACCTGGTGGCCGCCCCCGCATAGGCGCGGTTGCGCCGGCCGCGCGGGGTCGTCTACCGTTGGCCGCCGCTTTTCGCGGCACCGGAACCCAAGGAGTCCCGTCAACGATGGACCGCGAAGTCATCCTCACCGAAGAGGGCTACCAGAAGCTGCAGGAGGAGATCGAGTACCTCTCGACCACCAAGCGTCGCGAGGTGGCCGAGCGCATCAAGACCGCCCGCGAGTTCGGCGACATCTCGGAGAACTCCGAGTACGACGACGCCAAGAACGAGCAGGCGCAGGTCGAGTCGCGCATCCAGATGCTCGAGGTCAAGCTCCGCAACGCCCGGGTGGTGGACACCGAGCACGTCTCGACCGAGACGGTCTCCATCGGCACCCGGGTCACCGTGAAGAACCTCAAGAGCAAGGCCACCGACGAGTACGCCATCGTCGGCTCGGCCGAGGCCGACCCGATGCACAAGCGGCTCTCCAACGAGAGCCCGATCGGCAAGGCCCTGCTCGGGCGCAAGAAGGGCGAGAAGGTCACGGTGACCACCCCGCGCGGCTCGACCCAGTACCAGGTCGTGAAGATCCAGGCGGGGGACTGACCACGTCCGCGGCCGCGTCCGGGGGGACCGACACCGGGGGGCATGAGGAGCAGGGCGGGCTCGAGCGACTCGTCGCCGAGCGTCGCCACAAGGCCGGGGCGTTGCGCGCGGCCGGCGTCGATCCGTTCGGGCAGGCGTTCCCCGGCCGCATCGCCGTCGCCGACGCCCGCGCCCGGGGGGAGGCGCTGGAGCCCGGCCAGGTCCTTCCCGGCCGGGTGCGGCTGGCCGGGC
>JALOLS010000026.1 GCA_025455865.1 Thermoleophilia bacterium
GCCCGTCGCGCGGCCACTCCCCCGCCGCCCCCGCCGCCGTCCGGGGGCATCCGGGTCTCCCCCCGCGCCGGGACGGTCCCCGGCGGCCCGTCGGCCGCCACGCTCGCGCGCATCGCCGACTGCGAGTCCGACGGCAACCCGCGCGCGGTGTCCAGCAACGGCCTGTACCGGGGCAAGTACCAGTTCCTGCCCTCCACCTGGGCGTCGGTGGGCGGGAGCGGGGATCCCGCGGCGGCCCCGGAGGCCGAGCAGGACTACCGGGCGGCGCTGCTCTTCGTGCGCGACGGGCCCGGTCAGTGGCCGGTCTGCGCGGCCTTCGTGCCCCGGTAGGCGAGGGCGGCGGTCCAGGCCAGGTCGACCGCGGTGAACGGGCCGGCCGAGACGTAGGCGGCCAGGCGCCGGGGGTCGGTCGCGTCCTGCACCAGCAGGAGCGCCCCGAGCAGCGCGAGCGGCGACCAGCGGCCGAGGACGTCGGCGAGGACCCAGAAGGCGTCGATGGCGGCGGTGGAGAGCGCGTGCATGGGAGAAGCCTCGTCCGGCGGCGCCCCTCCGGGGATCCCCGGAGGGGGTGGACCCGACCACCCCGCGCCCCATCCGACGGGACACGGGCTCCCGGAGGACTCGCCCGCAGCTCCGATCAGACGGGACACGGGCTCCCGAAAGACTCGCCCGCGCCCTACAGCGTCACGATCGTCGCCCCGTCCCCGCCCTCGTCGAGGCCCGCCGTCTCGGCCGTGGCGACCAGCGGGTGGCGGGCGAGCTCCTCGCGGATCGCCGCGCGCAGCGCCCCGGTGCCGCGCCCGTGGACCACCCGCAGGCGCGGGAGCCCGACCAGCGCGGCCTGGTCGACGTGCTCGCGCACCGCGCGGCGGGCCTCCTCGGCGCGCCGGCCGCGCACGTCGATCTCCGGGCCCATGGCCTGGACGGCCGGGCGGGCCTCCACCGGCGGCGGCGGCGGGGCCGCCGCGGGGCGGTGGGCGCGGTCGGGGACGAGCCGCTCCAGCGGCACGCGCACGCGGCCGAGCGGACCCTGGAGCTCGGCCTGGTCCCCCTCGATGGCGACGACGCGGCCCCGGACCCCGAGGCGCGAGTCCACCACGTGGTCCCCCACCCCCACCGGACGGGAAGGCGCCGGGGGCGCGACCAGCCGCTCGAGGTGCTGCTCGGCCTCGCGGGCGGTGGCCGCGGCGGCGCCCAGGCGCCGGTCGCGCTCGCGGGCCCGGCGGTCGGCCGGCTCGGGGCCGCTCCGCCGGCGCTGGAGCTCCAGCCGGCGGCCGGCGGCGATCTCGGCCCGCAGCGCCGCCAGGTCGCGGCGCAGGTCGCCGAGCTCGCGCTCGGCCTCCTGACGGGCCCGGGCCCGCTCGGCGTCGGCCTGCGCGCGCATCCGCTCCAGGCGCCGCTCCAGCTCGGCCCGCTCCTGCTCAACCCGGGCCCGCTCCGCGCGGGCGCCGGCGGCCTCGGCGCGGGCGGCCTCCAGCTCGTCGGCGGCCCGGGCGCGGGCCTGTTCGGCCGCCCCGAGGAGCCCCTCGACCGCCCGGCGCTCCGGCCCGAGGGACGCCCGGGCGGCCTCGACCACCGCGGCGGGCATCCCCAGGCGCTCGGCGATCCCGAGCGCGTGCGACCCCCCGGGCTCGCCGATGCGCACGTGGTAGGTGGGCGCCAGCGTGCGCGGGTCCAGGCCGACGGCGGCGTTGGCCGCGCCCTCGGTGCGCTCGGCCCACCCCTTGAGCTCGGGGGCGTGGGTGGTGCACAGCACCCGGGCCCCGCGCTCGACCAGGGCGGCGAGCACCGACTGGGCCAGCGCCGCGCCCTCCTCGGGGTCCGTGCCCGCCGCCGCCTCGTCCAGGAGCACCAGCACCCCCGGCTCGGCCCGGGCCAGGATGCCCACCAGGCGCCGCACGTGGGCGGAGAAGGTGGACAGGCTCTCGGCGATGGACTGCTCGTCGCCGATGTCGGCGAGCACGTCGCGGAAGACCGGCAGGCGCACGCCCTTCGCCGGCGGGCGCAGGCCGCACTGGTGCATGAGGGCGAACAGGCCGAGGGTCTTCAGGCCCACCGTCTTGCCGCCGGTGTTCGGGCCGCTCACCACCAGCGCCCGGATGCCCGTCAGGTCGAGGTCCACGGGCACGGCGCGGGCGGGATCGAGCAGCGGGTGGCGGGCCTCGGTGAGCACCGGCTCGGGCGCCTCGGCCACCGCGCAGCCGTCCCAGCGGCGGGAGAGCGCGGCGCCGGCCAGGGCCAGGTCGATGGCCGCGAGCGCCTCGACCGCCGCCTCGAGCGGCCCGGCCCGCTCCCCCACCAGCGCCGAGAGCGCGGCCAGCACCAGCTCCTGCTCGTCGCGCTCACGGGCGGCGGCCTCGCGCACGTGGTTGTTGGCCTCGACCAGCGCGATCGGCTCGACGAAGAGGGTCTGCCCGGACCCCGAGGAGTCGTGCACGATGCCCGGCACGGCCGAGCGGGACGACGCCTTGACCGCGAGCACGGGCCGGCCGGCGCGCTCGGTGACGAACCCCTCCTGCAGGTGGGTCCGGAGCGACCGGGCGAGCTCGCGCACGAGCTCCTGGGCGCGGCTGCGGGCCTGGGCGAGGTCCCGGCGGGCCCGCATGAGCCCGGGCGAGGCGTCGTCGCGCAGGCCCCCGCGCCCGTCCAGGGCCCGGCCGAGCGCGTCGTCCAGGCGGCGCATGGCCCCCTCGTCGATCCTCCCCGCCTCGGCGGCCAGGTGCGGCGCCTCGTCGGAGCGGGCCAGCACCGCCCCCCGCACCTCGCACGCCACCCCCGCGGTCGCCCGCACCTCCCCGAGCGCCGCGACGTCCAGGCGCGCCCCGAGCGCGGCGGCCTCGCCCGCGGCGCGCACGTCGTGGGCGCCCCCGGCCCCGGGGACGCCGGCGAAGTCGAGGATCAGCGCCTCCTCGGCCACCGCACGGCGGCGCGCCACCTCCCCGGGGTCCGGCGAGGGGCGGAGCGCGAGCGCGGCATCGCGCCCGGCCGCGAAGGTGGTCTGGGCGGCCAGGCGGTCCAGCACGGCGGGGAGCTCGAGCAGCTCGAGGGGGCGCGTGTCCACGGAGGACAATGGTGCCGGGTCCCCGGCCGGGAGGCCGCAGTAGGATCGCCGGCATGAGCGTGGTCAAGATCAACGCCATCGACGTGGCGCCCGAGCGCGCCGATGAGATGGCCCGCCGCTTCGCCGCCCGCGCCGGCGAGGTGTCGTCCATGCCCGGGTTCGAGGGCTTCGACCTGCTGCGCCCGAGCGACGGGCGCACGGTGTGGCTGGTGGTCACCCGCTGGCGCAGCGAGGACGACTTCCAGGCCTGGGTGCAGAGCGCGGAGTTCGAGCGGGGACACCGCCAGCACCGCGAGGGCGGCCCGGTGTCAACCGCGAGCGAGCTCTGGGCGTTCGACCTGGTGCAGACCGAGGGGCCGCGCTAGGTGCCGCCCGCCCCCGTGCCCGCCGAGGTCGCCGAGTTCCTCACCCGGCCCAACCACGCCGTGATGGCCGTGCTCAGGCCGGACGGGTCGCCCCACTCCACGGCCATCTGGTACGAGTGGCGCGACGACGGGACCGTGCTGGTGAACATGGACGACGTGCGCCCGCGCCTCAGGTGGCTCGCCCGGGACGGGCGGGTGGCCTTCACCTGCACCGACCCGGAGAGCTTCTACCGTCACGTGAGCCTGCTCGGCCGGGTGGAGCGGACCTATGAGGACGCCGACCGGTCCGACATCGACCGCCTGTCCCGGCGCTACACCGGCCGGCCCTACCCGCGCCACGCCCACCCGCGCGTGAGCGTGGTGGTGCGCGTGGAGGCCTGGCACGGCTGGGACCGGGACCCCCGCGAGGCGCCCGAGCCGGACCGCCCCCGCCTTCCGGTCTGACCGGGGTCCTCCTGGCCCTGGTCGCCGCGGCGGCCTGGGGCACCTCGAGCTTCCTGGGCGGGCGGGGCGCCCGCCGCGTGGCTGCCCTGTGGGTGACGATCGTGGCCGAGTGGGGCGGGGTCGCCGCGCTGCTGATGGCCGTCGCGATCACCACCACCGCGCCGCCGCCCGCCGACGACCTGGGCTACGGGGCGCTCGCCGGGGTCGCCGGCGGCCTGGGGCTGGTCGCCTTCTACCGTGCGCTCGCGGTGGGCACGATGAGCCTGGTGGCCCCGGTGGCCGCGCTCGGGGGCGGGCTCCCGCTGGCCTGGGGGCTCGCATCGGGCGAGCGGCCCTCCCCCGTCGCGCTGGCCGGCGCCCTGCTCGCGCTCGCCGGGGCAGCCGCCGTGGTGCGCGCCCCCGGCCCGGCCAGCCGCCGGGGGCTCGGGCTCGCCGGGCTGGCCGCCGCCGGGTTCGGGCTCTACTTCATCCTGATCGCGAGCGCCGCCGGCGAGAGCGCGCTCTGGGCCTCGACCGCGTCGCGCTCCACGGCGGGGGTGCTGCTGCTCGGGGTCGCGCTGGGGCTGCGCGCGTCGGCCGGGGCACCCGCCCGGGCGGTGCTCCCGCTCGCCGGCCTCGGGGTCATCGACGCGACCGCCGGGGTCTCCTACGCCGCCGCGACCCAGGTGGGCCTGCTCAGCCTCGTGGGGGCGCTGGCGTCGCTCTACCCGGTCGCCACCGCCGCCTGGGCGTTCGGCCTGGACGGCGAGCGCCTGGGCCGGTGGCAGTTCGCCGGGGCCGCCCTGGCGGTGGCCGGCGTCGCGCTGGTGGCCGCCGGGATGTGACCGGGGGGCGGGCTCGGTAGTCCGCCGAAGGGCGCCTCGGGTCCGCCCCGGATGGCGGCCCCGCGGGGCCCGCCTAGCCTCGGCGGAACGGCCCGGGATCCCGGCCCGGCCGCCGGCCCACCCGACCGGGAGGAGCACCATGCGGATCCCGTCCCCCCTTGCCGCGCGCCCGCCGCACGGCAACCCGGACCTCGTCGAGCACGACGCCTGCGCGCTGCTCGCCCTGGCCGCCCGCGACGGCCGGCCGGCCCGCGGCCTGGTGGACCGGGCGCTCGGCGCGCTCACGATCATGGTCCACCGCTCGGGGTCCATCGACGGCGAGGGTGACGGATCGGGGCTCCAGATCGACCTGCCGCGCTGGCGCTGGCGCGAGCGGCTGGCCGCGGCGGGACTGGACGGCGGCCGGGCCGACGCCCCCGGCTTCGTGGCCGCCCACATGTTCTTCGACTCGCCCGAGGCGGCCGAGCACGAGCTCCCGGTGCTCGAGGCCGTGGTGCGCGACTGCGGCATCGAGGTGCTCTGGCACGGCCCCGGGGTGGTCGACCGGGCGGCGCTCGGGCCGCGGGCCAGCGAGAACCCGGCGGTGTTCTGGCAGCTCGCGGGCCACGCGCCGGGCGACGAGCGGGCGGTGTCGGGGGCCTGCTACCGCGCCATGACCGCGATCGAGCGGGCCGGGGAGTGCACGGTCGCCTCCTTCTCGGCCAACGACTGCGTCTACAAGGTGATGGGCGCGCCCCACACCCTGCCGCGGTTCTACCCGGAGCTCGCCGACCCCCGGCTGGCCTCGGCCCGGGTCATCGCGCACAACCGCTACTCGACCAACACCCGGCCGACCTTCTCGCGGGTGCAGCCGTTCTCGGTGCTCGGCCACAACGGGGAGGTCAACACCGTCGCCCAGCTCCGGGCCCAGATGCGGATGCTCGGCATCCCGCTCACCCACGACGGGTCGGACTCCCAGGACCTCAACCGCCTGCTGGAGGGCCTCATCTTCGAGCACGGCCTCTCGCTGCTCGAGGCCACGGAGTTCGCCCTGCCGCCGATCCTGGGCGAGGTGCACCGCCTGCCGGCCCACCTGCAGGACCTCTACGTCCACTACCGGGAGGCGTGGGGGCCCTATGCGCAGGGGCCGGTGGCCCTGGCCTGCCGGGTCGGCGACGAGATGGTCTTCGCGCTCGACGCGCTCGGCCTGCGGCCGCTGTGGCTCATCGAGACCGCGGCGGAGTGGATCGTGTCCTCCGAGCCCGGGGTCGTGCCGATCGCCGAGCTCACCGCCGACCCGCGCCCGCTCGCCCCGGGCGAGAAGATCGCCCTGGTGGGCGGGGCCGGGGGCGCGCCCCGGCTGCTCGGGGCCCGGGAGGTGCAGGAGGAGGTGGCCCGGCGGGCGCGGGCCCGCGGCGTGCTCCCCCAGGCGGAGTCCCGGGCCCGGCTGGCCGGCGGCCTGCTCCCGCCCGATCCCGGGCACCAGCCCGCCTGGCGCGAGGTCCCCTCCGCCCCGCCGGCGCCGCTCGAGCGCCTGCTGGTGGCCGCCGGATTCCTCGACGGTGACCTCTCCCAGGTGCAGCACCTGGCCGACACCGGCAAGGAGCCCATCGGGTCGCTCGGCTGGGACGGGCCCATCGGCGCGCTCAGCCCGGTGCCCCTGCCGCTCGCGGACCACCTCCAGGAGACCGTCGCGGTGGTCACCAACCCGGCCATCGACCGGGAGCGCGAGGTCGAGCACTTCTCGACCCGCGTCGTGCTCGGCCGCCGGCCGCCCATCGGCGGGGTCGAGGACCGGCCGCCGCTGCGCTGCGAGCTGCGCATCCCGGTGCTGCTCGGCGGCGGGCGCCCGGGGTCCGACCCCGGGATGAGCGCCGAGGAGCTGCGGCGGGTGGCCTTCGGGCACGGCACCGCGCTGCTCGAGGACGTGCGGGCGGCGTGGGGGCCGGAGTGCGCGACGATCCGGCTGGCCCATGACCCGGCCACCGGGGCCCGGGGCCACGCGGCCGCGCTCGCCGCCGCGGCGGTGGCCGCGGTCACGGCGGGCGCCGAGGTCCTGGTGCTCGAGGACGTGGACGCCGGCCCCGGGGAGTGGGTGCTCGACCCCCACCTGGCCGTCGCCGCGGCCGACCAGGCGCTGCGCGCGGCCCTCGCCCCGGACGGGACGGCGCTCCGGCGCCGGGCGAGCCTGGTGCTCCGCGCGGCCGGCCTGCGCAACGTGCACGACCTGATGGTGGCGCTGGGGTTCGGCGCCGACGCGGTCTGCCCGTACCTGATGGTCGAGCAGGCCCTGGCCGGATCACCCGAGCCGGCCGACGCCCTGCCCCGGCTGCTCGACGGCCTGCGCACCGGGGCGGAGAAGGTGCTCTCGACCCTGGGCATCCACGAGCTGCGCGGGTACGGGCGGCTGGTGTCGGCCATCGGGGTGGCGCCCGAGCTGCTGGAGGTGCTGGAGATCCCGGGCTGGTGCGCGTCGCCGGGCCGGGGCCTGGACCACGAGGGCCTGGACGCCGGCGCCGAGCGCGGACGACGCATCCGCGCCGGGGAGGACCGCGCGACGCGGGTCAAGCTCCCGCGGATGTACCCGCGGCTGTGGAAGGCGCTCGGGCGCATGAGCGGCGGCGAGGACGCCTATGAGGACTTCGCCGCGGCGGTGGACGACATGGAGCGCGAGCACCCGGCGGCCCTTCGCCACCTGCTGCTGCCCCAGCTCGCCCCGCCGGAGGGCCGGGTGCCGGCCGGCGCGGTCGACATCGGCGTGGGGGACCACGCGCTCCCCTTCGTGATCGCCTCGATGAGCTTCGGCAGCCAGAGCGAGACGGCCTTCCGGGCCTACGCCGAGGCCGCCCGGGTCGCCGACATGATCTGCCTGAACGGCGAGGGCGGCGAGCCGCCGGACATGTACGGCCGCTACGGGGGCCACCGCGGCGTGCAGGTGGCCTCGGGCCGGTTCGGGGTCTCGTCGCTGCTCCTGAACGGCGCGGGCTGGGCGGAGATCAAGATCGGCCAGGGCGCCAAGCCCGGCGAGGGCGGGCACCTGCCCGGCTCCAAGGTCACCGCGGCGATCGCCCGGGCCCGCAACACCGCGGTCGGCGGGGACCTCATCTCCCCGAGCAACAACCACGACCTCTACTCGATCGAGGACCTCGCGCAGCTCATCGACGAGCTGAAGACGGTCAACCCCGACGCGAAGGTCATCGTGAAGATGCCGGTGGTCCCGGGGATCGGCACGATCAGCGTGGGGGTGGCCAAGGCCGGCGCCGACGTCGTGTCGCTCTCGGGGTTCGACGGGGGCACCGGGGCGGCGCGCCTGCACGCCATCCGCCGCACCGGCCTGCCGTGCGAGATCGGCACCGTGCTCGCCCACCACGCCCTGGTCGACGCGGGCATCCGCGACCGGGTCGAGATCTGGGCCGACGGGGGCCTCAGGACCGCGCTCGACGTCGTGCGCCTGGCCTGCCTGGGCGCCGACCGCGTCGCGTTCGGCACCCCGGCGATGATCGCGATCGGCTGCACCGTCTGCCGCGGCTGCCAGCTCGACACCTGCCACCTGGGCATCGCGACCCAGATGGACGAGCGCGAGGCCCGCGAGCGGGGGGTGAAGCGCTTCATCCCCCGCGACCTCGACCTGGCCACCGAGCGGCTGGTGCGCTACTTCGCCGAGCTCGGGCGCGGGCTGCGCGGGCTGGTGGGCGACATGGGCCAGGCCCGGCTGCACGACCTGGTGGGCCGCTCGGACCTGCTGGTGCAGGCCGCCGCGCACACGCGCGTCGACCTGGACGGCCTGCTCACCCCGGCCGGGCCGGCGGGCCCCGGGGGCCGCGGGCCCGTCCACCCGGCGCCCCCGCCCCACACCCCGGTGGCCGCCGTGGCCGCGCTGGCCCGCGAGGGCCTGCTGGTGCGCGCCGAGGACCACCAGACCGCCGCCGACCGGGTGCTCGGCACCGACCTGGCCGGCATGCTCGCCCGGGGGGCGCTGGCCGGGCTCACCGCGCCGGGCGGCACCCCGCCCGCGGTCGACCTCTCCTTCACCGACGCCGCGGCCGGCTCGGGGCTCGCCGCGTTCGCGATGGACGGCCTCACGGTCCGGGTGCTCGGCGGCGCCCAGGACGGCGCCGGCAAGTGCGCCCTCGGCGGTGAGCTGCAGGTGCTCAGGGCCCGCAACGCCCGCGGGGAGTGGGTGGGCGGCCACGTGGGCAAGAGCTTCGCCTACGGGGCGCAGCGCGGCCGCCTCCTGGTGCAGGGCGACGCCGACGCGCGCTGCGGCATCCGCCTGTCCGGCGCGGACATCGTGCTCGGCGGCGAGCCCCGCGCGCCGCTGGACGACCGCCGCGGCTCCCTCGGGGCGGGCGCCAACTGCAAGGGCTTCGCCTTCGAGTACATGACCGGCGGCCGCGCGGTGGTGCTGGGCGACCCCGGGCCCTGGCTGTGCTCCGGGATGACCGGGGGCGTCGTCTACACGCGCGTGGCCCCGGAGTGGGGCCTGGACGGCCCCGCCGTGCGCCGGCGCCTGTCCAAGGCCGCGCGGGTGGGCATCCACCTGCTCGACGAGGCCGACGAGGAGGCCGTGCGCGAGCTGCTCGGCCACTACCGGCGGGCGCTCGCCGCCTCCGGGCAGCGGGACGCCGCCGGCCGCCTCGACCCGCTCATCGCCGAGCCCGCGGCCCACTTCCTGGCCATCGAGCCCCGCGCGGCCCTGACCGGCGGGGACAAGGCGACCGAGTGAGCGGCTACTCGCCGCGGGCGACCCGGCGCACCGCGGCGGCGGCCCCCAGCAGGGTCACGACCCCCCCGGCGAGCGTGAGGTAGAGCCCCAGCCCCACCCCGATGTCGAGCGCCGCGGCCATCCGCGACCCGAAGTCCCGTGGGAGGGTGGCGAGCTGGGTGAGCTGCGGGAACTGGGTGCGCGCCTGCTCCAGGGCGGCGTCGGCGGCGGTGCCGATCAGCGCCTTGGCCTCGCCGGCCTTGGCGTTGACGTCGCTCCAGGTGCGGGCGGCCATCCAGGCGGCGATGCCGCCGCCCGCCGCGGTCACCGTGAGGGCGCCGGCCACCCACGAGCCGGGGGCGCGCCGGCCCCCGAGCCAGACCGCCACGAGCGCGAAGAGCGCGGCCACGAGGGCCGCATAGAGCGCGTAGCGCCCGTCGTCGATGTCGCGCCCGGTCACCGAGCGCCCCTCGCCGAGGCTCGCGATCCGGATCGAGATCCACCCGAGGAGCGTCCCCGCCGCGGCGACCAGCGCGCCGGCCACCGCCGCCGCGGCCCCGGCGCCGGGGCGGGTGATGCCGGCCTGGTCCGCGTCGGCGGCCGGCGGCGGGATCCACCGGGCCGGGAGCGGAGCGGCGACGGGGGCCGGCGCGGTGGCCGCCTGCTGGGCCCGGGCGAGCGCCACGGTGCGCAGGAACCCCGGCGGCGGCGGGTCCGCGCGCCCCGACGCGGCGAGCGACTCCACGACCCCGAGGACGGCCGCCGGCTCGACCCCCTCGAGGGCCTGCCGGTAGCCCGCCGCGCGGCCGGGATCGGCCAGGGAGCCGGGCCAGGCGGCGTCCATGCGGGCGGCGATCGCGGTCCAGTCGGTTCCGGGGGGCACGACCATGTGATCGACACGCTCCGGCGGACCCCTGAGCGGCCGAGGGTTGACACCGGTCGGCCGGGCCACGGAGGATCGGCACCACCAGCGAGATCGCCCGAGGAGGCGCGGTGTACCGCATCCTGATCGTGGCCAACGAGACCGCCGAGGCGCGGGAGCTCGAGCAGGAGGTGGCCCGGATCGCGGCCGGGCACGGAGGGGAGGTCGCCGTGCGCGTCTGCTGCCCGGCGCACCCGCCCGACCACCCCATGACCCGGGCGTGGACCCAGGAGGGGGCGATCGAGGCGGCGCGGGAGCGGCTCGCCGCGACCCTGGGGACGCTCCGGGCGATGGGCATCGAGGCCGAGGGCGAGATCGGCGACAACGACCCGGTCGCGGCGATGGGCGACGCGCTGCGGCTGTGGCCGGCGGACATGCTGCTCATCTCCACACACCCCGAGCGCCGATCCCGGTGGCTGCGACGCGGGGTGGTCGAGCGCGCGGCCCGCTTCGGCCTGCCGGTGCGCCACGTCGTCTCCCACGTCCCGGAGCGGGTGGGCGCCTGAGCGGGTGATACACAACTGACACACTCCTGAGCGTCATCTCACCCGTCCGCGCTGCCGATGCAGACACGGATGGGTGAGCCCCTCCCGGCCCGGCCCGCCCGCGCCCGTGCGGCATCCTGCGTGCGCCTGGCGCTCGCCGGCACGGTCGCGCTGGTCGCCGCCTTCGCCCTGCTGACCCTGGTGGCGCCCGCGCTGGCGCCGGCGCCCGCGGCCGGCGCCCGGATCCAGACCGCGCTCCTCGCGCTGGCCGCCGTGGCCGTGGCCGCCCGGGTCGTGCTGGTCCCCGGTGAGCGGCTCGCCTGGGGCGCGGTGGCCGCATCCCTCGCGCTCTGGGCCGCCGGGGACGCCTGGTGGAACGCCGACGTGGCCGGGTCCGACGCGCCGTTCCCCTCGGCCGCGGACTGGCTGTGGATGGCGGGGTACCCCCTCCTGTGGCTGGCCCTGGCCCTGCTCGTGCGGGAGCGCGCCGGCCGGCGCGGGGTCTCGCCGTGGCTCGACGGCATCGCCACCGGCCTGGCCGTCACCGCGGCCGGGGCCGCGCTGATCGTCCCGGCGGTGACCGCGGCGACCGGCGCCGACGCCGCCGCGGTGGCGACCAACCTGGTCTACCCCCTGGCCGACCTCATCCTGCTCGGCCTCGCGGCGGGTGCGCTGGCCCTGGCCGGCTGGCAGGCCGGCGCCGGGTGGCTGCTGCTCTGCGCGTCGCTGGCCGTGCAGGCCGGGGTCGACGCCGCCTACCTGGGCGGGCAGGCCACCGGCTCGTGGTCCGACGGCGGCCCGGCCGACTGGGTCTGGCCGGCCTGCGGCCTGCTCATGGCCCTGGCGGCGTGGATCCCGGGACCCGCCCTGCGCCGGCCGGCCCGCCGCGACGCGTCGCTGGTGGTCCCCGCGGCCGTCGCGCCGGTCGCGCTGGCCGTGCTGGTGATCGACGAGCTCACCGACGTGGGCCCCCTCCCCGCGCTCCTCGCCCTCGCCGCCCTGGGCGCCATGGCCGTCCGCACCGCCCTCGTGCTGCTGGAGAACCGGCGCCTGGTGGCCCGCCTGTCCCGGGAGGCGACCACCGACCCGCTCACCGGGCTGGCCAACCGCGGTGAGCTCGACCGGCGGCTGGCGGCCGAGGTGGCCCGGGCGCGCCGGCACTCGCGCCCGTTCAGCCTGGTGGTCGTCGACCTGGACCACTTCAAGGCGGTCAACGACGCCCACGGCCACCCCACCGGCGACCGGGCGCTGCGCGAGGTGGCCGCCCATCTGGCCGCCCACGCCCGGCGCGGGGACAGCGTGGGGCGCATCGGGGGCGAGGAGTTCGCCTGGCTCCTGCCCGAGACCCCCGGGCCCGCGGCGTGGGCCGCCGCCGAGCGCATGCGCGCGGGCCTCGCCGCCGCGCCCCTGCCCGGGGTCGGTCGCGTGACCGTCTCGGCCGGCGTGGCCGACGCGGCGCACCTGGGTCCCGGCGAGTCGTCGGAGGGCCTGCTCCGGCTGGCCGACGCCGCGCTCTACCGCGCCAAGGCGCGTGGGCGCGACGCGACCGTGCTCTTCGCCCCCGAGGTCGCCCCCACGCCCGGTCAGGACCCCCAGGCCGAGCTGCAGCGCGCCCAGACGCTCGGGACGGTCCGCGCCCTCGCCCGCGCGGTGGACGCGCGGGATCCGGCCACGTTCCGCCACTCCGAGCGCGTCGCCGCGTTGGCCGAGCGCCTCGGCCGGGCCCGGGGCTGGGACGAGCCGGGCCTGGGCGCCCTCCGCGAGGCCGCGCTGCTGCACGACGTGGGCAAGATCGGCGTGCCCGACACGCTGCTCCGCAGCCCCGGGCCCCTGGACGAGGCGGGCTGGGAGCGGGTGCGCGCCCATGCGGCCCTCGGCGCCCAGATCGTCGGCGACGTGCTCGGCCCCGATCAGGCGGCCTGGGTGCGTCACCACCACGAGCGGTGGGACGGCGACGGATACCCCGACGGCCTGGCCGGGCGCCAGATCCCCGAGGGCGCGCGGCTCATCGCGGTGGCCGAGGCGTGGGACGCGATGACCTCCCCCCGGGCCCACCGGCCCGCCCGGACCCCCGAGGAGGCCCTGGCCGAGATCCGGGCCGGCGCCGGCCGCCAGTTCTGCCCGGTCGCCGTGCGGGCGCTCGAGGCGGTGCTCGCCGCCGCCGAGCCCCAGGCGCAGGCCCTGCGGGAGGCCGCCGCCGCGTCGTGACCCGGCGCTCGGCGCGCTTCCCGACCCCACCCGACCGGGCCGCCCCGGGCGCCGGAGCCGCCCGGCCTGGACCCGCAAACCGCCAGGACCACCCGTTCGGGGAGTGGTGGCGGGCCGCTCCCCGCGCCTTAATGGGGATGCGCCCCCGGCCCCGCCCGGGCGCTCCCGACATGGCCGCGCCCTGGCTCCCCGCCCACCACGTCCGCCGCCCCCGGTTGGCCGGACCGCTCGCGGCGGCCCCGCTCGCGGTGGTGGAGGCCGGCGCCGGATACGGCAAGAGCACCCTGGCCGCGGAGGCCGGCGCCGACGCCGGCACCGCGTTCGCGCCCGCCGCCCTGCAGCCGACCGACCGGGATCCCGCCCGCCTGGTCGCCCGGCTGGCGCGCGCGCTGCGCCGGGCCGGGCTCTCGGACCTGGCCCAGGCGGCCGCGAGCGCCCCCGGCGACCCGGCCGAGGCGGTCGAGGCCATCGGCGACGTGCTCGCCGCCCGCACCGACACCGTGGTCATCGCGGTGGACGACGCCCACCACGCCGATGGCCCGGCCGGGGAGCTGCTGGTGCGCCTGGCCGGGGCGGTCGGCCCGCCGCACCGCCTCTGGGTCCTCGCCCGGCGCCTGCCGGAGGCCGCCGCGCCGCTCCGCGCGGTCCCCGGGGCGCTGTGCCTGACCACCGGGGACCTCACCTTCACGGCCGAGGAGGCCGAGGCGCTGTGCCGGGGGGTGCTGGGGACCGAGGGCCCGGCGGACGGGCTGCGGCGCACGACGGGCGGCTGGGTGGCCGCGCTCGTGCTCGGCGCGCTCGCCGCCGGCCGCCGGGGCGAGGCGGCCGACGCCCTGCGGGGCGACGCCGGCGAGGTGCTCGCCGGGCTGGTACGCGACGCGCTCGCCGGCCTGGACGACGCCGACCGGCGGGCGCTGCGGCGGATCGCGCACCTGCCGCTGCTCTCCCCCGCCGTCGCCGACGCGGTCGCGGGTGATCCCGGGCTGCTCGAGCGCGCCGCCGAGACGGGCCTCCCGGTGGCCCGCGGGCCGGACGGCTGGTGGGCGCTCCCCGGACCGGTGGCCGACGCCCTCGCGGCGACCGCTCCGCCGGACCCCGAGGCCGCCCGGCGGGCCGCCACGGTCTACCTGGCGGCGGGGGAGCCGCAGGCGGCCATCGACGCCCTGGTCGGGGCCGGCGCGGGACGGGAGGCCGCCGCCGCCATCGCCGCGCTCCCGGCCGCGGCGCTCGAGCGGATGGGCGACCTGCAGGTGCAGACCGCGATCGCCGCGCTCGCCACGGACGCCGTGGCCGGGGAGCCCCGCGTGCTGCTGCATCTGGCCCGGGCCTGCGTGCAGCCCGGGGACATCGCCCGCCGCGCCGACGCCCTGGAACGCGGCGCGGCGCTCGCGGCGGCCGCGGGCGACGCGTCCCTGGCCCGGGAGCTCCGGGCCGAGGAGGCCTGGGACCTCGTCCGCGACCAGCGGATCGACGAGGGGGCGGCGGCGGCGCGGCAGGTGCTCGCCCAGGCCGGCCCCGCCGAGGCCGAGGCGCGCGCGCGGGCCATGGTCGTCCTCGGGACGGCGATGGTGCGCCACAACGTGCCCGACCCCGAGGCCGAGCGGGTGCTCTCGGACGCCCACGGCCTGGCCCTCGCGGTGGGCCGGCGCGAGTGGGCCGCCCAGGCGCGGATGATGCTGGCCGCCGGGGTGCACGCCGGCCAGGGGCGGACCGACGAGGGCCTCGCCGCGATCGACGAGGCCGTGGCCCTCATGCCGCCGCGGTCGGCCCAGCGGGCGGTGGCCCTCTCGTTCCGGGGGGAGCTCCTGAACGGGGCGGGGCGGTACGACGAGGCCATGGCGGTACTGGGCGAGGTGCGCCGCCTGGCCGCCGACCTGCGCCTGCCCAAGGCCCTCGCCTACGCGGCGTGGGAGCAGGCGCGCACCGCGTCGCAGCTCGGGGACGCCGCCGGCGCGGAGGCCCTCATCCGGGAGGCCGACGCCCACCGGGGGGAGTGGTTCGCGACCGAGACGGGGGCGATCTTCCTGGCCGACGCCGCCGACCTGCTCGACCGGGCCGGGGCCACGGCGGCGGCCCGCGAGTACCTGGCCGCCGCGGTGGCCCGCCGGGCGGAGTCGCCGTTCACCGTGACCCTGGCCGAGGGCGCGGTCGAGGCCCGGTCCGGCGACCCCGCCCTGGCCGCACGGCGGCTGGCCGAGGCCGCCGCCCACCCCTGGTGCACCGAGCGCGAGGCGTGGCGCATCGACCTGCTGGGCGCCCACGCGGCCCTCCGCCGGGGCGAGGGCGAGGTCGCCCGGGACCTGGCCGTGCGCGCCGCCCGGGCGGCCGCGGCCACCGGCGACCCGGGCCTGCCGCTGGTCCGCGAGCCGGGGATCGCCGGCCCGCTCCTTGCGCTGGCCGCGGGCGAGGGCGTGGCCGTGCCGGCGGTCGAGGACCTGCCGCCCGAGATCCGCGCGCTCGGCGCGTTCGCCGTCCGGCGCGGCGGGCGGACGGTGACCCTGCCCCCCGGCCGGCCCGAGCTCCTGGTCAAGCTGCTCGTCGCCCGGGGCGGGCGGGCGCACGCCGAGGAGGCCATCGAGGCCCTCTGGCCCGACGTCGCCCCCGCATCGGGCCGCAAGCGGCTGCGCAACGCCCTGTCGCGGCTGCGCGCCGCGGCCGGGGACCTGGTCGTGCGTGACGGCGAGGCGCTGGCGATCGTCCCGGAGGCCGAGGTGGACGCCATCGGCTTCGAGGCCGACGCGCGCGCGGCGCTCGCCGCCCCCGACCCGGCCTCCCGGGCGGCGCTCGCCCGGGCCGCGGCGGCGCGCTACGCGGGCGACCTGCTGCCCGGCGACCCGTATGAGGCCTGGGCGGCCGGGCCGCGGGAGCGGCTGCGCGGCCGGCACCTGGCCCTGCTCGACCTGATGGTGGCCGACGCCGAGGCGCGGGGCGACGTGGACGAGGCCCTCCGGCTGCTGGAGCGCGCGGCGGATGCCGACCCGCTGGACGACGAGCGGTCGCTGCGGGTGGCCCGCCTGCTGCTCGCCCAGGGCCGGCGCGGGGCGGCCGAGGGCGCCCTTCGCCGCGCCGAGGCGGTGCTGGCCGGGCTGGGCCTCCCGATGGGTGCCGCCCTCGAGGCCCTGCGCCGGGAGATCGCCGGGACCCCCTGAGCGGCGTCTTCAGGCGGCGGGTCGTGCCTCGGCCCCGGGGGCGGGCGGCGGGAACCAGGCGAATCGCTCCGCGCACGGGCGCACGCGCACCGCGGTGCCCTCAGGGAGGGGATCCCGGTGCCGGCCGTGGCCGCCGACGAGGACGCCCGAGGCCAGCTCGAGCGTGTAGGAGACCTCCCCCCCCAGGAAGCTCGCGCGGCGGACCGTCGCCGCCCCGGCCGGGTCCGGGCTGATGTCCAGATCGTCCGGGCGGAGCAGCACCTGGACCTCCGCGCCCTCCGCGACCGGCCGGACCGGCACCAGCGGGCCGATCTCGGTCTCGAGCCGCCCGGCGCGCGCACGGGCCGGGATGAGGGCGCCCTCGCCCAGGATCGTCGCGGCGACCGGGCAGGCCGGCGCGTGGAAGCTCTCCCGGGGCCGGCCCACCTGGAGCAGGCGGCCATCGGACATCACGGCCACCCGGTCGGCGACCGACAGGGCCTCGGCGCGGTCGTGGGTGACCAGCATGGCGGTCTGGGCCTCCTCCTTGAGCGCCGCCCGCAGGTCGGTGCGGAGCCCCTGGCGGAGCGCGGTGTCCAGATGGGCGAACGGCTCGTCCAGCAGCACCACCGACGGACGGGGCGCGAGCGCGCGCGCGATCGCCACCCGCTGGCGCTGACCGCCGGAGAGCTCATGGGGGAAGCGGCCGCCGAGCCCCTCGAGCCCGACGAGGGCCAGGAGCTGACCGGCGCGGCGGCGGCGCTCCGCCCGGCTCGATCGCCGGAGCCCGAAGGTGACGTTGCGCTCGACCGAGAGGTGCGGGAAGCATGCGTCGTGCTGGAAGACCAGCCCCGCCGAGCGACGCTCGGGCGGGACCGGCCGTCCGGCGCCGGCCACCAGGCGGCCCCCCAGGGCGACGCGGCCGGCGTCGGGGAGCTCGAATCCGGCGACCATCCGCAGGACGGTGGTCTTGCCCGATCCCGACGGCCCGATGAGCGCGAGGATCTCGCCCTGCTCAACCTCGAGGTCCAGCTCCCGGACCGCGGTGACCTCCCCGAAGCGCCGGGTGACGCCCTGGAGGCGGATCACGGCGTGGGGTGCGGGTTGGCGAAAGACATTTCTTCGGCTGGCCTTCCTTCTGGGGTTCACTCCGCCTCAGTCCGTGACTAGCCTACCGAATCGGTCACCGCCGTTACCCATAGAAGGAGCGACCCTGAGCACGATCTCGACATCCCGCATCGCCGGTGCCGTGGCCGTCGCCGGCGCCCTGGCCGGCACCGCCCTCGCGGCCATCGGCACGGCCGGCGCCGCGCCGGCACCGAGCCAGGTCCGGACCCAGCACGCCGACACGCTGGTCATCTACACCGGTCGGCGCGAGTCCCTGATCGCCCCCGCGCTCCGCGCCTTCGAGGCCGAGTCGGGGATCCGCGTGCAGGTGAAGAGCGGGAGCACCGGCGCCCTGGCCCAGCAGATCCTGGCCGAGCGCGGGAACCCCCAGGCCTCGGTGCTCATCTCGCAGGACGCCCCGACGTGCGAGGTGCTTCGCACGCAGGGCGCGCTGCAGGCGAACCCCGACCGCGCCCTCGAGGTGATCCCGGACGCCTACCGGGCCCCGGACGGCTCCTGGATCGGGGTGAGCGGCCGGGCCCGGGTGGTCATGTACAACCGCAACCTGGTCCGGCGCGCGGACCTGCCGCAGACGGTCCAGGACCTCGCGAACCCGCGCTGGCGCGGCCGGATCGCCGCCCCCTCGACCCGCGAGGCGTCGCTGGTCTCGTGGGCCGGCGCGCTGGTCCGGCAGCTCGGCCGGGAGCGCGCGCAGGCCCTGCTCACGCAGATCGCCCGCAACACCACGACGCTTCCCAGCCACACCGACGTGCGCAAGGCGGTGGGCCGCGGGGAGTTCGCGCTCGGGCTGGTGAACCACTACTACTACCACCTGGAGTCCGCGGAGGGCTCCCCGGTGGGCCTGGTGTACACCGACCAGGCCCGCACGGTGCGGGTGCGGGTGCGCGTCACCGGACCGAACGGCCGGGTCCGCACGGTCATCCGCGGCCGGCAGGTGCCGGCCAAGCCCCTCGGCGTGCTCTTCAACGCCGCCTCGGTCTGCCTGGTCAAGGGCGGCCCGGCGCAGTCGGAGGCCCGGGCCCTCATGGCGTGGATGACCTCCGGGCGGGCGCAGCAGCTCTTCGCCGAGCTCAACTACGAGTACCCCCTGCGGCGCGGGCTCCCGCCCACCAACGGGGTGAAGCCCCTCCCGGCGATCGACACCGCGCAGGTCGCCCTGCGGGACATCGACCCGGTGGCCGGGCTCGAGGTCCTCGAGGCGGCCGGCTTCCGCTGAGCCGCCCGGCCGTGAGGGAGGACGGCGCGTGAGCGCGCGCCGTCCTCCGCTGGCCCTCCTCGCGGCGGTCACGCTGGTGGCCGCCGTGATGGCCGCCCCGCTGGCCTGGGTCGTCCGCGACGCGTTCGCCGACGACCTGGCCGGCTGGCGGCGCGCCTGGGGCGACCGCCTCGTGCGCCTGCTGGCCGACACGCTGCTGCTCACCGGGCTGGTGACCGTGGCGGCGGTGGTGCTCGGGGTGGTGACGGCGGTGCTGGTCGTGCGCACCGACCTGCCGTTCCGGCGCGCCGCCTACTGGGCGCTCGCGCTGCCCCTGGCCGTCCCGCCGTTCGTCTCGGCCATCGCCTACGCGGACCTGTTCAGCCCGGCCGGGCCGGTCGACCGGCTGACGGGCTACGACGGCTTCCTGGGTCTGGAGGGCTCGACGGTCGTCCTCGCCCTCGGGCTGTTCCCGTATGTCTTTCTCATCGCCGGCGCCGCCCTCCAGGTCGCGAGCCCCGACCGCGAGGAGGCCGCGCGCTCGCTCGGCCTCCGGCCGATCGCCGTGCTCTGGCGGGTGACGCTCCCCGGCATCCGGGCCGCCCTGGGGGCCGGCGCCCTCCTGGTCGCCTTCCACGTGCTGGCGGAGTTCGGCACGCCGCAGCTCATGCGCTACCAGACCTTCACGACGGCCATCTTCGACCAGCTGGTCAGCCTGCGGCTGGACCTTGCCGCCGCGTCGGCGCTCTCCTGCGTGCTGGTCGCCGTCGCCGCGGTGCTCATCGCGATGGAGTGGCGGCTCCGGGGACGGGGACGCGATGCGGCGGCGACCCGGCCGGCCGCGCCGCTTCGCCTGGGCGCCTGGCGGTGGCCGGCGCTCGGCCTGGTGGCGCTGGTGTGGGCGACCGCGGCGGGGCTGCCGGTGGGGTGGCTCGTCTGGCAGTCCCTCCGCGGCCCCGAGCCGGCCGGGTTCGGCGGGCTCTCGCTCACCACCGGGCCCGGCCTGCCCGAGCTGGCCGGGAACTCCCTGCTGGTCGGGGTCGCGTCCGCGGCCGCCTGCGCGGTCCTCGCGCTCCCGGTCGCCGTGCTGGCCGCCCGTCATCGCGGTCGGGCGGCGCTCGCCCTGAGCGGGCTGAGCCAGGCCGGGTACGCGCTTCCCGGGGTGGTGGTCGCCCTCGCCCTGATCGGCCTCGTCGCCGGCCCGCTCTCGGCCCTCGCCGGGTCGGTGCTGCTCCTGGTGGTCGGGCTCTCGATCCGCTACCTGCCGGAGGCCGTCCAGGCCACGAGGGGCGCGGTCGCCCGCGTGCCGCCGGAGGTCGAGGAGGCCGCCCGCTCGCTCGGGCATCGCCCGCTCAGCGCCTTCCTGCGCACGACCCTGCCGCTGGCCGCGGGGGGCGTGCTCGTCGGCGCGCTGCTCGTGCTGCTCTCGGTCATCCGGGAGCTGCCCGCCACGATGCTCCTCCGGCCGCCCGGCTTCGACACGCTCGCGGTCCGGGTGTGGGTCGACTCCAGCGAGGGGCTCTACCGGGCGGCCGCACCCGCCGGGCTGGTGCTCGTCGGGATCTGCGCCGTCTGCCTGGTGGTCGTCCTTCGCCGCCGCAAGGGGGTCTCGGCGCTCTGAGGCCCCGCCCCGGCGGCGCCCTCGGCCCCGCCCGACCCATCGGGACGCCCGGATTCGAACCGGGGACCCCCGCCACCCAAAGGCGGTGCGCTACCAGGCTGCGCCACGTCCCGCGCGGGCGAGGGTACCAGGGGCCTCCCCCGGGGACGCCGGCGCCCGGGGGCTACGGCGTCGCCGCGGGCCCCGAGAGGCGGGTGCGCCCGCCGTCGACCACCAGGTCGGCGCGCAGGACCTCCCAGCCGCCCCGCAGGCGGGCCATGACCACGTCGGCCTCGGCCTCGCCGCGGGGGCCGCGCAGGGCCACGTGCAGGTTGGCCTGGGCGGCGCCGGCGGCGCGGGCGTCCTGGCCCGGCGGCACCATCGCCGCGACCGGGCGGCCGATGAGGTCGGTCACGTCGGGGTGGCGCCGCAGGAACCCCACCGCGGCGACATCCGGACGCGACCGGCGCCGGCGGTCGAGCAGGAACAGGAGCCCGACCACCATGAGGAAGGCGTAGGCCATGATGCCGCCGACGATGCCCACCGCCTCGTCCGACTCGACGGTCTGGCTCATCACGATCGCGATGATCGCGTAGAGGCCGAACATGACCGCGCCGGCGAGCAGGACGCCGCGCCAGAACGGGCTCCTGGTCATGCGCCCCAGAGCTCCGCGAGGCGGCCCATCGTCGCCCGGTAGCGGGCCACCGCCTCGTCGTGGCCGAGCAGCTCCAGGCTCTCGTACAGCCCGGTGGAGATCGTCTGCCCGGTGATCGCGATGCGCTGGGGCTCCAGGAACGCACGGGCCGACTCGCCCTGGACGTGGAGCTGGTCCTGCAGCGCGTCCTTGGCCGCGTCGGCGGTCAGCTCGGGCAGCCGCTCGATGCGGCCGAGGCCGCCGCCGATGACCTGGATCGAGTGCTTGACGTCGCCGGCCAGCACCTCCCAGGCCTCCGGCTCGAACTCCAGGGGCCGGAAGATCCAGCCCGCGAGGCGGTCGTACTCGTCCAGGCGGCTGAGCTTGCGGCGCACCAGCGGGGCGCTCCGGCGCGCGAGGGCCTCGGCGTCCGGCCCCCGGCCGGCCAGGTAGCCGGTCTTGGCCAGGTAGGCGACGAGCGCCTCCTCGAACTCCTCCGGATCCATCGTGCGCATGTAGCGGCCGTTCATGACCTCGAGCTTCTTGAGGTCGAACACCGCCGGGCTCTTGGACACCCGGTCCACGCTGAAGCGCTCGACCAGCTCCGCGAGGGTGAAGGTGGTGGTCTTGTCGTCGTAGCTCCAGCCGAGCAGGGCCAGCGCGTTGCGGGTCGGCTGCGGCAGGAAGCCGGCGGCCTCGAGCTCCTCCACCGACGCGGCGCCGTGGCGCTTGGAGAGCTTCTTCTTGTCCGGCCCGAGGATGAGCGGGATGTGCGCGTAGGCCGGCGGCTCGCCCCCGAGCGCCCGGATGACCAGCATCTGCTTGGGGGTGTTGGAGATGTGGTCCTCGCCCCGGATGACCTGGGTGATGCCCATCTCCAGGTCGTCGACCGCCGCGGCCAGGTTGTAGGTCGGGGTGCCGTCGGAGCGGGCGACCACGAAGTCCTCGATCTGGGCGTGGTCGAAGGTGACCGTGCCGCGCACCCGGTCCTCGATCAGCGTCTGGCCCGGAAGCGGCACGGCGAAGCGCCACACCGGCCGGCGGCCCTCGGCCGCGAACGCCGCGAGCTCCTCCGGGGTGTGGTCGCGCCGGCCGCGGACCACGGGCGCCCGGCGGTCGGCGCGCGCGGCCGCGCGCATGGCGTCGAGCTCCTCGGGGGTCTCATAGGCCGGGTAGACGGCGCCCGCGGCCTTCAGCCGTTCGACCGCGCCGGCGTACACGTGGTCGCGCTCGCTCTGGCGGAACGGGCCCTCGTCCCAGTCCAGGCCCATCCAGGTGAGCACCCGCAGGATCTCGGCCTCGCTCTCCGGGGTGGAGCGCTCGCGGTCGGTGTCCTCCATGCGCAGCACGAACGTCCCGCCGGCGTGGCGGGCGGCCAGCCAGTTGAAGAGCGCCGTCCGCGCCCCGCCGACGTGGAGGGTCCCGGTCGGGCTGGGCGCGAACCGCACGCGCAGCGGCCGGTGGTCTGGGGTCGCCTCCGTCACGGCGTCCTAGGATAGCCCGATGCGATTCGGAGCCCACGTGTCGTCCTCGGGCGGCATCTCCAAGGCGATCGACCGGGGCCTGGCGATCGGGTGCGAGAGCCTGCAGGTGTTCACCCACAACCCCCGCACCTGGGTGCCGATCCGCCACAAGCCCGAGGAGATCGCCGCGTTCCGGGCGAAGGCCGCCGCCGCGGGGATGGGCCCGCTGGTGAGCCACGGCCTGTACCTCATCAACCTGGGCGCCCCCGACCGGGAGCAGCCGACCGGGCCGCCGGGCAAGCCGGCCACCAGGATGCGCAACTTCTACCGCTCCTCGGTCGAGAGCCTGGTGCAGCACCTCGAGATCGGCGAGGCGCTCGGGCTGGAGGGGGTGGTCCTGCACGTGGGCTCGAGCCGCGGCGACACCCTGGAGGGCGCCGTGGAGCGGATCGGCGCCGGCATCCGCGAGGCCCTGGACCGGGCGCCCGGCGCGTGCGCGGTCTTCCTGGAGAACACCGCGGGCGCCGGCGACACCGTGGGGCGGACCTTCGAGCAGCTCCGGATGGTGGCCGACGCGGCCGGCGGCGGTCCCCGGGTGGGCTTCTGCCTGGACACCCAGCACCTGTTCGCGTCCGGCTTCCCGGTGCACGAGCCGGGCGGGATGGACGGGGTGCTCGAGGACTTCGACCGCATCGTCGGCATCGAGCGGCTGCGGTGCCTGCACCTGAACGACTCCAAGGTGCCGTTCGCCTGCAACCGGGACCGCCACGAGAACGTGGGCGACGGCGAGATCGGCGAGGACGGCATGCGCAACCTGCTCGGCTGCCCGGCGCTCCAGGGCCTGCCGGTCGTCCTGGAGGTGCCCGGCGACGGCGACGGCCCCCGCGCCGAGGACCTGGCCCGGGCCCGGGCCCTGCACGCCGAGGCCCTCGCGCTGCGCGCCTGAGCTACGCTCGCGAGACCCCGCGGGCGTAGCTCAACGGTAGAGCACCGGCCTTCCAAGCCGATGACGGGGGTTCGACTCCCCTCGCCCGCTCTGCTCCGGCTCGGGGTCGTCCTCGGCAACCGCGTTCTCGCACCGACCAGGACGCCGCGGCAGGCGGCGCCGGTCGCGCGAGCAGGAGATCGACTGCCTCGTCCCGGCCGCCCGGCCTGCTCCACGGCCCCATGACCTGGCTCGGGGCGGGGCGGCCAGAGGCGGACCAGAAGCGGCTACGTCGGCGCCATGACCGGTGGCGCCGGCGCACGCCCGGCAGGTCGAGTTCCTTCCCCGGCACCACCGCGATCACCGTGGAACGGGTGGGCAGGCCGGGCGGCGAGCCTGACGGGAACCCGCCTGGGGACCGGTTCCAGGACGGTCCCGTTCAGGCCCGGGCGCCCGCCTCGGCGGTCGAGCCCCAGCCAGCGTCCTCGGCCGGCGCGTCCTGCCGGGGGTTGGTGCACACCCGGTCGCGTCCGCCCTGCTTGGCGGCGTAGAGCGCCTCGTCGGCCGCCGCGTACAGCGACTCGGGGTCGTCGCCGACGATGCGGGCGGCCACGCCGCAGGAGATGGTCACCTTCCCGACCTGCGGGAACGGCTCGGCCGACACCGCGGCCCGCCCGCGGGCCGCCGCGCGCTCGGCGTCGTCCAGCAGGGTGTCGGGCATGATCCAGGCGAACTCCTCGCCGCCGGCGCGGGCCACCACGTCGCTCTGGCGCACCACGCTGCGCAGCCGCCGCGCCACCTCGCGCAGGACCAGGTCGCCCACCGGGTGGCCGTAGGTGTCGTTCACCCGCTTGAAGTGGTCCACGTCGAAGATGGCCAGGCACACCGCGGCCCCCGACCGGCCCGAGCGGGCGATCTCGGAGGCCAGGCGGCCGTGGAACTCCCGCTGGTTCGGCAGGCCGGTCAGGTCGTCCACCCGCGCCAGGCGCTCGAGGTCGGCCTTGCTCTGGGCGCTCGCGATCGCGGTGCCGACCAGGTCGGCGAACCGCTGCAGGCGCGCCTCGCTGCCGGCCGGCAGCACCCGCACGTCCATCGCCCCCACCCCGAGGGTCCCCCACGCCGCGCCCCCCACCCGCACGGGGGCGGCGATCACGCACACGAACGGCACCGCGTCGTCGGGCCCGGGCGTGCGCTCGACCCGGACCGGGCCGTCGGCGGCGAGGGCCATGCTGACCACGTCGTCGGGCGGCAGCACCACCACCGAGCCCGGCGGGCGGGCGCCGACGCCCTCGGCCGACCACGACCCGGCCACCACGCCGGCGCCGGGGCCCTCGATCCGGGTCACCCGGCCGCCGGGGGCGTCGAAGATGCCCGCCGCCAGCTCGGCCACCAGCGCGAACACCTCGGCCGGCGGCGCCTCGTGGGCCACGGCGCTCGCCACCAGCTGGAGCGCGGCGTCCTCGCGCTGGCTGCGGGTGCGCTCGGTCACGTCGCGCGAGGAGGTGTGGACCTCGAGCACCCGCCCGTCGGCCGCCCGCACCGCCCGCGCCACCGTCTCGAGCCAGACCCAGCCGCCGGCGTGGGTGGCGTGCCGGGCCACCCAGTCCGCCTGGTCCGGGCCGGCCGGGTCGGCGAGGGTAGCCCGGATCCCGGCCACGGCCTCCAGATCGTCGGGGTGGAGCAGGTCGTCCAGCCCCATCTCGCCGAGCAGCGTCTCGGGGGGGATCCCCAGGATGCGGGCGCTCGAGGGCGAGACGTACATGAGGATGCCGTCGTCGCCGGCGCGGGTGACCAGGTCGCTGGCGTGCTCGGCCAGCAGGCGGAAGGATCGCTCCGACTCGGCCAGGCGCCGCTCGGCCTCCTTGCGGGCCGTGATGTCGGCGACCGAGACCACGTGCCCGCCGGGCACGCCCTCCCGGGAGGCCATCGTGCGGTAGGTCGCGGCGGCCGGGAACACCGAGCCGTCCGCGCGCGCCACCTCGATGTCCTCCTCGACGAGCGCCCCGGATCGCACGCGGGCCCAGATGTCGCGCATCTGCGCCGCGCTGTCGGGCGGCCAGTGCGGGTAGGGGTGGGCGGAGCCCACGATCTCCTCGCGATAGAAGCCCGTGAGCTCGAGGAACCGGTCGTTCACGTCCAGGATGTCGCCCTCGGAGGACACCACCAGGAGGCCCTCGCCGGTCGCGGCCATGACCGCGGCCAGGCGCTCGTGCTCGCGGTGCAGCAGCTCCTCGGCGTGCCGGCGGTCGGTCATGTCCACGAACGAGCCGATGTAGCCCGACACCGCCCCGTGCTCGTCGCGCAGGGGCACCGCCTGGGCGCTCACCCAGGCCACCGTCCCGTCGGCGCGGCGGATCCTGAGCTCGCGGACGAAGTCGCGCTCCCCGGCCACCGCGGCGGCCCAGCCGGCCACCACCTCCTCGCGGTCGTCCTCGTGCACGGCCGAGAGCCAGCCGTCGTCGGCGGTCAGCACGGCCGGGCCGCCGGTGAGGTCGGTCCACCGCTCGTTGGCGAACAGCGCCCGGCCGCGGGCGTCGGTCAGCAGGATGCCCACCGGGGCGCTGGTCACCAGTGCCCGGAAGCGCCGCTCGCTCTCGCGCACCGCGCGCTCGGCCCGGCGGCGCTCGGTCACGTCCTGGGCCACGGCGATGGTCCCCACCGCCCGGCCGGCGTCGTCCAGGATCGGCGAGACGGTCAGGGCCACGGGCACGCGCTCGCCGGTCCGGGTGAGCACCTCGCGCTCCCCGCTCTCGAGCGCGCCGTCGCGGGGGTCCAGGATCGCCCGCAGCGTCGTCCGGCCGACCACCTCCTCGCCCTGCCACCCGAGCATCCGCTCGGCGCCGGCGCTGAACACCGTGACCGTGCCGGCGTGGTCGGTGGCGACGATGGCGAACTCCACCGCCGCGGAGAGCACCGCCTGCAGGCGCTCCGCGGTGCTCCGCTGGGCCGCCTCGGCGGCGAGCAGCGCGGCCTCGGCCTCGTGCAGGTCGCTCAGGTCGCGCACCAGGCCGGTGGTGACGGTGGCCCCGCCCGCCGGGGTCACGCTGAGCGAGAGCAGGATCGGCACCTCGGTGCCGTCGGGGCGCACGGCGACGGTCTCAAGGCCCGCCCCCAGCGTGCGCAGCCGCCGCCCCCGGGTGAGCGCGTCCAGGCGCCGGCGATGGGCGCCGGACGCCTCGGCGGGCATGAGCAGCGTGGCCGGCTGCCCCAGCGCGTCGGCCTCCTCGCGGCCGAAGATGCGCTCGGCCGCGGGGTTCATGGACCGGATCAGCCCGCCGTCGTCCAGGGTGATGATGCCGTCGGCGGCCCCCTGCACGATGCCGCGATGGCGGGCCTCGCTCAGGGCGAGCGCGGCCTCCGCGCGCCGGCCGGCGCGGGCGCCCAGGCTGACCCGGACGGCCACCAGGACCAGCGCGAGCGAGAGGCCGGCGGCGGCCATCGGGCGGACCGGGGCGACCACGACCAGGCCGGCCACCGCAAGCGCCCCGAGGGTCAGCATGCCCGGGAGGGCCGGAGCGGCCCGGCGCCGCTCGGGCACCGGGTCGGCGGCCGGCACCCGGGCCCGGCTCCAGGCGGCGGCGAGCCAGAGCACCGCCCCGGCCGCGTAGGCCACCGCCGAGAGCGCCTCGCCCATCCCCTCGCCGAGCATGGTGGCGAGGAACGCGGTCCCCGCCAGACCCTGCACCAGGGTGGCGGCGAGCAGCCAGCGGATCCACCCCGGCGACGGCCGCATGGTGAGCGCGAGCCAGCCGAGCACCCCGGCGAGCATCACGTCGATGCCCGGGTAGGCCATGGCCACGGCGGTCGCGAGCGCGCCCGCCCCGGCCACCTCGGGCGCGATCATCGTCTCCCAGGCCACCGCCCCCAGGAGCAGCGCACCGAGGAGGGCGTCGATGGCCCCCTCCCAGTCGCGCTCGGGCCGCAGGCGCACGTAGAGCAGGACCACCCCCGCGATCCAGAACGGATAGGCGAGGAGCCACCCGGCGTCGAACGGCCCGAGGTCCCCGGGCGGGGCGCCGGCGGCGGTGGCCAGGGCGGCGACGGCGTCGGTCAGCGCCCACGCCCCCAGCCCGCCGGCGAAGGCCCACCAGGCCCAGGCCGAGCGGCCGGGGAGCCGCCGGGCGGCGATCACCGCGGCGGCGGCGGCCGCGCCCTCGGCGATCGCCTGGCCCGCGGCCGCCATGACCGCGTCGCCGAGCGCCGCCGACAGCCCGGCCAGGGCGAGGCCCGCGAGGGCCACGGCCAGGCAGGCCGGCAGGGCCCAGGGGCGGTGGGCGTGGGGGGTGGGGGCGGTGGTCGCCCGCGGCGTCGCCAAGGGGGGGCTCCTCGCTGGCCGGGGTCATGGTCCACCGGCGGTCGCGCCGGCGCGTGTCCCCCTATCGGATGGCGATCATGGGGAGTTGAGCGGTTCCGGCGATGCCATCAGAGCCGGTCGCCCACGGGGCACTCGCCGGCGATGCCGAGGTCGCGCAGGACGCGGTACGGCGCCACCGCGCACCCGACCCCCGAGGTGCCGGCGTCGACGGCCACCCACGGCCCCGGCGCGGTGGGGCCGCCCGTGCGCACCAGGACCACCAGCGCGCCCTCCAGGGTGTCGCGGAACGCCGGGCGCGCGACGATGGACGCGATGCCCCAGTACCGGCTGAGCGTGGACACCCGCGGCCGGGTGACCACATAGCGGTCGCGCGGGACGCTGCGGATCCCGGCCACGGGCGTCGTGCGCACCGCGACGGCCATCGCGCGGGCCTCGGCCGGGGTCGCCGGTCGGGCCCCGGCGGCCACGGCCGGGATGGCGAGCGCCACGGCCCCGGCGGCCAGGGCGATGGCGGTGGAGGTGGCGCGCATCTCATGCTCCTTGCAGTCGGCTGACCGGGTGATCAGGCAGCCGGGATGATGCCGCCGACGTCCGACATCCGGGCCAGGCGCGCGAGCGCCCGGCCCTCCAGGCGCCGCACGCGCTCCTCGCTCACCCCGAGCTCGCGGCCGATCTCGGCCAGCGTCCGCGGCCGCCCGCAGCCGATCCCGAAGCGCTCGCAGACGATCTGCTGCTCGCGCTCCGGCAGCCGGCGGACGGCCCGCCGCACCACCCGGGCCGCCGACTCGGCGGCGACCCCCTCCAGCGGGTCCTCGTCCTCGCCGGGCACCAGGTCCCCCAGGGTGATCTCGCCCGCCTCCCCCACCGGGCGGTCCAGGCTGGCCACCGAGCGGATCCCCTCGTGGGCCGCGCGGACCTGCGCGGGGGTGACCCTGGCGTGGGCGGCCACCTCGGCCTCGGTGGGCGCCCGGCCGAGGCAGGCGGTGAGGTCGCGTTCGCTGCGGGCGATCTTGCGCTCGCGGTCGGCCACGTGGACCGGCAGCCGGATCGGGGTGCCCTGGTTCACGATCGCGCGGGCCACCGCCTGGCGGATCCACCAGGTGGCGTAGGTGGAGAACTTGTTGCCCCGCCGCCAGTCGAAGCGCTCCACCGCGCGCATGAGCCCGATGGTGCCCTCCTGGACCAGGTCGATCAGCGGGAGGCCCTGCCCCTGGTACCGGCGCGCGATGGCGACCACCAGGCGCAGGTTGCAGGCGATCATCCGCTCGCGCGCCGCCGCGTCGCCGTGCTCGATCCGCCGCGCGAGATCCGCCTCCTGCTCCGCGGTCAGGAGCGGATAGCGGCGCACCTGCTCGAGGAACGCGTGCATCACGTCGTCGGGACCCCCACGGCGGTGCGGGCGCTCGGGCCCGCCGCGACGGACCACGCGCTCGGACCGGCGGGCGGCGGCGGCCGTGCTCATGTGGCCGCCCCCGCCCGCTCCCGCGCCGCGCCCCCGAGCAGCGCGAGGACCTCCGCCTCGGTCACCTGGGCGAACCGCTCGTACCACGCCCCGACCGAGCCGAGCCGCTCGACCTCCCGGACCAGGACCACGTCGTCGGCCTCCGCGCGCAGCCGGGCGGCGGTCTCGGCCGGCCCCACCGGGCAGGCGACGACGACCCGCCGGGCCCCGGCGGCCCGCGCCCAGCGGACGGCCGCGAACATGGTCGCGCCGGTCGCCAGCCCGTCGTCCACCAGCACACACGCGACGCCGCCGAGGGCAACGGGGGGCCGGCGGGCGTGGAGGCGGGCGTCCAGCGCGGTCGCCTGGGCCATGGCCGATGCGACCGCCCGCTCGACCGCCTGCGGCGGCAGGCCGTCCCGGGCGCGCAGGTACCGGGCGCCGTCCGGGGTCACCGCCCCGATCGCGTACTCGGGATCCATGGGATGGCCGACCTTGCGCACGGCCACCGCGTCGAGGCCGAGGCCGAGGCGCGCGGCGACCTCCGCCGCCACCACGACGCCGCCACGGGCGAGCCCCACCACCACCGCGGGCGGCTCCACCGCCCCCGGGAGCCGCGCCGCGAGGGCGCGCCCGGCCGCCGCCCGGTCACGGAAGGCCGGGCCGTGCTCGGCGCCCCCGAAGGGGGCCTCATCCCGCTGGCCCGCGAACACGCCGTCCTCCTCGCGTCCCGGCCGGGCGCACCGGCCCATCCAGCGCATGATCCCGCCGCCGGCCCAGGCCCGCATCCGCGCCCACCCCGAACGTGCCTGCCAGGTTCCCGTACTTGGTAAGGGAACGGGCGCCGCGGACGGTCGGCTCAGCCCAGGGCGCCGCCTTCCCGCCGGCGCACGCGGCTCCCGGTGGCCCCCCGCTCGACGTCGAGGCCCTCGGGGATGCGCTCGGCCATCTGGGCGACGTGGGTGATGACCCCGACCATGCGCGCCCCGTCGGCCCGTGCGCTCTCGAGCGCGTCGATCGCCAGGTCCAGCGTCTCGCCGTCGAGGGCGGCGAACCCCTCGTCCACGAACACCGCCGACAGCCGTCCGGCCCCGCCCAGGTCGGCGAGGCCCTCCGAGAGCGCGAGGGCGAGGGCCAGGGACGCCTGGAAGGTCTCGCCCCCCGACAGGGTGGCGACGCTCCGGCGCTGGTCGGCGTTGTGGCGGTCGACCACGAAGAACGAGCCGGCGTCCTCCCCCTCGGCGGCCAGGTCGAGCGTGTAGCGCCCGCCCGACATCTCGAGCAGGCGGTCGCTCGCCCGCACGCAGATCGCCTCGAGGTTCTCCTGCAGCAGGAAGTCGATGAACCGGTCGGAGGCGAGCCAGCGACCGAACCACCCAAGGACCTCGGCCTCCCGGCGGTGCTCGGCCGCCTGTGCCTCGATGTCGCGCCGCTCGCCGACCCGGTCCCGGAGCGTCCCGGCGGCCGACTCGGCCCGCACCGCCTCGGCGGCGGCCGCCTCGGCCGCCCGCCGCGCCGCGGCCACCGGGTCCCCGCCCTCCGCCCCCCCGACCCCGGCGTCCCGGAGCGCGACCGCGATCTCGGCGGCCAGCGCGCCGGCCCGATCGCGCTGGGCGGCCTCCTGCTCCTGGGCCTCGGCCGCCCGGCGCGCCACCCAGGCCGCGAGGCCCGGCGGCGCGTCGGCGCCGGCGGCCGGCCACAGGACCGGATCGCCGGACAGCCCCTCCTCGGCCGCCCGCCCGGCGCCCACCGCCGCGGCG
>JALOLS010000027.1 GCA_025455865.1 Thermoleophilia bacterium
CCGAAGCGGCCGAGGGTCTCCCGGTCGCCGGGCCGGACCTCGGCGATCACCAGCCGCACCCCCGGGGCGGCCGCCCGGAAGTCGTCCACCCGCATCTCGTGGGCGTCCTGAGCCCTCAGCGCACACCGGTCGCGGCCGAAGGCCACGCCCAGGTCGCGCACCACCAGCGCGGCGGCGCCGGCCGGCACCTCCTGGGCCAGGCGCGCGCCGTCGACCTCCACGGCGCGGACCCGCCGCACCTCCCCCACCGCCAGGCCGAGCCCCGCGCAGGCCTCGCGGCAGGCCCGCTCCTGGTCGGCCAGGTCGTCCTGGTCGCCGATCAGCGACCGCACCACGACCGCCGCGGATGACCCGGGCGCAAGCGGTGCGCCGATGACCAGCGGCCTCCCCATGCCGCCACACTAGACCCTCGCCCACCGATGACTTCGCGAGCCCGGCCCGGTCCATACCCTCGACCCCGCGAGAGGAGCCCCATGCCCCCCGTCCCCACGCGCAGGATGTTCCTCAACCTGCCGGTCGCCGACCTGGCCCGGAGCGTCCGGTTCTTCACCGGCCTCGGCTTCACCTTCGACCCGCGCTTCACCGACGAGCAGGGGACCTGCATGCTGGTCGGCGCGGACGCCGCGGTGATGCTGCTGGTGGAGCCGTTCTTTCGCACGTTCACGACGCGCGGCCCGGTCGACCCGGCCGCCCAGTGCGAGGTGCTGGTGGCCGTGAGCGCCCGCGACCGCGCCGAGGTCGACGACCTGGCCGCCCGCGCGCTCGCCGGCGGCGGCACCCCCGCGGGCGAGCCCCAGGACCACGGCTTCATGTACCAGCGGAGCTTCCTGGACCCCGACGGCCACCACTGGGAGGTCGTCTGGATGGACGAGTCGGCCGACCCGGCCGCCGCCGGGTGAGCTCCTACCCCACCACCCGGTCGGTGACCGCCGGCCCGGGCACCAGGCGCGTCCCCCGCGAGGCGACCTCGCCCCGGGCCATGCACGCCGCCAGGGCCCGCAGGACGTCGGGGGTCTCGGGCAGGGCCTCGGCCGGGCGGCGGATCTCGAGCCAGCCCACGGTCATCACCGTGAGCAGGCCGCGCGGCACCGTGCCCGCGCTCACCACCACCGCGACGACCGCGCGCTCCACCACCACGCGGGGGACCGGAGGGCGCCCCTCCCCCCCGCCGGCGATGACCCTGAGGGCCGGTCGTGTGTCGCGTGTGTCGGCCACGGGACCGGGCACCCTAGCGCCCGCCGCGGACGCCGGCGCCGCGGCCCGGGGGCGGGGCGGGTGACCGCGACCGCCCGGGTCACGGATCCGCCGGGGCCTGCGGTAGGGTCCGCGCGCCCGCTCCCCGCCGACCCCGGGACGAAAATGCGCCGTACCCCCATCCTCGCCGCCGTCGCGCTCGCCCTGGCCCCGGCCGTCGGCCAGGCGGCGACCGCCCCGCCGGCCCCCGCGGTGCTCCAGCTCCAGATCACCGGCCCGAACCGGGCCCTCGGGGGCACCGAGGGCGCCTACCGGGTGCAGGTCCGCAACACCGGCGCGGTCACCCCGGCCCGCGACGTGCAGGTCTCGGTGCCGATCCCGGCCGACGCGTTCCTGGCCTCCCGGCCGGCCCAGACCACGGTGTCCGGCCGCACGGTGATCGTGCGCCTGGGCACCCTCGCCCCGGGCACCTCGCGGTTCCGGGTCATCGGCCTGCGCTGGGAGCGCAACGCATCCGGGCAGCGGTGCGTGGAGGGCTACGCCCGGTCCGACACCGCCGCGCGGGTGTCCACGGCGCGCGCCTGCACCCGGATCACCCCGCGGGGCACCGTCGACCCGGTGGCGGTCACCCGGGTCCGGGTGGACGGCCCCGAGCGGCTGACCGCCGGCCGGGTGGGGCAGTTCCGGATCACCGTCACCAACACCGCGGCCGCGGCCGCCCAGGGGACCGGGATCGGCCTGGTGCTCGCCCCCGGGATGGCCGTGGCCCGCCAGAGCGGCGGCCTCGCGGTGTCCGGCGACACGGTGACCTGGACCGTCGGCCGCATCCCGGCCGGGGCGAGCCGCCGCGTGGAGGTCTCGCTGCGCAGCGGCCCCACGATCCGCGGCCTGCGCTGCAACGTGGCCTACGCCGGGGCGGCCAACGCCACGCGCCTGCGCCGCAGCGGCCTCTGCACCCAGGTGGTCCCCCCGGCCGGCTGATCGAGCCCGCGCCGTCCGGTTGCCCCGGGCGGCGCGAGGCGCAACACTCACCCCCGGCCCCGTCCCCCACCGGAGTCGTCCGTGCCCCCGATCCAGACGGCCCTCGCCATCGAGGCGAGCGGCCTCGTGAAGCGCTACGGCGAGAAGGTCGCCCTCGACGGGGTGTCCTTCGAGGTGCCGCGCGGCACCGTGTGCGGCCTGCTCGGGCCCAACGGGGCGGGCAAGACGACGGCCGTGCGCATCCTCACCACGCTCGCCGAGGCCGACGCCGGCAGCGCGCGGGTGGCCGGCCTGGACGTCCATGCGAGCGCCAAGGCGGTGCGGCGCCTGCTCGGCCTGGCCGCGCAGGAGGCGACGGTGGACGGCCTGCTCACCGGGCGCGAGAACCTGATCATGATCGGCGAGCTGCATCACCTGGGACGGCGCACCTCGGTCGCCCGGGCCGATGAGCTGCTCGATCAGTTCGCGCTCACCGACGCCGCGGGGCGCCTGGCCAAGACCTACTCGGGCGGCATGCGCCGGCGCCTGGACCTGGCCGCCACGCTGGTCGCCCGCCCCGAGGTGCTGTTCCTCGACGAGCCGACCACCGGCCTGGACCCCCGGGCCCGCAACGAGCTGTGGGCGGTGCTCGACACCCTGGTCGGCGAGGGGACGACGATCCTGCTCACCACGCAGTACCTGGAGGAGGCCGACCGGCTGGCGGACGACATCGTGGTCATCGACCACGGCCGGGTCATCGCCCGGGGCGACGCCGCGGGCCTGAAGCGCCAGGTGGGCGGGTCCCAGCTCTTCGCCACCGTGGCCGACGCGGCCCGGCTTCCGGAGGCCGCCGGGATCCTGGCCCGGGTGAGCGGCTCCGCGCCCGAGATCGACGAGGCCGCCCGGTCGGTCCACGCCGGTGGTGACGAGGGCCCGCGGGCGGTCGCGCGCCTGGGCGAGGCGCTCGCGGACGCCGGCATCGAGGTCGAGGACCTCGGACTGCGCCGGCCGACCCTGGACGACGTCTTCCTCACCCTCACCGGCGCCCCCGCCGACGCCGGGGCCGACGCGCCCCAGGCGGCCGAGGTGGGCGGGTGAGCGTCCGCATCCCGGTGCCCGCGGAGCGGCGGGGCGGCCTGGCCCGCGACACCTGGGTGATCGCCCGCCGCGGGCTCCTGCACATCCGCCGCCAGCCGGAGGCGCTCGCCGACGTCACCCTGCAGCCGGTCATGTTCGTGCTCCTGTTCGCCTACGTCTTCGGCGGGGCGATCCAGGTCGAGGGCGGCGACTACCAGGAGTTCCTCATGGGCGGCATCTTCGCCCAGACCATCGTCTTCGGCGCGTTCGGGGTCGCCATCGGCCTGGCCTACGACCGATCGAACGGGGCCATCGACCGCTTCCGCTCGCTCCCGCTCTCCCAGGGCTCGGTGCTCGGCGGCCATGCCGTGGCCAGCCTGCTGCGGGGCCTGCTGCCGATCGTGCTCATGTCGCTGTGCGGGCTGATCGTGGGCTGGCGCATCACCACCTCGGTCTATGAGGCCGCGGGCGGCTACCTGCTGATGATCGCCTTCTCGTTCGCGATCGTCTGGGTGGGCGTGCTGCTCGGGAGCCTGCTGCCCACCCCGGAGGCGGTGCAGGGGGTCGCCTTCACGGTGCTCTTCCCGATCACCTTCATCGCGAGCACGTTCGTGCCCGCCGACACGCTCCCCGAGCCGCTCCAGACGGTGGCCAACTGGAACCCGGTGAGCGCGGTGAGCGAGGCGCTGCGGGTGCTGTTCGGCAACCCGACCTCCGAGTCGGACGCGTGGCCCATGGAGCACCCGATCGTCTACAGCGTGATCTGGATCATCGCCATCGTCGCGATCTGCGCGCCGCTGGCCATCCGCGCCTACCGGCGGACGATCGCCCGCTGAGTCGTGGGCCGGGGCGTGCCCCCGGGCGATGTCGCGCCGGACCCGGCCCGTGCGTTCAGCGCGTGCGGCCGGGAACACCCTTGGCGGTGGCGCCGAGGAGGAGGCAGGACATGGGAGCGGGCGGGGCGGGGACGACGGGCCCGGGACGGCCGGCGGACGGCGCGGGCGGCGGCCGGGGCCTCGCCGGCCGGCTGGTGCGCGCCCTGCCCCTCGCCGTGCTCGCCGGCCTGGCCGCCGGCATCCCCCTGGCCGTCTGGACCCGTGACTGGCGCCTGGCGCTCATGCTCGCCCTCGGCGTGCCCGCCGTGGTCGGCCTGGTGCTTCCGGCCACCCTTGACGGCCGGGTCCGCCATGCGGTCGACGGCGGGACGGCGCCTCGACCCGGCGCCGGTGTGGACCCCGCCGCGACGGGGTATCCCGAGCGCCATGAACAGCCACAGCACGCAGGATCAGGGCGCCGGTGAGGCCCGGGAGCGCGTCGTCCGCGAGGTCACGGCCGATCAGGCGCCCATCTTCCGGGCACAGGGATCCTCCCCCGCGCGCGATCCGAGCTCGCGGCGGGGGTTCGGCGCCGCCGCCCTGGTCGCCGCCGGCGCCCTGGCGGTCGTGCTCGCCATCGCCGGCGCGGTGATCGGAGGCGTCCTCGCCGGCCCGCCCGGCCTGGCCGGGGGGGTCGCCTGCGGCCTCGTGGTCGGCGGCGCCCTGGGGCTCCTGTCCGCCGCCGCGTCCGAGGACGGCCGCGTGGAGCGCGCCCGGCGGCGCCCGGGCCCTACCGGGGGCCGTACATGATCAGGGCCACGCCGAGCAGGCAGACCGCGGCCCCGGTGAGGTCCCATCGGTCGGGGCGGAAGCCGTCCACGATCACCCCCCAGGCCAGCGAGCCCGCGACGAACACCCCGCCGTAGGCGGCCAGCACCCGCCCGAAGTTGGGGTCGGCCTGGGCCGCCGCGACGAAGCCGTACGCCACCAGGGCCGCGCCGCCGAGCGCCGCGAGCCACCAGCCCCGGCCCTCACGCACGGCCTGCCAGATGAGCCATGCCCCGCCGATCTCGGCCAGCGCCGCGACCGCGAACAGCGCGACCGAGCGTGCGGCCACCCGGCGCCGCGCTAGCGGAAGGCCGCGCGCTCCCGGGCCATGCGCCCGGGCGCGACGAAGGGGCCGCTGACCTCGACCTCGCCCCGGGCGACCAGGTCGCGCAGGGCACGGCGCACCTCGGAGGCCGCCGGCACGATCGCCCCGGGGTGGCGGGTCGCCATCCAGGCCGAGGCCAGCACCGGGAGCATCCGGCGGGGGAGGCCCCCGGAGGTCTCCACCACCGACAGCACCGCCTGCTCGGCCAGCGCCGGTGGGGCCGGCATGGGACGCTCGGCGCCCCCGGGGATGAGGCGCAGCGATGGGCGGGTGTGGGTGGGGTCCACGACGGGCGGCAACCTAGGCGCGACGGGTCGGAGTCACAAGGTCTCGCGAAGGTGGAGGCTTCCCCGGAACCCTCGATGCATGATCGAGGTTGGGGTGCCGGGTGGGCGGCATAGCATCGGTGGCGCAGGCCGTCGACGTGAGAGGGGGCGGGGATGGGCGCGCGGATGCGACTGGCCACCGGAGCGCTCGCGGTGGCCGTGCTGCCCGCGACCGGGGCGGCGGTGATGGTGCACCAGCCCGACGCGGGCCCGCCGGGGCGCATCGTGGTCTCGCGCGACGACGGCACCGGCGGGCGCACCCTCGCCGCGCGCGGGGCCATCCCGGTGGTGTCGCCGGACGGGACCCGGGTGGCGGCGCTCACCCTCCCCGGCGCGTACGCCGGGCGCGTGCGGCTGATCGACGTCACCGGCGGCCGGGCGCGCACCACGTCCCGGGTCTGCCGGGGCGGGTTGCTGGCCTGGTCCCCGGACTCCACCCGGGTCGCGTGCATCACCGAGTCGGCCGCGGCCGACGGCACGGTCACCGGGAACGGCCTGGCCGTGGTCGAGGCGGCCACGGGCCGCTCGCGCGTCCTGGTCCGCGCGCCGGGCCGGGAGGTCGGCTCGGTCGGGTGGGCGCCCGACGGCCGCCGGATCGCCTACTCCGACAGCCGCTTCGGCGCCGTGACCCCGGATGTGTTCGTGATCGCGGCCGACGGCGGCAGCCGCCCGCGGCTGCTCATCCGCCGGGCCGACCGGCCGGTCTGGGGACCGCGGATCGCCGTGGCCCGGTACTCACCGCGCCCGGCGGGCGCACCGGCCACCCGCACGCAGGTCTGGACGGTCGGCCCGGGCGGCGGCGGGGCCCGGCAGCTCACATCCTTCCGGACGACCTCCCCGCTGGTCACCGGGCCCTCACCCGCCCTGTGGGTCCCGGGCGGGCGCTTCATCCTCGGGGCGATCGGCGGCACCGACACCAGCGACCTGGTCCGGGTCGACGCGCGAAGTGGCGCGCTGGTGCGGCTGGGGCCCACCCAGGCCACGGTCGACGGCGTCTCCCCCGACGGCCGGACGCTCCTCTTCACGACCGGCTTCACCGGGCCGGGCCTGCGCACCCGGACCATGACGATCGCCGGCCGCGAGGGGCCGGCCCTGCTGCGCGGCGCGGCGTTCGTGTCGGTCAGCCGCGACTGGACGCCGGGCCGGCGATGACCGGGGCCGCACCGCCGACCACCCCGGCGACGCGCACCGGGGGCGGGCCATGCGGGTGATCGTCGTGGGCGCCGGGATGGCCGGGCTGCTGCTCGCCCGTGCCCTGGCCCGCCGCGGCCGCCCCACGGTGGTCCTGGAGCAGGCGTCGGCCGGGAGCCGGGTGCCCGGCCCGATCATGCTGCCCTTCCAGGCCTATGACGCCCCGGAGGACGTCGGCGTGCTCGCCCGGGTGACCGCCGCCGGGCGGGCCATCGCGCCGCGCCCCGACGGGACGCCGGTGGCCGTCGCGGTCGGCCGTGCGGTCCTGCTCGACGCCCTGCGCGACGGCATCGAGGTGCGCCACGGCCACCGGGTCACCGGCCTGGTGCGCGAGGGAGGGCGCGTCACCGGCGTGGAGGCCGGCGGGCCGGAGGGTCCCGTGCGCATCGACGCCGCCCTGGTGGTCGGGGCCGACGGGACCGACTCGCCGGTGCGCGGGCTCGCCGGAATCCCGGCCTCACTCACCCTGAGCGACACGGCCTTCATCTCGTTCCGCTCGCCGGTGGCGGCCGAGGCGCCGTTCGCGATCGAGTTCCTGTCCGACGGCCGCCAGGTCACCCTGCTGGGCTGGCCCGGGGGGAGCGCCGGCTCCTGGCAGGTCGACCGGATCGCCGGCGGGCACGAGGCCGCCCTGGCCCCCGGCCTCGACGCCTTCAAGGCGGCCTTCACGCGGCTCCTGCCGGCCGCCGCCGGACCGCTGTCCGGGGTCACCCAGCCCGAGCAGGTGCGCTCCCGCGAGGTCGTCGAGGTCCGGTGCGATCGCTGGTGGGTGCCCGGGGTGACGCTGATCGGCGAGGCGCTGCACGCGATGAACCCCGAGGCGGGGATCGGCTCGGGGCTCGGCATGGGCGACGCGCTGGCCCTCGCGATCGCCGTCGACGGCAATCCGGCGGACCCCGACGCCGCGTGCCGGGAGTACGAGCACTGGCGCCGGCCGGCCGTCGCCCCCTACCTGGCCGTGGGCAGCCAGGGCACCCGGGTCGTGCGCGGCGGACCGGTGCGCGACGAGGAGCGCTGGCCCCCGCCCGGATGGGTCACCCGGCCGGCGGCCCCTGCCCGCGCGGCACCGGCCGCCCGGTCGGCGGCGGCTGGGCCGGTCCGCCCACACCGGGGACCAGCGGCGCCAGGTGGGCCATGATCCGCTCCGCCGCGCGGCGGTTGCGCCCGGGGCGCGGCCCCGCGCGCAGGTCGTCCATGTCGATCTCGGGCCCGAAGCGGATGCGGACGGGGCCCCGCATGAGCTGGGTGCCCCAGATGGCCGCGGGGATCACCCGCACGCCGGGGCGCAGCGACAGGTAGCCGGCGCCGGCGTACCCCGGCCCGAGCAGGCCGGAGCGGGTCACCCCGCCCTCGGGGAAGACCACCAGGCACCCGCCCCGGGCGAGGATGTCGCGGCCGGTCCGGATGGCCCAGACGTCGGGATGGTCCCGGCGGACCGGGAACCCCCCCAGGCGGGCCAGGACCGGCCCGAGGAGCGGGTTGCGAAAGAGCGGCGCCTTGCCCATGGTCCAGACCCGGCGCGGCGCGCAGGCGACGGCGACCGGGACGGCGTCGATGAACGCCACGTGGGTGCAGACCACCAGCACCGGCCCGGACCGCGGCACCCGCCGGGGGCCGAGCACCCGCAGCCGGAGCGGGGGGGCGTACGCCAGCAGGCTGCACAGCACCCGCCCGACCGGCCAGACCAGCCGTCCGAAGCGCGGCGGGCGGTGCGGGGCGGGGAGGCGCTCGCGGGCCGCCGCGTCCAGCGGCGGCCCGGTCCGGCGGCGGAGCCTCAGGTCAGCGTCGCGCGCACCGCGACCCGCACGGCCGAGCGGCCGTCCAGCCGGCAGTCCACGCGCGCGGTGCGCGCCTCGTCGTTGCGCACCCCGCCACAGGTCCAGCGCCCGCCGGGGAATCGCTGGGACCAGGCCAGGTCGCCCCCGCCGGCGAGGCGGTTGCGGGCGGAGACGGCGATCAGGCGGGGGTCGCGGCACGGCGGGGCGAGCGCGGGGGCGGCGGTCACGCTGATCCCGCGGACGAAGACCCCGCCGGCCGAGCCGACGCCGGTGCAGGGGCTGGTGGCGGCCTGGGCGGGCAGGGCGGCGGCGAGCGCCAGGGCCCCGACGGCGGCCGTGGCGGCGAGCGTTCGGGCGATCATGCCGGGCAGCATACGGGCACGGGCCGCTGACGTACGCTTCCCGGGCGGTGGAGGGGGCCAGGATCTCGGGCGGGAACCGGACGCAGCGCCACGAGGCGGTCCTGGCGCGCTGGCCGGTGATCGGCGAGGGCTGGGCCCTGCGCATCGAGGGCCGGCGCACCACGGCGGCCGGCCCCGGCCGCCCGCCGGCGGGTCCGCCGGCCGCGGGCACCCCCCAGGTCACCCCCCTGACCGCGATCAACCGCGCGATGGGCCTCCCGGACGACCACGGCGCCGACGCGATCCGCCGACGCGATCGGACCGGTTAGCGACGAGCCCGCTCGGGCAGGAGGCCGGGGCCCCGACGGCGAAGGAGACGGCACTCCCGGGCGCCGGATGCGTGCCGGGATCGAACACACCGAGGGCGCCTGATTCGGCTTGCGACGGGCGCCCTCGCTCATGTCGGGAGGCGCGCTGGCCAGATGCCTGGTCACCCGGCGGCTTCCGGGCGGGGCGGTGGACCGCCTGGCCGCCGAGCACGAGGTCGAGGTGTGGCCGCACGCGATGCCGCCGCCGCGCACGGAGCTCCTGCGGCTGGTGGGCGGGTGCGAGGGGCTGCTGTGCCTGCTCACCGACCGCGTCGACGCGGAGCTCCTCGATGCCGCGCCGCGCCTGCGCGCGGTGGCCAACATGGCCGTCGGGGTCGACAACGTGGACCTGGCCGAGACCCGCCGGCGGCGCATCCCGGTGGGCAACACCCCGGGGGTCCTGACCGACTCGACCGCCGATCTCACGATGGCGCTCATCCTGGCCGCCGCCCGCCGGCTGGTCGAGGGCCGTGAGCAGGTGCTCGGCGGCGGGTGGCGCACCTGGGACCCGATGGGGCTGCTCGGGCTCGAGCTGCGCGGCGCGGTGCTCGGGATCGTCGGCATGGGCCGGATCGGCCGGGCGGTGGCGCGGCGGGCGGCGGGCTTCGGGATGCGCGTGGACTGGTGCGGACGGGACGACCCGGCCGGCCTCGACCGCCTGCTCGCCGAGAGCGACGTGGTCAGCCTGCACTGCCCGCTCACCGCGGCGACCCGGCACCTCATCGGCCGCGACGCGCTCGCCCGCATGAAGCCCGGCGCGATCCTCGTCAACACCGCCCGCGGGCCCATCGTCGACCAGGACGCCCTGCGCGAGGCCCTCCGGGCCGGGCGGATCGGCGCCGCCGCCCTCGACGTGACCGATCCCGAGCCGCTGCCGGCCGACGACCCGCTCCTTGCCGCCCCCAACCTGCTGGTGGTCCCGCACATCGGCTCGGCCACGCACACCGCCCGGGGACGCATGGCCGACCTGGCGGTCGACAACCTGCTCGCGGCCCTGGCCGGCCGCCCCATGCCTCACCCGGTCTGAGGCGGGCCCCCGGCCGGCCGCAGCATCGTCCACACCCGCACCGGCCCGACGTCGTACTCATCCTGCACGGCGAACCCGAGCCGGCGGTACAGCGGCAGGGTGCGCGGGTTGGAGGTCGCCAGGAAGCAGGGGACATGGATGCGGTCGGCCCGCGTCGTCCCCACCCGGACGAGCGCCGATCCGACCCCCCGCCCCTGCCGGTCCGGGCGCACCGCGAGGATGTCGAGGTACCAGTGCGGCACCCGGGGCCTTCGCCGCTCCACCGAGCCGAACGCCCGCATCGCGCGCGGCAGCCGCCGCCCGAACGCCCGGGCGAGGACCGCGATGCCCGCAAGCTGCTCCCCGACCCCGGGCCCGGCGTCCCCGGGCATCCCCCACAGCGCGGCGCCCTCCCGCGCATCGGTCGTCCACGCCCCGCCGCGGGGCTGGTACTGCGTGCGCAGGACGTGCCCCATGCCGAGCGAGAGCGCCTCGTGGCGGCGGGCCTCGTCCGGGAGGAGCCAGCGGGTGACCGGGTCGTCGAAGAACGCCTCGGCCATCACGTGCCCGAGGACCTCGACGTCCTCGGGGCGGACGGGGCGGACGGCGTCGCTCATCGGGCGAGACTACGCGAGGGCCGCCGGGCGCCGCCGAGGGCGGGCTTGTCGGCGCCGGTCCCACCCCTGCGGTTGCGCCTCCCCGTGGCGGCGCCCGCCCTCGCCCCGCAGACCGGCCTTCACGCCGGGGCGGGGCGGCCCTCGGTGGGGAAGCCGAGCGCGGCGAGCACGCCGGCGACCGCCCGGTCGCATGCCGCGGCCCGGGACGGGTCGCCGATCAGGAGCACCGGGCCGCGATACCAGGCGCCGATGCCCGGGTCGGACTCGGCCAGCACCACGTCCGGCTGCAGGAGCTCGCCCATGCGGCGAAGCTCTCCGGCACCGACGGCCACGTGCGCCTCCAGGCCGGCGGCCAGCAGCCGCACCACCAGGCGGCGGGGCTCAGGGCCACCCTGGCTCAGCACCAGCGCGAACCCACGCCGGCCGCGACCGTCACCGGATGCGTCCATGGCCCCAGGCTGGTCCCGGCAGGACCGCCGCGCGAGCGCCGATCGGCCATCCGATCGGATTCAGACGGCCAGGTCACCCGGAAGGCCGGCGGTCAGGCGGCCGAGCAGCGCCGAGAGGCGCTGGGCGTCCTCGGGCTCCATGGCGGCGCCCACCACGACATCCGCCACCCGGCCGAGGGTGGCCTGGGCGTTCCCGGCGAGCTCCCGGCCGGCCGGGGTGATCACCGCGAAGCTCGCGCGGGCGTCGCGCTCGTCGCGCTCCCGGGACACCAGCCCGGTGCGCTCCATGGGCCCGAGCAGCCGGGTGACGCTCGACGCGCTCATGCCGAGCGCCGCGGCCAGGTCCACCCGCCGCAGGCGCCCGGCGGGGGCGCGGTCGAGGTTCAGGAGCACGAGCAGCTCGGGCAGGGCCAGGCCGTGGGCGGCGCCGAGGGGCGACTCGATGCGCCGGGCCAGGGCGGCGTGCGCGCGGGCGAGCCGCAGGACGGTGGTCAGGTTCTGCGTGTCGGTCATGCGGCCGAGGCTAGCAGCGATAGTTCCGGTCGGAAGTACTCCGGCAGCACCGGGCCTCGCCCCTTCCATGAGAGAGACCGGTCTGTATCATCACCGCAGCCGCCCACTCCACCGACCCGGGAGGACCGTATGACGCCGGCCGAGACCCTTCGCGCCCTGGGCTACCACGAGGACGCCGACCGCCGGGAGGCCCTCGAGGCCCGCGGCACGGTGACCGAGGATCCTCGGGGGCTGTACTGGACCTGGAAGCCGGCGCTCTGGGTGTCCGCCGTCGCCGCGATCGTCGCGCTGGTCGCGGTGGTCGTCATCGGCCAGCCCGACGGGCTGACCACCGCCGCCGAGGCCAGCGCGGCCGGCGGCGGGAACGAGTAGGCCGGGCTCCCTCCCTACCCCTCCGTGAGGCCGCCCAGGGCCGCCGCCATGCGCCGGGCGGCGGCCACGGCGGCGGCGAGCTCGGCCGCGAGGTCGCCGGGCTGGTCGAGCTCCGCCAGCTCCAGGGTGGCCAGCACGACCGTGAGGTCGTTGCCGAAGCGGTGCCGCAGCCAGGGGCGCAGCACCCGCAGCGCGTCGGGGTCTGCGGTCATGCGGGTCCCCACGAGGTCATGACCCCATGCTCGGCGCCGCCCGGGCCCGGCGCCATCGCGCGATCAGCGGAAGCGCGGGACCGTGCGCTCATCCGATCGGATGGCGCGATCCGTCGCCCGCGGGCGTGCCCGATCCCTGCGCGTGCGCCATGATGTCCGTGTGCCGAGCACGAGCGTCCTCGTCGCCGACGACCACCCGCTGTTCCGCGAGACCCTGGCCCACACGGTCCGCACATCGCCGGACCTCGCGCTGGTGGCCGAGTGCGCCGACGGCGGGGCCGCCCTGGAGCGCATCCGCGCACTGCGGCCCCAGGTGGCGGTGATCGACCGGGCGCTCCCGGGGCTGCACGGCGACGAGGTGCTCGCGAAGGTGGTCGAGGAGGCCCTCCCCACCCGGGTGCTGATCATCTCGGGCTCGTTCGCGGCGGAGGAGGTCTATGAGGTGCTCGCCGCCGGCGCGGCCGGGTTCGTGTCCAAGAACGTCGAGCGCGCGGTGGTGCTCGAGGCCATCCGCGCCGTCGGCCGGGGCGAGACGGCCCTCTCCCCCGACATCCAGGGGCAGCTGGCTGCGCGCATCCGGGCGATGCCCCGCGACACCGGCGGGCTGACCGATCGGGAGGTCGAGGTGCTCGCGCTCGTGGCCGAGGGCCTGAGCGCGGCGGCCATCGGCCGGCGCATGCACCTGTCCGAGGCGACGATCAAGACCCACCTGCACCGGCTCTACGAGAAGCTCGGGGTGTCCGAGCGCGCCGCCGCGGTGGCCGAGGCGATGCGCCGCGGCATCATCCGCTGACCGGGCCCGAGGACGGTTCAACCGGACGGAGCGCCGATCGGGCGACGACCGCCCGCCCCAGCCGCGGCCACACTGGTGGCATGGACTCGTCCAGCCGCCCGCCCACGGCGCGCCACCGGCCGGCCGACGTGGTCGTGGTCGAGGACGACCCGGTCGACCGCGAGATGGTGCTGCGCACGATCGCCGCCACGCACCCGGGGCTCGCGACGGCCGCGGCCGAGAGCGGCGAGGCCGCCATCGCGATGCTCACCGGCCCCGACCGCCTGCGGCCCGGGCTGGTCCTGCTGGACCTGAAGCTCCCCCGCATCGACGGGGTGGAGGTCCTGGAGCGACTGCGGGCGACGACGGCGACCCGGCTCGTCCCGGTGGTCATGCTGACCTCCTCGCGCGACCCCCGGGACGTCGTGCGGGCCTACTCCGCCGGCGCGAACGGCTACCTGGTCAAGCCCGTGGGCCTGCGGGAGCTCGCGGGGCTGCTCGCGTGCGCGATCGGCTTCTGGTGCGGCGCGAACACCCCGCCCTCGGGCTTCAGCGGCGGCGGCGCGCCGACCGGCTGACCGCTCCCCCACCGGTCGCCTGGCAGCCCCCACCGGTCGGAAGGCTGTTCGGCTGACGAGGCGGGCCGGCCGGGGCCCCATCCTGCCCTCGGCGGACCCCCGCACCGGGCGGCGGACGCGCAGACCGAGGGGGATGCGATGACCACCGCCGCCAACGCGGGCGGACGCGGCGACCGGGGCGGGATCGACGGCCTCCCGGTCCCGGCGGCGCTGCACACCGCCGACGGGAGCCTGGTCGCGGTCAACCCCCTGCTGACCGGGCTCATCGGCTGGGAGGAGCATGAGGTGGTGGGCCCGGGGCCGCTCGGGCCGGCCCTCGACCCGGCCGCCTGGGCCCGGTGGTGGGTCGCGCGCGCCCGCGGCGGGCCGGGCCACGTGGACCTGGCCCTGCGCCACCGCGACGGGCACGTGGTCTGGAGCGAGCAGGCCGCCATGCCGGGACCCGGCGGACGCGTGGTCGTCCTGCACCGCGACACCGGTGCCGAGCACCGGGAGCGCGTGCTGGCCGAGGCCGGGTCGGCCCTGCGCGCCGGCGCCCCCCCGGCCGAGGTGCTCCAGATCCTGGCCCACGAGACCGCCCGGCTGCTCGGCGCCGACCGCGGTGAGGTGGCGCTCGCCGGGGACCTCCCGGAGGGGCTCGCCGGCCCCGGCGCGGGCGGGGGACGCCTGCCGAGTGTCGCGAGCGTGCCGATCCGGGTCGGCCCGCGGCTGAAGGGGACGCTCACGGTGGCGTCCGGACGGCGCGGCGCGTTCTCGCCGACCACCACCGCGACGCTCGGCTACCTCGCCACCGTCGCCGGCGCCGTCGTCGACGCCGCCGTCTGCCGGATCGAGCTCGGCCGCGACGGGATCGACCCCCTCACGCGCCTGCCCACCCACCACGCGCTGCACGAGCGCCTCGACCGCGAGGTGGCCGGCGCCCGCCGGTCGAAGGCCCCACTCAGCCTGGTCTCGATCGATCTCGACCACTTCGGCCTGGTGAACGACAGCCTCGGCCACCGCGCGGCCGACGGGGTCCTGCTGCAGGTCGCCGGGGTCATGGCGGCGCGGGCCGCGGGCCGGGGGATGCTCGCGCGGGTCGGGGGAGACGAGTTCGCGCTGCTGCTGCCGGGCGCCGGGGCCGGTCAGGCGGTGGCGCTCATGGACGGGCTGCGCGCCGAGCTGGCCGACCTCATCCTGCCCCGCGGGGTCCGCATCACGGTGTCGGCCGGGGTCTGCGAGCTCGCCCGCGCCGAGGGCGCCGAGGGCCTCCGGCACCTGGCCGACGGGGCCATGCGGTGGGCCAAGGCCCAGGGCCGCGACCGGGTGGTGGCCCACCACCCCCACCTCGCGGCCGAGCTGGACGCCGAGCGCCGCGCCCGGCGGCGGGAGCATGCGCGGACGCTCGCCGGCCTGGGGGCGCTGGCGCGCGCGGTCGACGCCAAGGACCCGGCCACCCGCCGGCACTCCGAACGGGTGGGCGACCTCGCCGTCCGGCTGGCCGAGCGGCTCGGCTGGGGGCCCGGCGAGGCCCTGCGGCTGCGGGAGGCCGCGCTCCTGCACGACGTGGGCAAGATCGGGGTGCCGGACCGGATCCTGTTCAAGGCCGGCCCGCTCGCCCCGGAGGAGTACCTGGCCGTCCAGGCCCATGCGGCCCTCGGCGCGGAGATCGTGGAGGGCATCCTCGCGGCCGACCAGGTCGCGTGGATCCGCCACCACCACGAGCGCTGGGACGGCACCGGGTACCCCGACCGCCTGACCGGCGAGGCGACCCCACAGGGCGCGGCCATCATCGCGGTGGCCGACGCCTGGGACGTCATGACCGCCGCGCGCAGCTACTCGCCTCCCCTCGCCGCCGACCTGGCCCTGGCGGAGTGCCGGCGCGGGGCCGGCTCGCAGTTCGACCCCGAGGTGGTGCGGGCCCTGGAGGAGGAGCGCACGGCGGCCCGCGAGGAGGGCCGGGGATGAGCGGCGGCCGCGCGGCGGCAAGGCCGGGCGCGGTCCGACGGCGCCCGGCCGCCGGGTGCGGGAGGATGTGCGCCTCCAGCAACCCGATCCGCCGGGAGGTCGCTTGGCCACGATCTACGTCACCGGGCACCGCAACCCCGACACCGACTCCATCGCGTCGGCGATCGGGTACGCGGAGCTCAAGCAGCGGCTGAGCGGCGCCGACCGCTACGTCCCGGTCCGGCTGGGCGAGCCCAACGCCCAGACCCGCTGGGCGCTCGAGCGCGCCGGGGCCGAGCTTCCGGAGCTCCTGCCCCACATCATGCTGCGCGCCCGTGACGTGATGCGCACCGAGTTCCCGGTGGCCGGCCACGACGACTCGCTGCGCGACGTGGGCGTGGCGATGGCGCAGGCCGACGCCGACATGGTCCCGATCGTCGACGACGACGGGGCGATCGCCGGGATGCTGACCGCCCGCGACCTCGCCCGGCGCTACGTCAAGGAGACCGGCGAGCCGTCGAGCTTCGCCGACCGGCCGGTGTCCGCCGACCTCATCGTCGAGGTCCTCGGCGGGCAGATGCTGGTGCGGCCCGAGCGGCGGCTGGACGGCCGCCTGTGGGCGGTCACGGTGGACGCCGACACGATGGGCCGGACCATGGCCGAGCACGACATCGCGGTGGTCGGCGACCGCGAGGACGTGCAGACGCGCGCGGTGGAGATCGGGGTGGCGCTCCTGGTCACGACCTACGGGCACCGCCCGCCCGACGCGCTCCTCGCCCGCGCGCGCGAGCGGGGCACCGGCATCGTGGTCTCGCCGCTCGACTCCTACGTCACCGGCCGCCTGGTGTCGCTGTCGGTGCCGGTCCGCGAGGTGATGAGCCGCGATCCGCTCACCACCGATCCCGACGACCTCGTGAGCGACATCGCCGACCGCATCAAGGACGTCCACTACAGCGCGGCGGTGGCCGTGGACGACGGCGGGCGCCCGGTCGGGATGGTCACCCGGGCCGACCTGGTGAACCCCGAGCCGCGGCATGTGCTGCTGGTCGATCACGCCGAGCAGGCCCAGAGCGTGCCGGGGGTGGGCGAGGCGCACGTGGTCGAGATCCTCGACCACCACCACATCGGCTCGATCGAGACCAAGTTCCCGGTCGCGGCCACGTTCGACCCGGTGGGCAGCACCGCGACCCTGGTCATCGAGCGCTTCCGGGCCCACGGGCGCGAGCCCCGGCGGCCCACGGCGATGATGCTGCTCGCGGCCATCCTCTCCGACACCGTCATCCTGTCCTCCCCCACCACCACCCCCCGCGACCATCAGGTGGTCGAGTACCTGGAGGAGCTGCTCGAGCTCGACGCCCGGCGGTTCGGGCTGGAGATGTTCGAGAGCTCGGCCGACGTGGGCGGGGTGCCGGCGCGGGACCTCATCCGCCGCGACGCCAAGGACTACGAGCTGGCCTCCGGGCGGCGGGTGCGCATCGCCCAGGTCGAGACCGTGGGCCGCGCGCTGACCGGCCGGCGCACGGAGCTGGTGTCGGCGATGGACGAGGTCCGCGGCGCCGAGGGGTTCGCGGTGTTCGCGCTGATGGTGACCGACATCGTGGGCAGGTCGACCGAGCTCCTGGTGGCCGGCGACACGGCCGCCGTGGAGCGGGCCTTCGCCGTCGACGCCGTCGAGGGGGCCATCGACCTGCCGGGGGTCATGAGCCGCAAGAAGCAGGTTGCGCCGAAGCTCCTGGCCGCGATGGCCTGACCCCGGCCGCCGGGCGCCGGCAGGCCGTCGCCCGACGCGGCTCCCGACGATCCCCGCCCGTCCGCTCAATCGAAGGGGGTGCCGAACCGATGACTGATTGACAAGTTTCTGTCATGGGGGTGACAGGCATGGAGCCACGCGACGGGCCGGGGTCCGGTGTCTCGGAGCCCACGGCGGGCCTGGACGAGGACGCCGGGGTCGGTCGTGACCCGAAGCTCGCGGCGCTCCTCGCGGCCCTGCCCGACGTGGTGTTCCGCCTCGACCGCGAGGGCCGCGTCCTGGAGGTGCATGCCCCCCCGGACGGTCTGTTCCTGCCCGTCGAGCAGGTGCTGGGCCGCATGCAGGAGGACCTGCTCTGCGCCCCGGACGCCCGTCGGGTCCGGGCGGCGATCGCCCGGGTCATCGCATCGGGCGGGGTCGAGGCCCTCCGGGTCGAGCTGCCGGCCCCCGCCGGCCGCCTGGTGGTCGGGGTGCGCCTCGCCCGCCTGGACGCCACCCAGGTGGTGCTGACCTCACGCGACATCACCGCCCAGGTCGACGCCGAGCGATCGCTCCGGGACGGCGAGGAGCGCCTCCGGGAGCTCCTGGAGGGCATGAGCGACGTCGTCTACCGCTACCGGTTGGAGCCGGATCGCGGCTTCGAGTACGTCACCCCGTCGGTGACGGCGATGACCGGCTACACGCCGGAGGACCACTACCGGGACCCGGACCTCGGCGTGCGGCTCGTGCACCCGGAGGACCGCCACCTGCTCGAGCACGGCATCGGCGACCCGACGAGCCTGGCCGACCGGCCGCTGCTCCTGCGGTGGGTCCGGCGCGACGGGCGGGTCATCTGGACCGAGCAGCGCAACCGCGTGGTCACCGACGAGTCCGGGGCGGTCTGCGCCCTGCTCGGGGTGGCCCGGGAGGTGACCGACCGCGAGGAGGCCGCGGCCGCGCTCCGGCGGGAGCGCGACGCGACGCGGGCGATGATCGCCTCGCTGCAGGACGGGCTCCTCGTGCTCGACGCCACCGGCCGGGTGGTCGAGGCGAATGACCGCGCACTGGAGCTGTTGGGCCGGCCGGCCCATCGGGTCATCGACCGGCCCTGGCCCCAGCCCTGGTGGCCGACGGAGGACGCCGCGGCGTTGCGGCGCCCGGACGCCGGGGCCGGCGAGCTCGAGACCACCGTCGCACGGCCGGCCGGGGACCGGGTCACGGTCATCGCGGCGCACGCCCCGCTGCGCGCCGAGGCGGGCGAGGGCCGCCCGGGCGTGGTGATCACCCTCAAGGACGTGACCGCCCGCCGGCGGGCCGAACTGGCGCTCAGGCGGGCGGCCGCGGAGCAGGAGGGGCTGCGCCGGGTCTCCGAGGCGATCGTCCGGGGCGAGGAGCGCGACCCGGTGCTGGCCCGGGTGGCGCAGGAGGCCGCGCGGGTGAGCGGCGGCGTCGCCGGTGCGGTCGTGCAGCAGGACGGGAAGGCTTTGCGGATCGTCGCGCGCTGGGGTCGCGGCGCCGACCCGCCGGCCGGCCCCGAGGGCCCGCCGGGCGCGGCGACGGCGCGGCGGGCGGTGGCACACGATCGGCCCTGCGCCGAGGAGTCCGCCGAGGGGGCGGGGGTCGCGGCGTGGCACGTCGCCGCGCCCGTGCGGGTGCGCGGACGGGTGTGGGGGGCGGTCCTGGTGACGGGCGAGCGGCACGCCATGACCGAGGCGGCGACGGGAGAGGTCTTCGCCTTCGCGGGGCTGGCCTCGATGGCCGTCGAGCACGCCCTGCAGCTTGAGGAGCGTGAGCGGCTCGAGCAGGAGCTCCACCAGGCCCAGAAGATGGAGGCCCTCGGCCAGCTCGCGTCCGGGGTCGCCCACGAGATCAACACCCCGATCCAGTTCGTGGGCGACTCGGTGGCCTTCCTGGTCGATGCGTTCGGCGACCTGCAGGTGGCCATCGCGGGCCTGCGCCGGGGTGCCGGGAGCGCCGGTGGCCCGGCCGCGGCGGAGCCGGTGGATGCCGAGGACCTCGACTTCCTGCTCACCGAGGTGCCCCGGGCGCTCATGCGCACCGAGGCCGGCGTGGAGCGGGTGGCGGAGATCGTCAGGGCGATGCGGGCCTTCGCCCACCCCTCGCGCGCCTCGCGGCGGCGCTGCTCGCTGAACGAGGTCGTCCGGAGCGCCCTCACGGTGGCCCACAACGAGCTCAAGCACGTGGCCGAGGTGTCGGTCGACCTGGACGAGCACCTCCCCGAGATCGACTGCGCGCCGTCGGAGATCGGCCAGGTCGCCCTGAACCTGCTCGTCAACGCCGCCCACGCGATCGGCGACCTCGGCACCCCGGGGGCGCGCGGGGTGATCAGCGTCGGCACCCGGCGCGGCGCCGAGGCGGGCCAGGTCGAGCTCCTGGTCGCCGACACCGGGGTCGGGATCCCGCCCGCCGTGCTCCCGCGGATCTTCGAGCCGTTCTTCACCACGAAGGAGGTCGGCCGGGGCTCGGGGCAGGGCCTGGCGCTCGCCCACCGGGTGGTGGTCGACGACCACGGGGGGCGGATCGACGTCGACTCCACCCCCGGCGGCGGATCGACGTTCCGGATCGTCCTCCCGGTCGGCGGCTAGGGATGCCGCGCCCGGTCGAGCCCCTGGAGGTCCTGTTCGTCGACGACGAGCAGGTCCTCGCCGGCTTCGAGGCGCTCCTGGCCCGGCGCCGGCCGCCCTGGCGGCTGCGCTTCGCGCCGGGCGCGCGAGCGGCCCTGCGGGAGCTCGGCCGGCGACCGGCCGACGTGGTGGTGAGCGACCTGCGGCTCCCGGACATGGACGGCCTGGGGTTCCTGGCCGCCCTCCGCGAGTCGTGGCCGTCCACCGCGCGCGTGGTGCTCGACGGCGGGCCCGACGGGCTCTGCTGGTCGTCCGTGGCGCTGCTCGCCCACCAGGTGCTGCCCCGGCCGTGCCCACCGGAGAGGCTCCGCGCGGTGATCGCCCGGGCGGAGCGCCTGCGCACCCTCTCGTCCTCACCGGCCATCCGCGCGGTCGTGGGCGGCCTGCAGACCCTCCCGACCCGGCCGCGGGCGATCGACCACATCGCCGAGGTCCTGGGCCGGCCGGAGGCGTCCCTGCGTGCGGCCGCGGCCGCGATCCAGGACGAGCCGGCGCTGGGCGCCAAGGTGCTCCAGGCGGCCAACTGCGCGCTGCTCGGGGTCTCGGGTCCCATCCACTCCCTGGAGCGGGCGGTCGCCTACCTGGGCACGCGCACCCTCGCCGATCTGGTCATCGCGCTCTCGGCGCTCGAGGCCCTCGCCCCGCCGACCCGCCGCGGGCTGCAGGAGCTGGAGGCCGTGCGCACGGCCACGATGCTCGTGGCCGGCCACGCCCGGGCGATCTGCGAGGACCATGCGCCCGACGCCGCCGACGCGGCCTTCCTCGCCGGGATGCTCCACGACGTCGGCCGGCTGGTGATCGCGGCCGGCCTCCCGCCGGCACTGGACGAGGTCGACGCGCTGGTGCATGCGCACGGAGTCCGCCGCGATGAGGCCGAGCGGGCGGTGCTCGGCACCAGTCACGCCGAGATCGGCGGCTCCCTGCTCGGACTCTGGGGGCTCCCCCACCGGGTGGTCGACGCCGTCGCCCACCACCACGAGCCGTGGCGGGCCGGCCCCGACGCCGACATCGTGCTGGTGGCGGTCCACATCGCCGCCGAGCAGGCGGGGACCAACGGCAGGCCCCAGGTCGACGGACCCCTCCTCATGGCCCGGGGGATGCGCCTCCCCGGACGCGCCGACGTGGCGGAGGGCCGTCCGTGAGCGCGCCCGCCGCCGCCCCGTCCACCGCGCCCCCGGTGCTGCTGGTCGATGACGAGCCGATGGTGCTCGACGCGCTCGCGGCCAACCTGGCCCGGCGCTTCGCGATCCTCACCGCGGGCGACGCGGCCGGGGCCCTGGCGATCGCGGCGGACCGGCCGCTCGCGGTGATCGTGAGCGACCTGCGGATGCCCGCCGTCGACGGGCTGGAGCTGCTGCGGCGCATGCGGGAGCATCACCCCGACACGGTCCGCATCATGCTGAGCGGGCACGCCGACCTCGAGGCCGCGGTGCGGGCGGTGAACCAGGGGGCGGTCTTCCGCTTCCTCATCAAGCCGTGCCCGGTCCAGGAGGTCGCGGAGGCGCTCGACGCCGGGATCGCCCAGCACCGCCTGATCACCGCGGAGCGCGAGCTGCTGCAGCAGACCTTCGCCGGGAGCATCCGGGTGCTCACCGAGCTCCTGGCCCACTCCCATCCCGCCGCCTTCGGCCGGGCCGTGCGCGTGCGGGCGCTCGTCGCCGGCCTCTGCCGCCGGCTCGGGCGCCCGTCGTGGGACATCGAGGTGGCGGCGATGCTCGCCCAGATCGGGTGCGTCACGCTCCCTCCGACCACCGCGGCCCGGTATGCCCAGGGCGAGCGGCTGGCCCCCTCCGAGCAGATCGCCGTGGATCGCCTGCCCCTGGTCGCCGACCGGCTCCTGGCGAGCATCCCGCGGCTCGAGCGGGTGCGCGAGGTGCTGCGCGGCCTCGCCGCGGGCGGCGGGGCGGAGGGCGGAGCCCGCATCCTGCGGGCGGCCACCGACTTCGACCTGCTGCGCTCACGGGGCCTGGACGCCCGGGCCGCGGTGGCGGCTCTGCGGATGGCGGCGGCCCACGACCCCCTCCTGATCGCCGCGCTCGAGGCGGAGGCCGGAGCCCCGGATGCCGGTGGGGATCTGCTGCATCCCGACGAGCTCGCGCCGGGGATGTACCTGTCTGATGAGGTCGGGCGGGACGGCGTGCTCCTCGCCGCGTCCGGCGCCGAGCTCACCCCCACCCTCATCGGCCACCTCCGCCGGAGCCTGCCCCGATCGGCCCGGGTCGCCGTGAGCAGGGCGCGACCGTGAGCCCCCGATGCCGGTGGCGACCGGTGGCGCCCGCGATCGGCGGGACGCGATGGCCGATCGGAACGTCGTTCGCATGACCACCGGCGGGTCCTCCCCCAGGCATCGTGCGTCGAGACCTGGGGGCCGGGCGGCCGGCGCCCCGGAGACCGTGATGAGGGGCGAGGGGACATGAGCGGCGCCAACGGTGGGCCTCCGGGAACCGTGGGGCGGCGGCGGAAGCGGCTGGACGACGAGGCCGGGCTCCTGCGCCTCCTGCTCAGCCAGGTCCCGGATGCCGTCTACTGCTTCCGGCTGCAGGCTCCCGTGGGCTTCCTGTACGTGAGCCCGGCGGTGACCGCGATCGTGGGCTACACGCCCGAGGAGCACTACGCCGACCCGGGGCTCGGCGAGCGGATCATCCACCCCGACGACCGCGACCGGATCCTGGCCATGGCCGCGGGCGAGCAGATGGAGGCGCTGGAGCTCCGCTGGTTCCACAAGGACGGCCGGGTGGTGTGGACCGAGCAGCGCAACCGCATGATGCGCGATGAGCTGGGCGCGCCGCTCGCCATCGTCGGCGTCGCCCGCGACATCACCGAGCGCAAGGCGGCCGAGCTCCAGGCCCACGTGCAGGCGGCCGCCCTGGAGACGACCTCGAGCGCCGTCGCGGTGGTCTCCCGGGACGGGGTCATCGAATGGGTCAACCCGGCCTTCGAGGCGCTCACCGGGTATCCGGCGGCCGAGGCCGTGGGGGCCCGCACCTCGCTGCTGCGGAGCGGCCGGCAGGACCGGGCCTTCTACCGGCGGCTGTGGGACACCGTGCTGGGCGGCGACGGCTGGCAGGGGCGCATGTGGAACCGCCGCCGGGACGGATCGCTGTACCTCGAGCGGCAGACGATCACGCCGATCCGGGATGCCGACGGGACGGTGTGCCGGTTCGTCGCGATCAAGGAGCCGGCGGACGGCCCGGCCGTGTACGAGGCCGACCACGATCCCCTGACCGGCGCCTGCCGGCGACGGGCCTTCCTCGACCGGCTCGAGGAGGCGACCAGGTCGGGCCCCACCTGCTCCCTGGCGGTCGTGGACCTCGACGGGCTCGGGGCCGTGAACGACGCGGCCGGGTCGCACGTGGGGGACGCGCTCCTTGCCCGGCTCGGGCACTTCCTGGCCGCCGAGGCCCCGGCGGGGACCCTCCTGGGGCGGACGGCCGACGACGAGCTCGCGGTGCTCGCGCCCGCCGCGTCGACGGCGGAGGTCGTCGCGCTCTGCGAGCGGGCGGGCCTCGACCTGCTGCGCGAGGAGCTCGCGCTGGTCGACGCGCTGCCCGCGCCCTCCGCCTGCGCCGGGGTCGCCGCGCTCGGGCCCGACGCGACCGCGACGATGCGTTCCGCCCGCGCCGCGCTGGCCCGGGCGAAGGCCCAGGGCCGCGGACGGGTCGTCATCGCCCCCGCCGGTCGGGCGGGAGACGGGGCAGCCGGCCTCGGGAGGGTGGCGCGCCGGGTCGAGATCGCGCTCGATCACGACCTGCTGCACCTGCACCTCCAGCCGATCGTGCCCCTCGGAGGCACCATCCCCCATGCCTATGAGGTGCTCCTGCGCATCCCGGAGGCCGGAGGGGGCATCCTGCACACGGCCGAGGCGATCCGGGCGGCGGAGAGCTTCGGCCTGGCCGGCCGGGTGGACCGCCGCGTGCTCGACGGCGCCCTGACCCTCCTCGACCGCTACCCCTCCCTCGCCCTGTTCGTGAACCTCTCGGCGGCGGGGCTCGACGACGGGTCTCTCCTGGGCGATCTGGAGCGGCGGCTGCGCGCCGACCGGAGCCTGGCCTGCCGGCTGACGATCGAGATCACCGAGTCGTCGGTCGTCCGTTCGGAGGGGCGGGCCAAGCGCTGGATGCGGCGGCTGCGGGCGTGTGGCTGCCGGTTCGCCCTGGACGACTTCGGCGAGGGCTTCTTCTCGTTCAGGATGCTCCGGGCGCTCCCGGTCGATCTGGTGAAGGTGGACGGCTCCGCCGTGCGGCAGGTCGAGACCGACCCCGCCTCCCGCGCGATCGTCGAGTCGGTGGCCAAGGTCGCGCACGCGCTGGGCAAGCGCGTGGTGGCCGAGTGCATCGAGACCCCGGAGGCCGAGGCGATCGTGCAGGGCTTCGGGATCGAGCTGGGGCAGGGCTACCGGTGGGCCCGCCCCGCGCCCGCATCGGCGGTGCTCGACGCCGGGGGCACGGCGTAGGACGCCGGCCGGCCGGGGCCGCCGGGGAGTCCGGTCAGCGCGCCGGTGCCGGTAGGGGCCTCCCCGCGGGCCAGACCCGGATGCGGGTGTGGCCGATGATGAGCGTGCCGAGGGAGTCGGCCACCACCGGGGTGTAGCGCCCGTCGCCGGTGTGCCAGCGCGGGCGGCCGGTGACCATGTCGATGCCGGTGGTGAGCTTGCGCTCCTCCTGCCGCCACAGGCGCGAGACGTAGACGGTGCGCCCGGCCACCGACACCGCCCCGCTGATCCGCGCGGCGGCGGGGTCGCGCCATCGCCACCGGACCAGGCCGGTGCGCAGGTCCAGCGCGTGCAGCCAGCCCTGGTCGTCGGCGACGAAGGCCCGGTCGCCGGCGATGGCCGCGGCGGAGGTCACCCGGGCCTCGGGCCCGGAGCGGAAGCTCCACCGCGGCGTCCCGGTGGCGAGGTCCACCGCGTGGAACCACCCGTCGTAGCTCCCGGCCACGACCAGGCCGCCGCCGATGGAGGGGGTCGCGTAGAAGCGCGCCCCGGGCCAGCAGCGCCGCCACGTGCGGACCCCGTCGCCGGGCCGCAGCGCGGTCAGGCAGCCCCCGTAGTCGGCCACCACCAGGCGGCCGGCCGCGCTCGCGACGGATGCCTTGACGGTGGCGCCGACGTCGGCCCGCCAGCGCACCCGGCCGTCGTGCAGGCCGAGCGCCAGCACCGCGCCGGTGGTGTCGGCCACCACGACCCGGCCCCCGAGCACCAGCGGCGAGGTCTCGGAGTCGCCGCCCAGGCGCAGGTGCCAGCGCCGGCCGCCGTCGTCGGTCCGGTAGGCGCCGACCTGCCCGTCGAAGCTCACGGCGACCACCGTGTCCCCGCCGATGGCCGGCGTGGTGGCCGCGCGGTAGCCCAGCCGCTTCTCCCAGACCACCCGGCCGTCGCGGCGGTCCAGGCCGACCAGGCGCCCGAGGTGGGCGTGCACCACGACCCGCTCGCGCGAGACCGCGGGCGGGAACTCGAGCAGCTCGCGGAACTCCATCGACCAGGCCGGCGCCCCGCGCACCGTCCCCGCGGCCACCGGGAAGAAGTGGGCGCGCCGCGGCCCCCCGCCCCACTGCTCGGCCCGCACCGCACGGGCGGCGAGCACCACGGTCTGCCGCCGCGGGCTCACGCGCCGGCTCACGTGACCGGCGGCGGCCACCACGACCGGGCCGCGGCCGCGGGGCACGAGGGCCCGCCCCCGGGGGTCCACCGGCTGCCACTCCCCGCCCTGCCGGCGGACCCGCGCCCAGCCCACCGGGCGACCGCCGGGGCCGACCACGCGGATCGCGCGGCGCGCGGCGGCGGGCGGAAGGACCGGATCGGGGGCGGTGGCGGGCGCGAGCGCCGGGACCATCGCCAGAAGCGCGAGTGCGAGCATGCGGCGGCCATGTGTATCGGACGCGGGTCCCGCGCGCCGAGGATCCGGGTCACACCTCGGCGACGGCGACGCGCGCCGGGGCCGGCGCGCGGGGCAGCAGGCACGCCCCGACCAGCCCGGGCACCCGCTCGGCGGGGACCGGTCGCGCGAGCAGGAACCCCTGCGCCAGGCGGCATCCGAGGCCGCGCATGCGCTCGAGCTGCTCCGGGGTCTCGACCCCCTCGGCGACGGTGAGCAGGCCCAGGGCCTCGCCCATCTGCATGATCGCCCCGGTGAGCCGCCACTCCCGGGCCGCCTCGTCGCCGCCCTGGACGAAGCTCCGGTCGAGCTTGAGCACGTGGACCGGGAGCCGGCGCAGCCAGGCGAGCGACGAGTGGCCCGTCCCGAAGTCGTCGAGGGCCAGGCGGACCCCCGTGCGCTCGAGCGCCCCGAGGACCTCCGCGGCGCGCTCGGGGTCGCGCAGGACCGTGGTCTCGGTCACCTCCAGCGCCAGGCGCGCGGCCGGAAGGCCGGCGGCGGCGAGCGCCTCGCCCACGTGGGCGGCCAGGTCGGCGCGCACGACCTGCGCGGCGGAGACGTTCACGCTGACCATGGGCGGCTGGCCGTGGTGGGGAACCGGCCACCCGGCGGCGACCCGGCACGCCTCGCGCAGCACCCAGCGACCGACGTCGACGATGACGTCCATCTCCTCGGCCGCCGGGATGAACTCCCCGGGAGCGAGCATCCCCCAGACCGGATGACGCCAGCGCACCAGCGCCTCCAGGGCCACGACCCGCCCGGACGTGATGTCCACCACCGGCTGGTACTCCAGGAACAGCTGGTCCAGGGCGATGGCCGCGCGCAGGCCCTCCCCCAGCCCCAGCCGCCGCTCGGCCCGCTCGCGCATGTGGGGCAGGCACACGCGGACGGTCCCGCGGCCGCCGTCCTTGGCCGCGTAGAGGGCGAGGTCGGCGTCACGGAGCATGCCCTGCGCGGTCGCCCCCGGCTCGGTGAACGCGACGCCCGCGCTCGCGCCGAGCGCGATCGTCCGCCCGGGAAGGGCCAGCGGCGCGCGCACGGCGCCCAGGAGCCGATCGGCGGCCGCCACCGCCTCGTCGCGGGCGTCGGCACCCTCCAGCAGCACCGCGAACTCATCCCCGCCCAGGCGGGCCACGGTGTCGCCGGCCCGGACCGCCTCGCGCAGGCGCCCGGCCACCTCCACCAGCAGCCCGTCCCCCGCGGCGTGGCCGAGGGTGTCGTTGACGGTCTTGAAGTCGTCCAGGTCGATCATCACCACGGCGGGCTCCCCGCCCCCGCGGGACGCGCGCGCGAGCGCGTGGGCCGTGCGGTCCATGAACAGGACGCGGTTGGCGAGGTCGGTCAACGGGTCGTGCAGGGCCTGGTGGGCCAGGCGCGCCTCGGCCGCGCGGCGCGCGGTCACGTCGCGCGTGGCCAGGATGAGGCCGGCGACGTCGGGGTCGTCGCGATGGTCGGAGACGACCGTCTCCACCGCCACGAAGCCGCCCGTGCGCCGGCGCATGCGCCACGCGACCGCGCCGGTCCCCGGCCCGGCGCCGATCCCGGCCACCGCCTCGCGGTCGTCGGGATGGGCCAGGGCGGCCAGGGGCGCGCCCTCGACATCGGCCGGGTCCCGGCCGGCGATCGCCGTGACGGCCGGTGAGCAGTAGGCGACCCGTCCGTCGGCGCCCACCCGCATCACCGCGTCGCTGCTTCCGGTCACCAGGGCCCGGAACCGGGCGTCGCGGGCCGCGGCCGCCCGGGTCAGGCGGCGGCGGGTGCGGTCGATCAGCGCCCAGGCCGCCACGCCGCCCAGGACCAGCGCGAGCGCCAGCCCGACCTGCAGGGCGGACATGCGGCGGGCGCCGGCGTCCGCCTGCTCGTGGAGCCGGGCCGACTCGGCCGTGCTCGCCTCGATCCAGCCCTCCATGGCCCGTTCCATGCGGGCCACGACCGCCTGTCCCCGCCCGATCAGGTCCAGGGGGATGGAGGACGCATCGGCGCGCAGGCTCACGCCGCGCATGATCCGCAGCAGGTCCGCCCGCGCATCGACCACCTCATCCCGCACCGCGCTCGTGGACGGGGTGGCGGGCTGGGCGAGCACCTCCTGCATGCGGGCGTCCCAGGTGAGCGCGACGGGGAGGAACCGCAGGCTGAGGCCCCCTCCGCCCTCGGCCCGGACCTGCCAGAAGGCCATCTCCATCCGGTGCAGCGCGTCCCCCGCCCGGTGCAGCGACGCCAGGCGCGTGTCCTCGACCCGCTCCCGCTGCTGGGCCGCCGCCTGGGTGCGGCCCATGACGACGGTGACCAGCACCAGCGCAGCGCACGCGGCCGCCAGCAGCAGGACCTCCGCGAGCTGGAGGTGACGCAGCCGCCGTTCGGGTCCCCGCCAGGAGTCGTCGCCGTCGGGCGCCGGGCGCCGGCGCGTCGACCCGGGGACGAGGTGCCTCGCCATGGGACCCCATCGGCAGGGGGGAACGGTCCCCCAAGCCGGGCGGCGGGCGGCTCAGCGCGGCAGCGTGACCCGGGCCACCAGGCCCAGGCCGCCCGGGCCGTCGTGCAGCCCGACCGTGCCGTGGTGGGCGTCCACCACGGACCGTGCGATGGCCAGGCCGAGCCCGGAGCCCGGCGCCACCCGCGTGCTCGACGGCGCCTGGTAGTAGCGCTCGAAGACCCGCTCGCGCTCCTCGGCCGGCAGGCCGGGGCCCTGATCGGCCACCTCGATCAGGGCGCGCTCGGCGTCCCCGCGCACACGCACGGTCACGGTGCCGCCGTCGGGGGTGAACTTGACCGCGTTGGCGACGAGGTTGTCGATGACCTGCGCCACCCGGTCCGGGTCGACGTAGGCGATGCACGGCCGCAGGTCGCCCCGGAGGGTCACGCCCGACCGGGCGGCCTCCGGGGTGGCGGCGGCGATCAGCTGGCCGGCCAGCTCGGCCAGATCCGCGTCGGTGCGGCGCAGGGTGAACCGGCCGGCGTCCTGCTGGGCCAGGACGGTGAGGTCGCCGGCCAGGCGCCGCAGCCGGTCGGCGCTGCGCCGCGCGGCGACGATCCGCGCCTGCTGGCGCTCCGACGGCGGCCGGTCGGCCGGCTCCTCGGCGACCACCCCGAGCAGGGTCGCGAGCGCGGCGAGGGGCGATCGGAGCTCGTGGCTGACCACGGCCACCAGCTCCTCCCGCTCGCGGGCCTGGTCCCGGTCGTGCTCGGCGCGGCGGACCATCGCGGTGACGTCCTTGACCGTCGCGACCGACCCGCCGGCGGGGAGCGCGGCCACGGCCATGATCACCCGCAGGACGTCGCCGTCGGCGCCCACCAGCTCCGCCGCCCGCTCGCCGGGGGCGGTGAGGTCCCACATCGCCTCCGCGCCGGCCGGCGCCCAGGGGAAGGGCGGGTCGGTGCCCTCCACCGTGGCCCGGTCCCGACCGGCCATCCGGCAGAAGGCGTCGTTGGCGAACAGCAGGTCGCCCTCGGGCCCGGCCACCAGCAGGCCGTCCTGGACCGCGGCCAGGATCGCCCCCAGGCGGTCGCGCTCGGCCTCCAGCGCCTGCTCGACCTCCACCTGGGCGGTCACGTCGCGCACGACGGAGACGACCTGGACGATGGCGCCGTCGGGGTCGAAGAGCGGGGTGCTCTCGGACTCGATCCACACCAGGCCGCCGTCGGCCCGGCGCAGATGGACCCGCACGCGGACGGCCTCCCGGCGCTCGGCCATGCGCTGAAGGGCCGCGATCGCCACCTCCGCGTCGGGGCCGAGCAGGTCGGTGCCCGGCCGGCCGACCAGGTCCTCGGGGCGCCGGCCGAGCAGGCGCTCCACCGATGGGGACACATAGCGGATGCGCCCGTCGGCGTCGGCGTCGGTCAGCCAGATGGTGTCGGTCACGTTGTCGGCCAGCAGGCGGTAGCGCTCCTCGCTGGAGCGAAGCGCCGCCTCCGCCTCGATCTGGGCCCGCACGTCGCGGGTCACGCCGATGACGCGGGTGACCTCCTGGTCCTGGCCCCGGATCCCCGACAGGCTCGACTCGACCCAGGTCATGCCCCCACCGGCGGTGGGCGCGTACATGAGCACCCGCTCGGGCCCGCCCCCGTCGAGGATGGCTCCATAGGCCCGGCGGAACTCAGGCTCCCCCTCACCGGTGAGGTTCCACGTGGGGTCGCCGATGATGTCGGCCGGCCGCCAGCCGAGCTGGCGCTCGACCGAGGGCGAGACGTAGAGCACGTTCCCCTCGGGGTCCCCGAGCCAGAGCACGTCGCTCATGTTCTCGGCGAGCAGCCGGTAGCGCTCCTCGCTCGCCCGCAGGGCCTCCTCGGCCTCCACCTGCGTGCTCACGTCGCGCATGACGCCCACCACGCCCGACAGCGCCCCGTGCCCGGCACGGACGGCCGCGAGCGTGAGCTCGACCCAGCGCGCGTCCG
>JALOLS010000109.1 GCA_025455865.1 Thermoleophilia bacterium
GCGCGGTCGGGCGCCGGGTGCGGAGGGAGCCCGCGGGGTGAGCGAGGCCCGGCTGGCCGCGCTGCGGGCCCCGCTCGCCCCGATCGAGGCCGATGCCTGGGTGGTCGGGGGCAGCCTGCGCGACGCGCTGCTCGGCCGGCCGGTGGCCGACCTGGACGTGGCCGTGGCGGGCGACGCCGAGGCGGCCGCGCGGGCGCTCGCCCGGCATCACGGGGCCGGGCGCTTCCGCCTGTCGCGCGACTTCGGGGCGTGGCGGGTGCACGGGGGCGCGCTCCCGTTCACCGTCGACCTCACGCCGCTCCAGGGCGGCTCGCTCGGCGCCGACCTCGCCCGGCGGGACCTCACCGTGAACGCCATGGCGCTCGCGGCGGGGCCGGGGGCGCCCGAGGTGGTGGACCCCCACGGGGGCCGCGGGGACCTCGCGGCCCGGCGCCTGCGGCCCGTCGGCCCGACCTCCCTGGCCGACGACCCGGTCCGGGTGGTGCGTATGGCCCGCCTGGCCGCCCAGCTCGGCTTCGTGGCCGACCCCGGCGCGGTGGCGCTCGCCCGGGCGGCCGCGCCGCGCCTGCCCCGGGTGCCGCCCGAGCGGGTCATGGAGGAGCTCAGGCGCATCGCCGCCCTGGCCACGCCGGCGGCGGCGCTGGCGGGGCTGGACGCGCTCGGCGGCCTCGGGGCGCTCGTCCCCGAGCTCGAGCAGGCGCGCGGGATGGACCAGAGCGCCTATCACCACAAGGACGTGCTCGGCCACACCCTGGAGGTCGTCGAGCACTGCGCCGGGATCGCCGCCGACCCCGAGCCGGTCTTCATGGCCGGCTCCGCGCCCCGGATCCGCGAGCGCCTGGCCGAGCCGCTCGCCGACGGGCTGACCCGGGGCCAGGCGCTGGTCTTCACGGCGCTCATGCACGACATGGCCAAGCCGGCGACCCGGGCGGTGACCCCCGAGGGCCGGGTCACCTTCTGGCACCACGACCGCCTCGGCGCCGGGATGGCCGACGCCTGGTGCCGGGCCATGCACACCTCCGGCCGGCTGCGGGAGGCCGTGGCGCGCGGGGTGCGCCACCACCTGGACCTGGGGTTCATGGTCCACCGCCAGCCGCTCTCGCTGGCGCGCATGGACCGGTTCCTGCGGTCGGTCGCCCCGGACGAGGTGGAGGCCCTGGTGCTCTCGGCCGCCGACCGGCTGGCCACCGACGGCCCGCGGACCACGCCCGACCAGATCCGCCGGCACCTCGTGCTCGCCCGCGAGGTGATGCGCGCCCACTGGGCCCTGGTGGACCGCGGCCCGGTCCGGCCGCCGCTCGACGGCGCCGCCCTCGTGCGGCTGCTCGGCCGCCCGCCCGGGCCGTGGCTGCAGGACCTCCTCGACGCCACCCGCGAGGCGCAGCTCATGGGCCGGGTCACCACCCCCGCCCAGGCCGAGCGCTTCGCCCGGGCATGGGAGGCCCGCCGGGCGTCAGTCGCCTGAGACCACCCGGTCGCGCCCGGCCGCCTTGGCCCGGTAGAGCGCGAGATCGGCGCGCTCGATCAGGGTCGCCGGGCCGCGGTCGGCCGGGGTGAGCTCGCTGACCCCGCCGGACAGCGTGAGGGGCCCGAGGCGGGGCTCCACGGCCGCGCTCGCCGCCTGGCGGATGCGCTCCACCGCGCGCGCGGCGGCCGGGGCGGCGGTCTCGGGCAGCACGATCGCGAACTCCTCGCCGCCGAGCCGGGCGACCATGTCGCCCGGCCGGGCCTCCTGGGCCAGCGCCCGCGCGACTGACCGCAGCACCCGGTCCCCGGCCGGGTGGCCGTGGCGGTCGTTGACCCGCTTGAACTCGTCGGCGTCGAGCATGGCGAGCGAGAGCGGGCGGCCGTGGCGGCGGGCGCGGCCCACCTCCTCGGCCAGGCGCGCCTCGAACGCGCGGCGGTTGGCCAGGCCGGTCAGCGCGTCGGTGACCGCCAGGGCGGTCAGCCGGCGGCGGTCCTCGGCGGTGCGCACGGCGATGGCCGCGAGCTCGGCCAGGGGCTGCAGGCGTCCGCGGTCGGCCACGCTGAAGCCGGCGCCCGGCCGGGCCACGACCGCGAGCACCCCCCAGGGGGCCTGCCCGACGATGATCGGCAGGGCGAGCGCCCCGCCGTGCGGACCGCGCACCCCGAGGGAGTCCCACAGCGCCGCGTCGGCGGCCTGGGCGGCGGCGACGTCGCCGGTGGCGAGGGCCCGCCCGAGCACGGACGCCTCGGGCACGGCGACGACCGACCCGGGCACCGGGCCGTCCGGGCCGGCCCCGGCGAGCGCCGAGATCCGCGCGCCTCCCGGCGCCGGCCGGACCACCACGGCCGCCATCGCGTCGAGCAGGCGGACCGCCTGGCCGGCGATGAGCACCACGGCCGACCGGTCGTCCAGGCCCGCGGCCACCGCGGTCGCCGCCCGCCGCAGGGCGCGCTGCTCGGCCTCCCGGCGCTCGAGCGCGCCGATCGCCCGCATCTGCTCGTCCACATCGCGCATGGCGCCCTGGACCTCGACCACGTCGCCGGCCTCCGAGAGGACCGGGCGCGCCCGGACCTCCACCCACACATGTCCGCCGTCGGCCCGGCCCAGCCGGAACGTGCTCTGGGCGGCGGAGCCGCGGGCGAACGCGCGGGCGAGCTCCGCGTCGGCGCGGGCGCGGTCCTCGGGGTGGACGAGCAGGAACGGCTCGCGCCCGAGCCACCAGTCCCGGGGGTGGCCGGTGAGCCCGAGCACCGACGGGGTGACGTCGACCACCGACCCCTGGGGGCCCAGGCGCATGACCACGTCGCCCATGTTCTCGACCAGCAGCCGGTAGCGGGACTCGCTCTCGGCCAGCGCCCGCTCGGCGCGCACCCGCGCGGTGATGTCGCGGCTGACGACCAACAGGTGCGTGACCCGGCCCGCGTCGTCGCGCTGCGGGGAGATGTGCGCCCAGAAGACCAGCTCATCGCCCTCGGTGGGCACCGTGACCTCGACGTCGGCGGGCCGGCCGGATCGGACCACCCGGTCGAACTGCTCCTCCCAGGCGCGCACCGCGGGCTCGGGGAAGCCGAGCTCCCGGTCGTCGCGCCCGAGGATCTCCTCGGCCGGCCGGCCCAGGTAGCGCGCCGCGGCGTCGCTCACGTAGACGTGCCGGTAGGCCAGGTCGAGCCGCACGATCAGGTCCGACCCCTCCGAGAGCGCCCGCAGCGACTCGGCGTCGTGGGGCGCGTCGCCGGGCGCGGAGACCGTGACCAGCCGCGCCCCGGCCGGGAGGTCGACCTCGTCCACCATGACCGGGACCTCGTCGCCGGCCGGGCGCCGGACCCGCCGCGCCGCGCTCCCCGGCCGGCCGCCCGGCGGGGGGTCCTCGCGCCACCAGCCCTTCCCGGCCGGCGCCCCCTCGACCCCGGCCCGGTCGCGGCCGAGGATCTCGGCGAGGCGCAGGCTCGCCGCCCGCACCGTGCCGTCGGCCGCCACGAGCGCCGCGCCGCCGGGGAGGCGGTCGAGGAGCGCCCGCACGACGGGGAGCGGAACGTCCGCCTCCTCCCTCTCTGGCTCCGTCGGCTGCACCGCGACCCCGGCCCGTGTCTACAAAGTTTGCATAGGATTGCGCGTTCGGAACCGCGGCGCCATTACAGGAATGTGTCAGTACGTTGCGTACGTCTCCGAAGAGACGGGTCGCCCACCCCCGCTGTCGCTAGGGTGGCCGCGTCCGCCCGACGAACCGTCGCCGCCCCCCACACCCGGCGACGCGAGAGGAGGCGCCCGTGAGGAGGACCCTGGTCCTGACCGCGGCCGCGGCGCTCGCCGTGCCCGCCGTCGCCGCCGGGGCGGGGGGATCGATCCCCCTGAGCCCCTGCGCCACGCCCGGCCAGCCGCGCGCCGCCGAGGCGGGGGCGCTGGCCCGCCTGGTCAACGCGACCCGTGCCGCCGCCGGACGGCGGCCGCTGCGCTTCACCCGCGGGCTCACCCGCATGGCCGCCCGCCGGAGCCTCACCCAGGTCGCGGCCGGGCGCATGAGCCACGGCCGCGGGCTCGGCTGGGCGCCCCGGGGCCGTATGGCCGGCGAGAACCTGGCCCTGGCCCCGGATCCGGCCACGGCGATGCAGGTGATGCTGCAGAGCCCCGCCCACCGGGCCCTGCTGCTCTCACGGGCCTGGCGCCAGGCCGGGGTCGGCGCGGTCCGGACCTGCGACGGCACCGTCTACACGGTCGGGTTCCTCCGGTAGGGACGAGGCCCCCGCCCGTACGCTCGCCCGCGGGCGGCGGGCTCGGCTACCGTGACCCGATGGTCCGGCTCACGCGCATCTACACCCGGCAGGGCGACCACGGCGACACCCGGCTCGGCGACATGAGCCTGGTCCGCAAGACCAGCGCCCGGGTCGCCGCCTACGGCGACGTGGACGAGCTCAACAGCGTCATGGGCCTGGTCCGCCAGCAGGACCTGCCGGCCGGCTGGGACGAGCGGCTCGCGCGCATCCAGAACGACCTGTTCGACCTCGGGGCCGACCTCGCGGTGCCCCAGGGCGGCGACGCCGGCCGCCTGCGCGTGGCCCCCGACCGGGTTGCCTGGCTCGAGACGTGGTGCGATGAGGTCAACGCGCCCCTCGAGCCGCTCAACAGCTTCGTGCTCCCCGGCGGCACCCCCGCCGCGGCCGCGCTGCACCATGCCCGCACCGTCTGCCGGCGGGCCGAGCGGGCCACCGTGGCGCTCGCCGACGCCGAGCCGGTGAACCCCCACGCGCTCGCGTTCCTGAACCGGCTGTCGGACCTGCTCTTCATCCTCGCCCGCGGGGCCAACCACGCGGCCGGGCGCACCGACGTGCTCTGGGTGCCGGGCGGCGGCGAGGCGTAGCTACGAGGACGCGGCGACCGGCCTCGGCTCGGCGTTGCGGCCCCGCAGCAGGAGCGCCGCGCCGATCGCCACCGAGACGACCGAGATGAGCTGTGCGGTGGTGAGCCCGGCGAGCTCCTCGGGGTTCTGCCGGATGAACTCGACCAGGAACCGCTCGGCGCCGGACAGCACCAGGTAGGCCCCGAACAGGCTCCAGGGCGCGGTGAGCCTGCCCCGCGTGCGCCAGAGCAGCCAGAAGATCGCGAGCATGGCGACCGCCTCATACAGCGGCGTGGGGTGCACCAGCTGGGTGGTGGGGACCGTGCCGTCGGGGTAGCTCATGGCCCACGGCAGGCTGCTCGCGCTGCCGTAGTCGCCGTCGCCCGAGAGCTGGCAGCCCATGCGTCCGATCGCATAGCCCAGGGCGAGCGGCGCGGCGGCCAGGTTGGCGACCACCCCGATCGGCTTGCGCCGCCACAGCGTGACCAGCCAGACCCCGATCACGCCGCCGATCAGCCCGCCGTACCAGGTCAGGCCGGAGCCGGAGATGAGCGAGACCCCGGGCTCACCGCGGTTCTCGACCACGTAGTACAGGCGCGCGCCGACGAACCCGCCGATCCCCGCCCCGAAGGCCAGCTCCACGGCCAGGCCCGGGTTCATGCCGCGCTGGCGCAGGTCCAGCGCCAGGAAGAACGCGGGCACGACCAGCGCGAGCGCGGCCATGAGGCCGAAGCTGTAGAGCGTGAACGGCCCGAACGAGCCGATCTCCGGGAACACCGGCTAGCGCTCCGCGGCCGGGGGCGGCGCGCACGCCGGCAGGCCGGCCGCGGCGCGCTCCCACGCCGCCGAGTCGTCCGGCGCGGGGGTGCCGCGGAGCCGCAGCACCGCGACGCGCACGGCCATGGCGGCGCTGGGGATGCCCGCGAGCAGCGCGGGGTTCTGGCAGATCAGGCACATGGGCGCTCGCTCCTGGTCACGGGGTGCCGAGGCTAGCGGAGGCCCGGCGCGGGCCCACGCCGGGAGGTGAGCGCGGCCCCGCCCGGGCGCGGGATGATCGGCGCGGACGTGCGCGGACGGTCGCGATCGACGAGGATCCCGGGGCAACGGGCGGTGCCCCCCTGCGGGCGGGGCCTTCCGCCGGCATGGATCGCGGGGGGGTGAGGTGGGGATTCGGGTCGTGATCTCCGACGACCACGGCGTGGTGCGCCAGGGCCTCGAGCGCCTGGTGGGGTCGTTCGCGGGCATCGAGGTGGTGGGCACCGCCGCCGACGGGCGGGAGGCGGTCGAGGTCTGCGCGCAGGCCCGGCCGGCGGTCGCGCTGATGGACCTGGAGATGCCGGGGGTCGACGGCATCGAGGCGATCCGCCGGCTGGCGGCCGAGCAGCCCGAGGTCCGGGTGCTGGTGCTCACCTCGTTCTCGGACCGCGAGCGCATCCTCGGCGCCCTCGACGCCGGCGCGATCGGCTACCTGCTCAAGGACGCCGCCGCCGACGAGCTCGAGCGGGCCGTGCGGGCCGCCGCCCGCGGCGAGGCGCCCCTCGACCCGCGCGCGGCCCGGGCCCTGCTCGCCGCCCGGGTGACCGGCGGGGTCGCCGACGGGCTCTCGGAGCGCGAGCGCGAGGTGCTCGCGCTGGTCGGCCGGGGCCTGCCGAACAAGGAGATCGCCCGCCGCCTGGGCATCCGCGAGCGCACGGTCAAGGGGCACCTGACGAGCGTCTTCCGCCAGATCGGCGTCTTCGACCGCACCCAGGCGGCGCTGTGGGCGCAGCGTGAGGGCCTCGTCGCCGACGACGACCCCCCGATGGGGTAGGGCCTCCGGGCCCGGATGCGACGAAAGTCCAGTTGTGGTCCGGGGGCCGATCCGTGAGTGTCCCTGATGTGCCCCGGCTCCTGATCGCCGACGACCACCCGCTCATCCGCACCACGCTCACCCGCCTGTTCCGGGGCGCGGAGGGGATCGACCTGGTGGGCATGGCCTCGAGCGGGGGCGAGGCGACCGAGGTCGCCCGGCGCACCCGGCCCGACGTGGCGCTGATGGACCTGCGGATGCCCAGCATGGGCGGGGTCGAGGCGACGCGGCGGATCAAGGAGGACGCCCCCGGCGTCCGGGTCATCATCCTCACCGCGGTGTACGACCACGAGCAGGTCGTCGCCGCGCTCGCCGCCGGCGCCGCGCGCGTGCTGCTCAAGGACGTGGCCCCCCGGGACCTGATCGAGGCGGTCCGCGAAGCCTGAGGGCGGCTCAGGCCGGATCCCGGGGCATCTCCACTGTCACGAGCAGGCCGGATCCCGACCGGGGCGCCCCCAGCAGGATGCGCCCCTGATGGGCCTCGGTGATCGCGCGGGCGATGGCCAGCCCGAGCCCCGATCCCGGGACGCCGGCGGCGCCCGGCGCGCGGTGGAAGCGGCGGAACACCCGCTCGCGCTCCTCGGGGGCGATGCCGGGCCCCTGGTCCTCCACGCTCACCCGCGCGGTGTCGAGGTCCCCGTCGGCCCGCAGCACGACCCGCCCGCCCGCAGGCGAGAACTTCAGCGCGTTGGCCAGGAGGTTGTCGACCATCTGGGCGACCCGGTCGGGGTCGGCGAGCACCGGGGTGCGCCTGGTGTGGACGTCCAGGTGCACCCCGAGCCGGTCCGCCTCCGGGCGTGCGCCGGCCGCCAGGTCGCGCACGACGGCGGCCAGGTCCACCTCGCGCAGGTGGACCTGGAACCGGCGGGCGTCGACCTGGCTCATCACGACCAGGTCGCTCGCCAATCGCCGCAGGCGTCCCACCCGGGTCAGGGCCGAGTCGAGGCTCGCACGCACCGGCGGGGGCGCGTCGGGCGCGCCGCCGAGCGCGAGCCAGAGCAGGCCCTCCAGCGCGCCGAGGGGGGCCCGGAGCTCGTGTGAGACCACCGCGACGAGCTCCTCCCGCGCCCGGGCCTCCTCCCGCGCCCGGGCCTCGGCGGCCACCTGCGCGCCGGCGTCCCGGGTGCTCGAGTTGACCTCGCTCACCCGCCCGCCGTCTCCGCGGACCGGCAGGTAGGTGGTCTCGACCCAGACGTGGTGCCCGTCGGCGTGGCGGAGCCGGTAGCGCAGGGTCGCCGGCGCCCCATCCTCGAGCAGCCGGCGCCAGAGCGCCCGTACCCCGGGCAGGTCCTCGGGATGGCAGATCTCCCCGAGCCGGCGCATGGCGAGCTCCTCGGGGGCGATGCCCAGGAGCCGGGTCGAGGCTGGTGAGGCGTAGAGGACCCTGCCGTTGCGGGAACGGCGCACGATCATGTCCGAGGCGTTCTCGGCCACCAGGCGGTGGAGCGCCTCCGACTCGGCCAGGGCCCGGGCGACCGCCCGGGCGTCGGTCATGTCCAGGCCCGCGCCGGCGTGGCCCAGGAACGTCCCGTCGGGGCCGAACCGCGGCACGGCGTGGTCGTCGATCCAGCGCCACTCGCCGTCGGCGCGGCGGCAGCGGTAGCTCATCTCCAGCGGCTCCCGGCCGGCGATGGCCACCGCCCAGCGGTCGAGGACCTCGGTCCGGTCGTCGGGGTGCAGCCGCTCGATCCAGCCCGCGTCGGCGTCCGAGCCGGGCGCAGCCCCGCTGAACGCCCACCACGCCCGGTTGGCGAAGACGACCCGCCCCGAGGTGTCGGAGAGCCAGGTGAGCACGGGCGCGGCGTCGGCCATCGCCCGGACCAGCGACGCGGGGACCATCGCCTCCCCCTCGAGCGACTCGACGGCGGCGACGACGGGGCAGAGGGCGACGGCGACGCCCTCCGGGGCCTCGGACGGGCTCAGCCGGACCTCCCAGCGCTGCCGTCCGCCCGGGCCGTCGGCGGTGACCTCGAGGATCTCCTCGCCGCCCTCCTCCAGCACGCGCCGCGCCGCCGGGCCGAGCGCCCGGGCGAGCGGGGTGGGCAGTGGGTGGGGCGGGGGCAGCAGGCCCAGGTTGGCCCCGGCGGCCGGGTTGGCGTAGACCGGCCCCAGGGACCCGTCCAGCACGATGACCGGGTTCGGGAGGCCGTGGACCAGCGTGGCGGCCCAGTCCTCCGCGGGCGCGGGGGGCCAGCCGGGCCTTAGGCCGGCCGCGGGGCGTCGCTCGCTCACCGCGCCCCGGAGCCGGGGGGCTGGGCGCGGCCTTCCGCGATCTGCATGACCAGCATGATGCCGGGAAAACCGGAGGACGGGCGCCGACCCGGAGGCCGGCGCCCGTCACCAGCGCCCTGACTTCTTGTGCCGATTCGCGTTGCCGACCCAACAGTCCGTTCCGACTCTCGTGGCTCCCGCCCGTTCTCAGGCCAGGAGTCCTTCGCCCCCGCCGGACGAAGGGGGCATCGGCATCGGTTTCCTCACCACGCTGCAGACGAGAAAGGATCTGGCGTGAACCGAGGCATCAAACATCGCGTCGCCGCCGCAATCGCCGGCATCGTTGCGCTCTTGGCCGTCGCCCTTGGGGCGTCGCCCGCGAGTGCGATCACCGACGGCGCGCTCGACGGAGAGAACCACCCGTACGTCGGGCTCATGGTCGCCCAGGACGGCCTGCGCAACCCCCTCTGGCGGTGCTCCGGCACGCTCCTCTCGCCGACCGTCTTCCTGACCGCCGGCCACTGCACCTCGGGGGCCGCCCACGTCGAGGTCTGGTTCGCCGCCGACGTCGACGCGGGCCGGCCCGCGAACGGCTACCCCTTCACCGGGGATGTCGGCGGCACCCCGTACACCCACCCGGAGTATCCCAACGCCGCGTTCGTCGTCCGGGACGTCGGCGTCGTCGTGCTTCGACAGCCTGAAGACGCGCCGCGGCGTCAAGGACGTCCGCTTCACCGCCGTCGGCTACGGGCTCCAGCAGAGCTTCCCCGACGCCGCGTCGTTCCTGGAGAACAACACGCGCGTGCGCATGGTGGCCAACCCGCGGCTGCTGCAGATCAACACGCCCGGGTTCACCGGAGACTTCTCGATGCTGCTCTCGAACAACGCGAAC
>JALOLS010000110.1 GCA_025455865.1 Thermoleophilia bacterium
CGCCTCCGACCCCGAGCGGCTCGGGGCGGCGGTCGACGAGGCCCAGCTCGCCCTGTCCATCGGCGAGCGCCTCGGCCGGGTGGGGCAGGTGGTGACCTTCGAGGAGACGGGCACCTACAAGCTGCTCTTCCAGGTCTTCGCCGACCGCCCCGAGGAGCTGACCGCCTTCTTCGACCAGACCCTGGCGCCGCTCGTGCGCTACGACGAGCAGTACCAGACCGAGCTGGTGGCCACGATGGCCACCTACCTGGAGCTCGACTGCAACCTGGCGGCGACGGCGGGGCGCCTGTTCACGCACCGGCACACCGTGCGCTACCGGCTCGACCGCATCGCCGAGCTCTCGGGGCTGGACATCGGGCGCACCGACGACCGCGAGAAGCTCTCGCTCGGCCTCAAGGCCATGCGGCTGCTCGGGCGCCGGGTGCGCACCGGGCCGGCCGAGCGGCCCGCCCGGGTCAATCAGCCGGGGCGGACCTCGAAGCCGTAGTCGGGGTCCGGGCCGGGGTCGGCCACCAGGTCGCGCACCACGTCCTCGATGGTGGCGAGCGAGCGCCCGGCCCGCCGGCCGGCGAGCAGGCGCAGGACCCAGGCCTCGGGGCGCTCGTCATACGGCGGGCGCACCCCGCCCGGCGACACCGCCAGGTACTGGCGGGTCAGCTCGGCCAGGCTCATCTCCCCCTGCTCGCGCAGGATCTCGTACAGCACCTCGCGGGCGGGCAGGCGCTCGCCGGCGTGCCCGGGCCCCTCCCGGCCCGGCAGGGCGACCTCGGTGGACACCATCAGGTCCTCTGCGGAGTAGTGGCCCTCGGGGTCGAGCCCGTTCGCGGTCGCCTCGTCGCCCATCCGTCCCTCCGTCGCGTGGAAGCTCGGGTCCGGCCCCGGAGCCTAGGGCACGACCGGTCCGCCGCGCCGCTAGCCCACCGGCAGCCCGGTGACCTCGGTCCACGCCGCCGCCAGCCGGCGGGCCAGCGGGCCGGGCGGGCCGCCGCCGACCGGGGCGCCGTCGAGCGCGAGCACCGGCACGACCCCGCGCAGGGCGTTGGTGAGGACGATCTCCCGGGCCGAGCGCCATTCGGGCTCCTCCAGGTGGCGCACCTCGACCGGGATGCCGGCCCGCGGGGCCGCCTCCTCGATGACCACGGCCCGCGCGACGCCGGGGAGGATGCCCTCGAGCGGCGGGGTGGCCAGGCCGCCGGGCACCTCGCAGAAGACCGAGCCGGTGGAGGCCTCGCCCAGGCGGCCGCGGGCGTCGAGCAGGAGCGCCTCGCTCGCCCCCCGGTGGCGGGCGCGCCGCGCGGCCAGGCGCGGGCCGGCGTAGGAGAGGGTCTTGTGGGCGGCGATCTCGCCCTCGGGCCACCAGGTGCCCGGGAGGGCCACGGCCGCCGCGCCCCACGGGTCGGCCGGCGTGTGGGGGACGGCCTCGACCAGCAGCGTCGGCCGGCCGGTCCAGGTGAGCCGCACCCGCTGGCGGGGCGCCCCGCAGGCGGCGACCGCGACGGCCACGTCGCGCTCGGCCCCGGCCCCGGGCCCCTCCCCCAGCCCGAGCGCGCGCGCCGATGCGCGCATCCGGGCCAGGTGACGGGCCAGCAGGGGCACCCGCCCCGCCTCGGCGCGCATGGTCTCGAAGAGCCCCTCGCCCCACCGCACCCCCGGGTCGTCGATCCCGAGCGCGGCGGCCCCGGGGTCGGTGAGCACCCCGTCCAGCACCACCGCCCGCACGGCGCTCACCCGCCGAGGGCCTGCAGGAAGGGCGCCGCCTTGCGCCAGGCCTCGCGCCGCTCGGCCTCGGGGGAGGAGTCCCAGACCACCGCCCCGCCGCACCAGTAGCGGGCCTCCTCGGCGCCGGCCGGCACCCAGGCCGTGCGGATGGCCACGCTCGCCTCGACCGATCCGTCGGCGCCCACGCTCACCACGCTGCCGAAGGCCGGGCCCCGGCCGGCCGGCTCCAGGTCGCGGATGACCTCCATCGCCCGCACCTTGGGCGCCCCGGTGACCGACCCGCCGGGGAAGAGCGCGCGCAGGAGCGCCGCCGGGGTGGTGCCGGGGGCGAGGTCGGCGCGCACCACGCTCACCATGTGGTCGGCGTAGGGGGTGGTGAGCGGGGCCATGAGCCGCGGCACGCTCACCCCGCCGGGCCGGGCGACCCGGCCGAGGTCGTTGCGCACGAGGTCGACGATCATCACGTGCTCGGCGCGGTCCTTGGCGCTCGCCCGGACCGCCGGGAAGCCCCCGGGGGGGCCGGTGCCCTTGATCGGCTCGCTCCACGCCACGCCGCCCGCGGCCCGCACCAGCCGCTCGGGGGACGCCGAGACAACCACGCCCTCGGGCAGGCCGAGGTAGGCGCGGTGGGATGCGGCCCCGGCGGCCCGCCAGAGCCGGGCGGCGAGCGCCGGCGCCCCGTGGGGCCAGGCCGCGGTCACCCGCTGGACCAGGTTCACCTGGTAGCAGTCGCCCGCGCGGATGAGCGCGCGCGCCCGCTCCACCGCGGCGCGGTAGGCGGGGGCGGGAAGGGAGGTGGCAAGGGGCGGGATGGCCCCGGCCGGCGCGGCGGGCAGCGCCCGCGCGCGGGCGAGGGCCGCCTCGATGACCGCGACCTGCGGGGCGCCGGCGACCGCGGCGAGGTGCGCGCGGCCGTCGGGGTCCACCACCAGCACCGCGTCGTAGCGGCCGAGCGCCCCGCACGGGGGCCCGCCGGGATCCCGCAGCGGCTCAGGGAGGCGCTCGACCGTGCCCCCGAGGTCGTAGGCGAGGAGGCCCGCCCAGCCCCCGGCCATGGCCAGGGGGCCCGCCGGCGCGCCCATCGGCCCGGACAGGGCGTCCCAGACCGCCGCGCCGCTCACCGTCTCGGCGGGGTCGCTGGCGACCACGGTGCGCCCGCCGTGGCGCACCAGGAGCGGCCAGGGCCGGTGGGCCAGGGCGGCCAGCACCCGGTCGGGGTCGACCCGGCCGGCGACCGGCACGATCACGCGCGGGGCCGGGTGTGTGAGAATGGGCCGCCCGCCGAGAGCCCGTGAGGGAACCGCGCCGTGTCGCACCCTCTCGACGGTACCAATCCCCACCAGGAGGTCCGCTGACCGTGCGGCAGACCATCGCGTTCCAGGCCACCGGATTCGACCTGCAGCCCGTGCAGGTGGAGGTCGCCGAGGGCGCCGAGCCACCGGAGGAGGGGTCCCTCCCTGTCGCGCTGATGGCGTTCCAGGGCGGCCCGAGCCTGGTGGTCACCATGCTCATCGGCACCACCGACGCCGAGAACATGATGAACGCCTTCACCGAGGCCGAGCCGATGCGGGCCCAGCTGCCGCCCGAGGCGCAGAACTGGGAGCCCGAGCCCACGGTGCTGCCCGGCGGGATGTTCTGGGCGGTGACCCCCGAGGTGGTGGGGATGTCGGTGACCCCGCCGCAGGCCACCCCCGACGGGATCGTCCCCCACTGGACGCTGGCGTTCGACGACGCCGACGGCAGCCAGGTGCAGATGGCCGTGTCCGAGGCCATGTGCGTGAACGTCGTGCGCGGGCTGGCCCAGGTGGCCCACGGCGAGCTGGTGATGCCCGACGAGGACGGCGCCGGGCCGCCGGAGGACGACGAGGGGTAGCCATCCGTCGTCCCGGGGGCCGGACGGCCCCCGGGACGACCGGTGCTAGGCGGCGACCGGGTGGCGGTCGCGCATGGCCAGCCGCCGGGCCGCCGCCGCCAGGGCGTCGGGACCGTCGGTGGTCAGGTCGTGGCCGGCGCCGGGGACCGGGTCGAACGTGGCGCCGCGCAGCCAGATGGCCAGCTCCCGCTGCTCGGAGGCGGGCACCGCGCGGTCCTCCTCGCCGGCGACGATCGCGATGGGCGAGTCGACCTGGGCGAGCGCGCCCCGCCAGTCCGGGCGGGTGGCCATGGCCTCGGCGGTCAGCGCCTGGCCCTCCTGGCCCCGCTCGCGCAGCGCGCGGGCGATGAGCATCCAGCGGTCGCGGCCCTCCTGCTCCTCGGCGCGCGGGCCGATGCCCGACAGCACCATGCCGGCCACCAGGCCCGGGTGGCCCAGGGCCAGGGCGAGCGCCGTGGCGGCGCCGAGCCCGATCCCGACCACGATCGCCCCGCCGCCCTCGGCGGACACCAGCCGCGCCACGTCGCTCGCGAAGTCGTCGATGCTCCAGGGGCCGGGCGGCAGCGGGGAGTCCCCGTGGCCGCGCAGATCCGGCACCAGCAGCCGGTGGTCGCTCAAGAGGGGCTTCAGGGCTCCCGAGATGCCCGCCCGGCTCTTGCCGAGGTCGTGCAGGCCCACCACCAGCGGGCCCTCACCCTCGGTCTCATAGGCCAGGTGGATCGCGGGGGGAAGGGACGGCATATACGGAGTCTCCTGGGGGTACCGGTGTGCTAAGCGTTTGCAGGTGAGAAGGTTACGCCCGGCCGACAGCGAGCGTCAAACTTTGCGGCGGTCGTGAACCGATTCAGCCGCCTTGCCGGACGACCGTCCCTCGACCTGTGCAACACGGCGGCCCCGGCCGAGCGCCTGATCACGGCGGAGGATCTGGCCGAGTGGATGGCCGAGGCCGGCCTCGTCGCGGTCAGCGTACGGGTGGCCGGCGAGGATCTCGAGGACGTCCGTCGGTTGCGCGCCGGCCTGCGCGGCGCCCTCCTGGCCGGCGACGGCCCCGCGCTCGCCGGCCTGGCCGCCGACTGGCTCGCCGCCGCCCCGGGCTGCCTGACCGTCGACCCGGCCACGCTCGAGCCGCGGTTCCGCCCGGCCCGGGAGAGCACCCACTGCCTGCTGGTGCCGGTGCTCCTCGATGCGCTCGAGCTCGCGCGCCTGCCGCGCGGGCGGGTGCGCGAGTGCGCGGGCGAGGACTGCACCGCGGTCTACCTGGACACCAGCCGCAACCACAGCCGGCGCTGGTGCTCCATGGACCGCTGCGGCTCGCGGGCCAAGGCGTCGGCCTACTACCACCGCCGGCGCGGCGAGGCGCCCGGCCTGGCCGGACCGCCTCCGCCCTGATGGAGGTCACCAGGATCGACGAGGGCCTGTGGCGCTGGACCGTGCCGCATCCCGACTGGCGGCCCGAGGAGGACGCCCTCGACGCCTCCTACCGCGACGTCGGCTGCGTCTACCTGGAGACGCCGGACGCCATCGTGCTGATCGACCCGCTCGTGGAGGAGGGCGCCGAGGGCGACCGCTTCTGGCGCGCGCTCGACCGCGACGTGGCCCGCGTCGGCGCCCCGGTGAGCGTGCTGCTGACCAGCCGCTGGCACGTGCGGAGCGCCGCCGCCGTGCAGGGGCGCTACCCGGGGGCGGCGGTGCTGGTGCCCGCGGCCTTCGCGGACGAGGTGGACGTGCCCGGCCTGCGCCGGGTCGATCCGGGGGCGCCCCTGCCCGGCGGTGTCGAGTTCCTCCCCACCTCGCGGCCCGGCCAGGTGGTGGCGTGGATCCCCGCCCACCGCACCATCGTCCCCGGTGATGTGATCCTGGGCGCCCCCGCGGGCGGGCTGCGCCTGCTGCCGGCCGAGTGGCTGGCCGAGCCGGCGCACCTGGGGCCGATCCGCGACGCGATCCGGGCGATCTCGGAGCGGCCCGTGGAGCGGGTGCTCGTCTCGCACGGGGAGCCCGTGCTCGAGGGCGGCCGCGCGGCCCTCCTCGCCGCCGTGGCCTGAACCCGGCGTCAGTCCGGCGGCGGCGGGTCGATGTCGGTCCCGCGCACGAAGCGCCGCACCAGGCTGGCGAAGGTCTCGGGGTCCTCCAGGGCGGTGAGGTGCCCGGCGCCCGGCATGACCTCCAGGCGCGCGCCCGGGATGCCGGCGGCGAGCGTCTCGGCGAACGGCGGCGGGGTGAGGACGTCCTCGGCCCCCACCACGACCAGGGTGGGCACGCGCACGCCGCCCAGCATCGCCCGGCGGTCCGGCCGCTCGCGCAGCGCGCCCAGCGCGGCCACGACCGCCTCGCCCGGCTGGCGGTCGGCGATGCGGCGGACCCGGGCCAGGGTGTCCTCGTCGGCCCCCGGGGCGAGGAGCCGGGGCACGAAGCCGTCCAGGAAGGCGTCCAGCCCCGCGGAGCGCACGGTGACGATGGCCTGGTCGCGCCCCGCGCGCCCGGCGTCGTCGTCGGCCTCGGCCCGGGTGTCGGCCAGCACCAGGGCGGCCACCCGGTCCGGGTGGCGCTCGGCCAGCGCGAGCGCGGCGTAGCCCCCCATCGAGAGGCCGCAGACCACGGCGCGGCCCTCGGGGGCCTCCCGGGCGATGAGCTCGGCCACGTCGTCGGCGAACCCCTCGATCGAGACGCCGTGGCGCACCGGCGTCCCCCCGAAGCCCGGGAAGGCGGGGGCGAGCACCGGCCGGTCGACGGCCAGGATCGCGCGCACGGGGTCCCAGAAGGCGGGGTCGAGCGGGAACGGGTGGAGCAGCGCCAGGGGGATCATGCGGGGAAGCTACCCCGCCGGGGGTCGGCTAGCGTTCTCGGCCGTGAGCCCTTCGGCGGTCCTCGTCGGCCCGGACCCGCGCCGCCAGGCGACGTTCGGCGGAATCGTCCCCACCACGGCGAGCGCCCGGGGGGGCGAGACGATGGTGTGCGCGCTGGCCGTGGAGCACCACGCCGAGGGCGCCGCGCTCCCGCTGCTGGTGCTCTCCTCGGCCCCCGGCCTGCTCGGCTGGGATCCGGTCGCCGGCCTCACGGCGCACGACGACCGGGGCCGCGAGTACGCGGTGCGCGCGCTCGGGCACCAGTCGTCCCTCGGGGCGATGCAGGCCACGATGTGGATCTCGCCCGGCGTCCCGGCCGACGCCCTCGCCCTCGTGCTCACCGTCCGCGGCCTGGTCCGCACCTCGGTGGGGCGCGGCGGCGGCGGGGTGCAGCGCCCGCTCTCGGGCGGGCCGTGGGTGCTGGAGATCCCCCTGCTGCCGTCGCGGACCGCGACGGCGCCGCCCGCGGAGCCGTCCGGGCAGGTGGGCATGCCGGACCCGGCGAGCGCCGTCCCCACCCGGACCCTCGCCGGGCTCGTCGGGCTGGCGCCGGTCGGGCAGGCGCGCCTGCTGGAGGACGCCGCGGTGTGCCTGTGGGGCCTCGAGCGCTACGCCGACCGATCCGTCCTCACCGTCTCGGTGCTCGCCGACGCCGGCGCCGAGGTGCGGCCCATCGCCCCCGGCCACGGCCGGGTGGACGCCTGGGACGACCGCGGCCGGCGCTATCTGCCGGCCCCCGTGCACGGCACCGGCGGCCCCGGGTGGAGCGAGTCGTCCATCGAGCTGGTGCCGGCGCTCGACCCCGCCGCCCGCGCCCTCGCGGTCCGGCTGGCCGACGTTCCGTGCGGGCCGGGGGCGACGGTGCCCGGGCCGCTGGTCTTCGGCATCGCCCTGCCCGGCTCCGGGTGAGCGGCCCCTGGCCCCCGGGGCCGGTGTGGGTGGTGCTGCCCACCTACGACGAGGCCGCGAACGTCGTCCCCATGCTCGATGCGCTGCTCGGGGTGTTCGACCGCCACGGCCTCGACGGGCACGTGCTGGTGGTCGACGACGGCTCGCCCGACGGCACGGCCGACCTGGCCGACGCGGTCGCCCGGCGCGACGGCCGGGTGGAGGTGCTCCGCCGCGCCCGCAAGGAGGGCATCGGCCCCGCCTACCGGGCCGGCTTCCGGGTGGCGATCGACCGCGGGGCGGCGCTGGTGGTCGAGATGGACTGCGACTTCTCCCACGACCCGCAGATGGTCCCCCGGCTGGTGGCCGCCGCCCGCGACGCGGACCTGGTGCTCGGGTCGCGCTACGTGCCCGGTGGGGGCGTGGCCCGGTGGGGGGCGGTGCGCCGGGGGGTGAGCCGGGGCGGGTGCTGGTACGCGCGCATCGTGCTGGGCGTGCCGGTCCACGACCTCACCGGCGGGTTCAAGTGCTTCCGCCGCGCGGTGCTCGAGCGCATCCCGCTCGACGCGGTCTCGGCCGCCGGCTACGGCTTCCAGATCGAGATGACCTACCGCGCGCTGCTCGCGGGCTTCCGCGTCGTGGAGGTGCCGATCACGTTCACCGAGCGGGTGCACGGCCACTCCAAGATGAGCCGGCGCATCGTGTGGGAGGCGGCGGCGCTGGTGCCCCGGCTGCGGCGGCGCCTCGGCCCGCCGCCGGTGGCCCCCCGTCCCGCGCCGGCCGGCGACGGCCTGCCGCCCGCACCGACCCCTGACCCCCGGAGGACCGGATGAAGCGCAAGGAGTTCGAGCAGCGCCTGCAGGTCCTGCAGGGGGATCTGGTGGCCCTGCAGCACCACGTGGTGCAGGAGGGGCTCAGGGTCTGCGTGGTCTTCGAGGGGCGCGACGCCGCCGGCAAGGGCGGGGCGATCCGGCATCTGACCGAGCGCGTGAGCCCCCGCGTGTTCCGCACCGTGGCCCTGCCCGCGCCCACCGAGCGCGAGAAGACCCAGCTCTACATCCAGCGCTACGTCCCGCACCTGCCCGCCGCCGGCGAGGTCGTGGTGTTCGACCGCTCCTGGTACAACCGCGCCGGCGTGGAGCGGGTGATGGGCTTCGCCACCCCGGAGCAGGTCGAGGGGTTCCTCACCGACGTGCCCCGGTTCGAGCAGGTGCTGGTCGACGACGGCGTCGTGCTGGTCAAGTACTGGCTCGAGGTGGGGCCAGACGAGCAGACCAGGCGCTTCGAGCGGCGCCTCACCGACCCCCGCCGGCGCTGGAAGCTCTCGCCCATGGACCTCGAGAGCCACCACCGCTGGTACGACTACTCACGGGCCCGCGACGAGATGCTCGCCCGCACCCACACCGCCTGGGCCCCCTGGACGATCGTGCCCTCCGACGACAAGCGCAGCGCCCGCCTGGCGATCATCGCCGACCTGCTCGCGCGGGTCCCCTCCGCCCCCCTGCCCCCGCAGGACCTCGTCCTGCCGCGGCGCCAGGATCCGGCCGGCTACGTCGAGCCCGCTCTGGGCGTGCCGCGCATCGCGGTGGGGTAGCCCGGCCCCGCCCTGGGGGTGCCGCGCCCCCGCAGCCCGGATCCGGGCGCGCCCGGATGTGCCCCGCCGGGCACGGGCGCACCCTCGGCTCATGGCCCCCGTCGTCGAGACCGAGCGGCTGACCAAGCGCTACCGGCGCGGCCGGGGGATCGAGGCGCTCACCCTCCGGGTCGAGCGCGGCGAGGTCTTCGGGTTCCTCGGCCCGAACGGCGCCGGCAAGACCACGACCATCCGCACCCTGCTCGGGCTGCTCCGGCCCACCTCGGGCACCGCCCGCCTGTTCGGGCTGGACGCGCGCCGCGACGGCCTCGCGGTGCGCGCGCGGACCGGGAACCTGCCCGGCGAGTTCGCCTTCGCGCCGCGCATGAGCGGCCGCGCGCCGGCGCTGGCCGAGCGCCTCCAGGCGGACCTCGACCGGCCGATCGGCGAGCTCTCGCGCGGCAACCGCGAGAAGGTCGGGATCATCCAGGCCCTGTTCCACGCCCCCGACCTGCTGGTCCTGGACGAGCCGACCTCCGGGCTCGACCCGATCATGCAGCGCGAGTTCCTGGCCCTGGTGGGTGAGGAGCGCGCGCGGGGGACGACGGTCTTCCTGTCCTCGCACGACCTCGACGAGGTCCAGCGGGTCTGCGACCGGGTCGGCATGGTGCGCGAGGGGCGCCTGATCGCCGTGGAGGAGGTCGCCCGCATGCGCGAGCGCGCCCACCACGAGGTGCGGGTCCGCTTCGCGGTCCCGGTCCATCCCGAGGAGGTGGCCGCCGTGCCCGGGGTCGAGGGCCTGCGCGTGGAGGGCGACGGGCTCGCCTTCCGGGCGGTCGGCGACCTGGACCCGGTGGTCAAGGCGCTCGCCCGCCACCCGGTCTGCGACCTGGAGATCACCCACCCCACCCTGGAGGAGCTCTTCCTGCGCCACTACCGGCCGGCGGAGGAGGGCCGTTGAGCGTCGCCACCGCCCCCGCCCCCGCCCCGCCCCGCGCGCCCGCCGCGCCCCCGCCGCCGCCCTCCGCGGCGCGGTCGCTCGCGGTGATGGTGCGCTGGGGGCTCCGGCCGCTGCGGCGGGCGCCGCTGGTCTGGGGCGGCGGCGTCGGGGCGCTGTGCGCGCTCATGGCCGCGATGTGGCCCTCGATCGAGGACTCCATGGCCGACCTCATGCAGAGCTACCCCGAGAGCCTGAGGACGGCCTTCGGCATCGAGGAGCTCACGACCGTCGAGGCCTACGTCGACGCGGAGATGCTCTCGCTGGTCATCCCGTTCGTGCTCGGGTTCTTCGCCATCCGCTCGGTCGAGCGGGCCGTCGTCGGCGCCGAGGACCGCGGCCACCTGGACGTGCTGCTCGCGCTGCCGCTGCGCCGCGCGGTGCTGCTGGTGGGCGCGTGGCTGGCGGCCGGGGCCGCGCTCGCCGGGGTGCTGGCCGTCGCCTGGGCGCTGACCTGGCTGGTCGGCACCGCCGCGGGCACGGGCATCTCGGCGGTGACGATGGCCGCGGGGTTCGCCGGCGTGTGGCCCCTGGCGATGTGCTTCGCCGGCCTCGCCGCGCTGGTGTCGGGCCTGGCCCACCGCCCCGCGGTGGTCACCGGGGTGGCCTTCGGCACGCTGGCGGCCATGTACACGGTGGACCTGGTGGGCCGGCTCTCCGAGCCGGTCGAGCCGCTGCGGTGGGCGTCGGCCTTCCACTGGTACGGATCGGCCGTGCACGACGGGATCGACCCCCTGCACGTCCTCCTGCTGAGCGGCGCCGGGCTCGCCATGGTCCTCGTGGGCGCGCTCCTGTTCGAGCGCCGCGACGTGCGGTAGCTCAGCCCGGCGGGAGCCCGAGCGCCTGGCGGGCGCTCTGGTCGCGCGGGGAGAGCTCGAGCACCCGCCGCCAGGCCCGGACCGCCTCGGGGGTCGCGGTCCCCAGCAGCCGGGCCAGGAGCTTCCAGGTGGCCGGGTTGTCGGGCTGGACCTCGGTCGCCTCCCGCGCGGCGCTCACCACGGCGACCGGGTCGCCCCGGAGCGCCGCGGCCTGGGCGCGCAGGATGAGCGGCTGGACCGAGAGCGGGTTCAGGGCGCGGGCCTCGTCGGCGCGGGCCTCGGCCGCCGCCGGCCGGCCGGCGGCGATGGCCTGGTTGCCCGCGTTCACCTGCTCCTGCGACCACCAGGGCAGGAGCGTGCTCGCCACCATCACCAGCACGGCGCCGGCCAGCACCGGCAGGGCCCAGCGCGGCAGCGCGGGCCGCTCGCGGGCGCCGGGGGCGGCCGCCGCGATGACGACCCCGCCCGCCCCGGCGGCGGCGGCGGCGAGCGCCGGGATGCTCCACGACCAGTCGAGCTGCGACTGCACGAGGAACGCGGCGGCGACCGCGATCGGCAGGCCCACGGTGGGGTCGGCCGCCCGCCGGCGGGCGCGGACCGCGGCCCAGGCGATCCCGCCCACGGCGGCACCGAGCAGCAGGACCCCGAGCGGGCCGAGCTCGACCAGCGCCTGCAGGGCGAGCTGATGGGGCTGGCGCACCCGCAGGCGGTCCTCGCCCTGGTCGCGCTCGCGCAGGTGGACGAGCGGGAAGCTGCCGGCGCCGTTCCCGAGCACCGGGGCGTCCTCATAGCCCCTGAGCGCCTCCGACCACCAGTCCAGGCGGTTGTTGGACTCCAGGCTGGTCAGGCGGCCGGGGTCGTTGGCGACCGCGTCGGTGCCGCCGGCCGCGGAGCCCGCGATCCCCACGACCACGACCAGCGCCACCAGGCCGCCCACCAGCGCGGTGCGGGCGGTGCGGCGCATGGCCGGCACCGGCACCCGGCGCAGGGCCCGGAGGATGAGCGGCGCGAGCAGCGCGGCCACGGCGAGGCCCACCAGGAGCCGCCACCCGAGGCCGATGCCGGCGTCCCGGCGGGCGGCGACGGCCAGGCCGTCGGTGGTGAGCCCGGGCGCCGTGAGCCCGTGCCAGGCCGGGAGCGCGGCCCCCGCCGCGCCGCCCGCCAGCGCGGCGAGCATCCGCCGGCGCCCGGGCACCAGCCAGAGCACCAGGGCCACGGTGACGACGAGGGTGAGCACGCCCCCGCGGGAGTAGGTGAGCAGCAGCGTCACCAGGGCCGCGGTGAGCGCGGCGGCGGCCCCGCCGACCGACCACCGCCCGGCGCCCGGCCGGCCGGCGAGCCACAGGATGCCGGGCACGGCCATGACCGCGACCAGCGCGAGCGCGTTCCAGTAGCCGAGCGGCGCCTCCAGGCGGGCGGGCTCGCCGTCGGCGGCGAGGAGCGTCGGGGCGATCCGGCTCCCGAGCCCCCAGGCGAGCGCCGGGGCGCAGGCGAGCGCAAGGCCCAGGGCGAAGCGCGACGGCGCGCCGGGCAGGCGGGCGGCGATGCCCAGGGCGGCGGCGAGCGCCGCCAGCACCAGCAGCGTGCGGTTGACCTCGATCCAGGCCAGGTCGGGGGCGAGGGCCCACAGGATCGAGAGCGCGCTCCAGGCCGCGAGGCCGGTGAGCGCGCCCAGCGTGAGCAGGGCGGGCCCCGAGGCGACGGCGGCCGTCCGGCGCGCGGTCCAGACGGCCCAGGCCGCCGCCGGGGCGGCCACCACCGCGGCCACGAACGCGGCGGTCGCCCCGCGCAGGTTGGCCCCGTCGCCGAAGTCGACGCCGCCCTGCGCCAGGGCCAGCGCGGCCCAGCCCGCCAGGAGCAGGACGCCGACCCGGCCCGGGGTGAGCAGGGCCCCGGGGGCGCGACGGTCGATCAGGACGCCCGGGGTCGCCGGGGACGCCCCGTTGGACAGGGCGTGGCGCCCGCCGCTAGCATCGTCCGCGCTCCGGGGGCGGACCTCGCCCCGGTCCTCAGTGATCTGGTGGCCGCCCTGCTCCGTCGCCGCGTCGCCCTGCTCCCATTCGCCGTCGCGCTCGCGATGGCCGCCCTCCCCGCCTCGGTGCTCGCGGGAGGACGTGAGGTCCTCGCCGACTACGAGGATAACGGTCAGATCGACGGCTGCTACACGCTGGCGGAGTTCCAGGAGGCCCTGCGGCTCATCCGCCCGGACCAGCGCCAGTACGGCGCGGCCGTCGACGTGATCCGGCAGGCCGAGCTGACCAACATCCGCCGCCCGGGCCAGCCCTGCGGCGCCACCGCGACCACGCCGGCCGCCGACCCGGGCGGGGCCGACGACGGCGGTGGAGGCGCGCCGACCGCGCTGATCGTGGTGGGCGTGGTCGGCGGGGTGGCCGTGCTCGGGGGGATCGGCTGGGCGGTCAGCCGGCGGGGGCGCGGACCCGAGGCGCCGCCGTCCGACGACGCCCCGGCCGGCGAGGGCTGATGCGCCGGCTCGTCAAGGACCTCATCCTGCCGGTGGCGGTGGCCATCGCGCTGGCGTTCGTGATCCAGGCCTCGGTGGCCAAGCCGTATGAGATCCCCACCGAGTCCATGGTCCCGACCATCCAGGCCAACGACCGGATCATCGCCAACCGGGTCGTCTACCGGGTCCGCGACATCCAGCGGGGCGACATCATCGTCTTCGACCCGACCGAGTCGGCCCGCCGCTCCTGCGGGAACACCGACGGCGACGTGCCCTTCGTGAAGCGGGTCATCGGGCTGCCGGGCGACCGCGTCGAGGTGCGCGGCGGGCAGACCCTCGTGAACGGCCGCCCGTTCGTGGTCGAGGACGCGATCACGCCCGCCTACGACAAGACCTGGCCGGTGGTGCCGCCCGGCCGCCTCCTGGTGCTCGGCGACAACCGCAACGAGTCGTGTGACTCCCACCAGTGGGAGCCCGACCCCTTCGTGCCCGAGGACTCGGTGATCGGCCAGGCCGAGGTCATCTACTGGCCGCTCGGGCACATCGGCTTCCTCAACTGACCCGTCCGTGAGCGGGCTCGGCACCGCGCCGCTCGCGGGTCCCTGGGGGTGGGACGAGGCCCTGCGGTTCCTGGACGGCGCGGTCATCCCGGTCCGGATCGGGGCCATCGCCGGGGACGGCGCCCCCCGGGTGACCTCGGTGTGGTTCGCGGTGGCCGAGGACGAGATCCGCTGCGCGGTGCGGCCGGACTCGCGCCTGGCGCGGTGGGTCGCGGCGCGGCCGCGGGTGGGCTTCGAGGTGGCCGGCGAGCGGCCGCCGTACTTCGGCCTGCGCGGGGCGGCCACCGCGGTCGTCGACCCCGGGCTCGGGGCCGCCGCGCTCGACGCGGTCATCGATCGCTACCTCGGCCCCGCCGACGTGCGCCTGGCCGCCTGGCTGCGCTCCCGGGCGGGGTCGGAGGTGGCCCTGCGCCTGCGGGTGACCGAGGCCGAGAGCTGGGACTACCGCGGGCGGATGAGCGGGGGCTGACGCGACGGGCGGGGAAGGATTCCCCGCACGGGCCGGGAAAGGGGGCTTGACGTGTCCGCCCCCACATGTAGTGTCGCGTTCCCGCTCCCGACCCCACGGATGGCGTCTTCCCGTGATCTGCCCGTTCTGTGAGAACCCCGACCACCGTGTGGTGGAGTCGCGGGTCCCGGACACCAAGGACGCCATCCGGCGCCGGCGGGAGTGCCTGTCCTGCGGCCGCCGGTTCACGACGTATGAGCGCGTCGAGGAGATGCCGCTCGTCGTGGTCAAGGCGTCGGGCGAGCGGGAGCCGTTCGACCGGGCCAAGCTCCTGGGCGGCCTGCAGCGGGCCTGCCACAAGCGGTCGGTCCCCATCACCGCCCTCGAGACGGCGGTGCGCGACATCGAGGTGTCGCTGCGCAACCGCCTGCGCCAGGAGGTGTCCTCCTCCCAGATCGGCGAGCTCGCGCTGCGCCGGCTCAAGGAGGTCGACTCGGTGGCCTACGTGCGCTTCGCCTCGGTGTACCGCCAGTTCGCCGACGTGGACGAGTTCGCCGACGAGCTGGCGCGGCTGGAGCGGGAGCCGCCGCTGCCGCGCGGGCAGGCCACGCTGGAGATGCTCGACGAACAGATGTTCGATACGATCGAGGGTCCGGCGGCGCCCCGGGCCCGGCGGGGGCGCCTGCGCGCGCTGAACGGCGGGCGCGGGGGGGAGGCCGCGGTGGCCGGGCCCCCGATCGCCGGCGCATCCATGGCCGGGCCCCCGATCGCCGGCGCATCCGTGGCCGGGCCCCCGATCGCCGGCGCATCCATGACCGGCAATGCATCCATCACCACACACGAGGAGGAGGACGCCCATGGCGACTGAGCTCGTCGGGACGACCCCCGGACCGTCCGACCCGGACGACCGCGACCGCGACCGCGCGAAGCTCGGTCTGCGCCGGCACTTCACCACGCCCGGCGTCCACCCCTACGACGAGGTCGCCTGGGAGCGCCGCACGGCCTCCATCGCCTCCGAGGGCGGCCAGAGCGTCTTCGAGCAGGACGGCGTCGAGGTCCCCAAGCCCTGGTCGCAGCTCGCCACCAACGTGGTGGCCAGCAAGTACTTCCGGGGCGCGCTCGGATCGCCCGAGCGCGAGAGCTCCGTGCGCCAGCTCCTCGACCGCGTCGTGCTCACCCTGCGGGCCTGGGGCGAGGAGGAGGGCTACTTCGCCGACCGGGCCGAGGCCGACACCTTCGAGGCCGAGCTCACCCACCTGCTGGTGACCCAGAAGGCCGCGTTCAACTCGCCGGTCTGGTTCAACGTGGGGATGCGGGAGAACCCACAGTGTTCAGCTTGTTTCATTCTGTCTGTCGAGGACACGATGAACTCGATCCTCTCCTGGATCTCCAAGGAGGGGGTCATCTTCAAGGGCGGGTCCGGCTCGGGGATCAACCTCTCCGCGCTGCGCTCCTCCCGCGAGCACCTGTCGGGCGGCGGCATCGCGTCGGGTCCGGTCTCGTTCATGCGCGGGGCCGACGCGTGCGCCGGCGCCATCAAGAGCGGGGGCACCACCCGGCGCGCGGCCAAGATGGTCATCCTCGACGTCGACCACCCCGACGTCCTGGACTTCGTGCGCTGCAAGGCCGAGGAGGAGAAGAAGGCCTGGGCGCTCGGCGAGATGGGCTACGACATGTCGCTGAACGGCTCGGCGTGGCAGTCCATCCAGTTCCAGAACGCCAACAACTCGGTGCGGGTGAGCGACGAGTTCATGCTGGCCTGCGAGGCCGGATCGGACTGGCACACCACCTCGGTGACCACCGGCGAGGTGATGGACTCCATGAGGGCCCGCGAGCTCATGCGCGAGATCGCCGAGGCGGCCTGGGTCTGCGGCGACCCCGGCATGCAGTACGACTCGACGATCAACCGCTGGCACACCTGCCCGGCCTCGGGCCGCATCAACGCGAGCAACCCGTGCAGCGAGTACATGCACCTGGACGACTCCGCGTGCAACCTGGCCTCGCTCAACCTCATGAAGTTCGTGGACGAGCAGGGCGAGTTCCTGCTGGAGGACTTCCGGCACGCGATCGACGTGATCATCACCGCGATGGACGTCATCGTCGCGCGGTCGGGCTACCCGACCGAGGCGATCACCCGCAACGCCCGGAACTTCCGCCAGCTCGGCCTGGGCTACGCCAACCTGGGCGCGCTCCTGATGTCGCACGGGCTCCCGTACGACTCCGACACCGGGCGGTCGTACGCGGCGGCCATCACCGCGCTGATGACCGGGCGGGCGTATGAGATGTCCACGCGCCTGGCCGAGCGGATGGGGCCGTTCGCCGGCCACGCCGAGAACGCCCAGCCGATGATGGGCGTCATGCGCATGCACCGGCGGGCCGCCGACCAGATCTCGGACCACCTGGTGGTCGACAAGGCCCTGCTCGACGCCGCGCGCGAGTCGTGGGACCACGTGGTCGACCGCGGCCAGGTCTTCGGCTACCGGAACGCCCAGGCCACCGTGCTCGCGCCCACCGGGACCATCGGCTTCATGATGGACTGCGACACCACCGGGGTGGAGCCGGACATCGCCCTGGTCAAGTACAAGAAGCTCGTGGGCGGCGGGGTCATCAAGATCGTCAACGGCACCGTCCCCGCGGCGCTGCGCAAGCTCGGCTACTCCGACGACGACGTGAAGGCGATCATCGCCTTCATCGACGAGCACGAGACCATCGAGGGCGCGCCGGGCCTCAAGCCCGAGCACCTGCCGGTGTTCGACTGCGCGTTCCCGCCGGTCAACGGCCAGCGCACCATCCACTACCGCGGCCACATCATGATGATGGGCGCCGTGCAGCCGTTCATCTCGGGGGCCATCTCCAAGACGGTGAACATGCCCCACGAGGCCACCGCGGAGGACATCGCCGGCGCCTACACGCTGGCCTGGAAGCAGGGCGTCAAGGCCCTCGCCATCTACCGCGACGGCTCCAAGCGCACCCAGCCGCTGTCCACCGGCAAGGACGCCGGCGAGGGGCAGGGCCAGGGCCAGGCCGCGACGCAGGCCGCCCGGCCCATCCGCCGGCGCCTCTCGGCCGAGCGGCAGGCCATCACCCACCACTTCCGCATCGCCGACCACGACGGCTACATCACCGTGGGCATGTACGAGGACGGCAGCCCCGGCGAGGTCTTCATGAAGATGGCCAAGCAGGGCTCGACGGTCTCCGGCCTCATGGACTCGCTGGCCATCTGCATGTCGCTCGCGCTGCAGTACGGCGTGCCGCTGCAGACCCTGGCCGACAAGCTCAGCCACATGCGCTTCGACCCCTCGGGCTTCACCGGCAACTCCGACATCCCGATGGCCAAGTCGATCGTCGACTACGTCGTGCGCTGGCTCTCCTCCAAGTTCCTGACCGAGGAGGAGAAGCGGCAGGTCGGGATCATCACCGCCCAGATGCGGGCGGAGCTCGAGGAGGACGGCACCGTGACGGTGTCGTCGGAGCCCGCCGCGGTGAACGGGACCGTCCACGCCCACGACCCGTCCCCCACGCCGGGGCAGACCGCGCTCCCGGTGGGGCTCGCCCAGGGCGCCGGCCTCTCGGTGCGGATCGACCAGGACGGGGCCATCTGCGGCTCCTGCGGCTGGACCATGATCCGCTCGGGGTCCTGTTACAAGTGCATGAACTGCGGGAGCACCTCGGGCTGCTCGTGACGTGA
>JALOLS010000177.1 GCA_025455865.1 Thermoleophilia bacterium
CCTGAGCCGCCGCTCGACCGCCCGGGTCGGGTACTCGAAGACGATGCCCAGGAAGACCCCGGTGAAGACGATGAGCAGGGTCCCGGCGATCGAGACCAGCCCCCACCCGAGCAGGAACACCCCGCCGAGCAGCAGGATGGTCCGGATCGGGACGAGGATCCGGGTGGAGCCGGGCAGGTCCGCCATGATCGGGCATCCTGCCAGGCGGGAGGCGGAGCCGGACCACGGGCGTCCCGCCTGCGACCTGGCCCGGGCCCGGCGTTCCCGGCCGTCTTCCGGCACGCGCCGGACATCATCGGCGTCACGGACCGCGAGCGCGGCCAGATGCCGGTCGACGGCGCGGCGGCGGAGCGGGTCCCGGTCCCGCCGGCCGGCCGAAGGGGCCGCGGGGCAGCCCGCCGGCGCGTAGGTTCCCCGCCGTGATCCGAGTGACGGCGGCCGACGTCGCGCGCATGCGCGACCAGCTCTTCTTCGAGGGGCCCGACCGGGGCCGGCGCCTCAGCCGCTTCTGGCTGCTGCTCCTGCTCTCGGCGGTCATCGCGGGCGCCGGGGTCATGGCCGACTCCACCGCCACGGTGATCGGGGCGATGATCGTGGCCCCGCTCATGACCCCGATCCTCGGGACCATGCTCGCGGTCGTCCTGGCCGACCGCGACAACCTGCTGCGCTCGGTGGCGCTGGTGGCCTCGGGGGCGGCGAGCGTGGTGGCCGTCGGCTACCTGCTCGGCCTGGCCGCGAGCTACGACGTGCTGGCCGACGTGAACTCCCAGGTCGCCGGACGGGTCTCGCCGCGGGTGATCGACCTGATCGCCGCGCTCGCGACCGGGGCGGTCGGCTCGGTGGCCCTCGTGCGCTCGGACATCTCCGACACCCTGCCCGGAGTCGCGATCGCCATCAGCCTGGTGCCCCCGCTCGCGGTCGTGGGGCTCACCCTGGAGTCCGGCTCGGGTGACCAGGCGCTCGGTGCCCTGCTGCTGTTCGGGACCAACGTGACGGCGATCCTGGCGAGCGGGCTGGTCGTGATGGCGATCGCCCAGGTCCAGCGGGTGGCGACCGGGCACGCCCCGGGCACCCTCTCCGCCCGCGTCCACCGAGGGCGGGCGATCGCGGTCATCGCCATCGCGCTCCTGGCCATCAGCGTGCCCCTGGTGGGCACATCGGTCCGCATCGCCCAGGAGGCGACCGCCGAGGACCGGGCCCGCGACGCGGCGAACGCCTGGGGGAAGGCCGCGGGCTGGGAGGTGACGGCGGTCTCCACGCAGCTCGGCGTCGTGCAGATCCGCCTGGCCGGGCCGCTCCCCGAGCCCGACACCGCCACCCTGCGCGGCCGCCTGGACGCCGCGGGCCTGAGCGGGACCGACGTGCGCGTGGAGCTCATCCCGGCCCGCACCGTGGACCTGCCGGGCTGATCCGGTGCGGCGCGGTGCAGACCCGCGCCGGACGCCCACCGCGGGCCGCGACGCCTGCCGCGCTCGTGCCCGCCGCCATCGGCATCGGGCTCTCCCCGATGCCGAGCCCACCGCCGGGCCTACGCCGGGGCCCGGGCCAGCCGCAGGGCGATCACCACCGCGGCGACCGCCGGGGCGAGCAGGATGAGCGCGAGCGCCGCCGCGACCTGGGGGTCGGTCCCGACGAAGGGGACGAGCACGCCCGGAAGGGTCGGCAGCCCCCCGCCCACGGCCAGCGAGAGCCCGTACTGGCCCCATGAGACCATCATCCCGAGCAGGGCGGCCACCGCCAGGTCGGGGAGCACCGCGGGCACGCTGACCAGGACCAGCCGCCGCACCCGGCCGAGGCCGAGGGCGTCGGCCATCTCCTCCCGCTCACGCACCCGGGGCCCGAACGCCGGCGCCAGCGCGAGCACCACGTACGGGAGCACCACGGTCAGGTGGGCGAGCACCAGCCCGGCGGTGGAGTCGGCGAGCCCCAGGCGGATGAACCACTCGGCCAGGCCCCGCCCGGTGGCGTAGGCCGGGACCAGGAGCGGCAGCGCGAGCACCGTGAGCACGAGCCAGGAGCGGCGCAGGGGGCGCCGGCCGAGCACCCGGGCGGCCGGCCAGGCCAGCACCAGGGCGATGGCCGTGGCGGCCGCGGCGACGGCGGCCGAGCGGGCCAGGGCCTCCCCCGCCGCGCCCTCGGCGAACGCGACCCGGAACCCGCGCAGCCCCCACTCCTGGGGGACGAGCGCCGGCGCGCGCCAGACGTCGGCCAGCGCCTGGAGGGCCAGGCCCGCGAAGGGCAGCGCGACCAGGAGGCCGACCACGACGGCGGGCGCCGCCCGCCGGGCCCGCTCAGTCACGCCGGCCCCGGGCGACCTGCACGCACGCGACGGCGAGGGCCACGCTGAGGAGCGCCGCCACCAGGAGCGCCGCCGCCGCCCGGGCCTGCCCGCCGACCAGGTCGACGCGCACCGCGTCGAGCGCGTAGGTCGCGAGCATCGGCGGGTCGGTCGGCCCGACCACGAGCGGCACCTCGAACGCGCCGACCACGAACGCGAGCACGATGAGGCACCCCACCGCGAGCGGCGCCCGGACGGCCGGCCAGACCACGTGACGGGCCAGCGCGATGGGGCCCAACCCCAGGGTCGCCGCCGCCTCGGCCCGCTCGTGCACCGCGCGCCCCATCGCCGCGAGCATGAGCAGCACCAGGAAGGGCGCCTCCTTGACCGCGTACACGGCCACGATCCCGAGCCCCCAGGGGTCGCGCACCAGGTCG
>JALOLS010000111.1 GCA_025455865.1 Thermoleophilia bacterium
GTGGGAGCGCTCCGCCGAGGCCGCCGCCCGCTACCTGCTGCTGTTCCCGGGCGCGCTGCTGTCCGCGGTCGGGCTCTGGCGCCAGCGCCGGGAGCTCGCCGGGATGCCCGGCATCCGCCCCTACGCGGCGCTCGCGGCCGTCTGCCTGGCGGTCTACGCGGTGGTGGGCGGCCTGGTGGTGGAGCCCGCGCCGTGGGTGCCCGGCGGCCCGGCCACCGCGGCGGGGTGGCTCGAGGCCACCAGCCTGCCGCTCGCGCTGCTGCGCGGCCTGCTCGGCCTGGGGATGCTGGTCGCCGTCATCAAGCTGCTCGAGATCTTCGAGGTCGAGGCCAAACAGCGGATCGAGGCCCTCGACCGGGCCCGCGCGGTCGCCGAGGAGCGGGCCCGCTTCGGCCGCGACCTGCACGACGGGACCATCCAGTCGATCTACGCCTGCGGGCTGCACCTGGAGTCGCTGGCGATGCGCATCGACGAGCCCGAGATGCGTGAGGAGGTCCGCACGGTGGTGTCCAGCCTGAACAGCACCATCGACGGGCTGCGCGGCTACATCAACGCGCTCCGCCGTCCGCCGGACTCCCCGGCCGGCATCGCCGCGGCGCTCGACGCGCTGACCCGGGACTTCGCCGCCGAGACGGGCATGCAGGTGCGCTTCAGCGCCCGCGGCATGGAGTCGAGCGGGCCCCTGCCCGAGGAGGCCGGCCAGCACCTGGCCCAGATCATGCGCGAGGCCCTCGCCAACGTCGCCCGCCACGCCGGCCCGTGCGCGGTCGACGCGGCGCTCGAGTTCCGTCCGGACGAGCTCGGGCTCACGGTCACCGACTGCGGCCGCGGGCTCGTGGCCGATCGCGGCCCCGCCGAGCCGGGCCACGGCAACGGAATGCGCAACATGCACGAACGGGCACGCTGGCTCGGGGGCCGGCTCGAGGTCTCGCCCGCGCCGGACGGCGGCACCCGCGTGTCCGTCGCAATCCCCCTCGACTTCGAGGCCCCCGATCAGGTCGACGTCCCCCCTGCCAGCGAGGTGAGCTCCCGATGAACCGGTCGCCGTCCGACCCCATCCGCGTCCTGATCGTCGACGACCACGCGGTGGTGCGCATCGGTCTGCGCTCGCTGCTCTCCCACACCGCGGGCTTCCGGGTGGTCGGCGAGGCGGCCTCGGTGGGGGAGGGGGTGCAGCTCTCGGCGCAGCTGCGGCCCGACGTCGTGCTGATGGACGTCCGCCTGCCCGACGGATCGGGCGTGGACGCCTGCCGGCGGATCAAGCAGGAGCAGCCGGACGCCCGCGTGGTCATGCTCACCTCCTACTCCGACGAGGAGGCGATCGTGGGGGCGGTCATGGCCGGGGCGAGCGGCTACCTGCTCAAGCAGGCCGACGGGGAGCGACTGACCCAGGCCATCCGCGACGCCGCGAGCGGCGCCTCCACCCTCGACCCCAAGGCCACCGGCGCCCTGCTCAACCAGTTCCGCCAGCTCTCGGCCCGCCAGGCCGAGGCGGAGCTCGCCGGCCTGACCGACCGGGAGCGGCGGATGCTCGCGCTGATCGCCGAGGGCTACACCAACCGCGCGATCGGCGAGGTGCTCCACCTGTCGGAGAAGACCGTGCGCAACCACGTGAGCCAGCTCTTGCGCAAGCTCGGCTTCCAGCGGCGCTCGCAGGCCGCCGCCTGGGCCGGCGAGCGGCGCCTGGAGCTGCCCCCGGAGTGATCCGGGCGGGGCGCCGACCCCGGGTCTGACTGATCCATCGCATAAGGCGGGCTTTGACTTCGCCCGGGCCCGCCGCTAGTGTGCCCCGGATCCCGCCGGGGAATGCCGCCAATCCCCGGCCCGCCGCTCCCGACCCAGGAGTCGCCCGTGACCGCGGAGCCGCTCGCGCTGCGCATCGACGGCGTCAGCAAGGCCTATCCCAACCGGGGCCTGGCCCTCGCGCCCACCACCATCGAGGTGCGCCGGGGAGAGTTCGTGAGCCTGGTCGGGCCCTCGGGCTGCGGCAAGTCGACGCTGCTCGGGATGGCCGCGGGGCTGCTCGCCCCGGACTCCGGCACGGTCGAGGCGATGGGCCAGCGGGTCGGCGGCCCGGGGCGCGAGCGGGCGATCGTCTTCCAGGACGCGGCCCTCATGCCCTGGCTGAACGTCCGCCACAACGTGGAGTACGGGCTGCGCGCCCAGCGCGTCCCCAAGGCCGAGCGGCGCACCCGCGTGGCCGAGGCGCTCGAGATGGTGCACCTGGACCGCGTGGCCGACCGCCACCCGCACGAGCTCTCGGGCGGCATGCGCCAGCGGGTGGCCATCGCCCGGGCCCTCGTGCTCCGGCCCGAGATCCTCCTGATGGACGAGCCGTTCAGCGCGCTCGACGCCCAGACGCGCACGGTGCTGCAGGACGAGCTCCAGCGCATCTGGCTGGAGACCCGCCCGGCCGTCGTCTTCGTGACGCACAACCTGATGGAGGCGGCCTTCCTCTCGGACACCGTCTACCTGCTCTCCGCCGGGCCCGGGCGCATCGTGCGGCGATACGAGGTGACGGTGCCCCGCCCGCGGGAGGAGAGCGACCCGCGCCTGGTCGACATCCGCCAGGACATGCTCGACCGCCTGCGCAGCGAGGTCAACGCGGCCGCCGGCCGGGGCGACCCCGACCTCGCGCCGGCCGACGCGCTGGCCGCATGACGACGAACACGGCCGACGGCGGGGCCCCGGGGGCGGCGGGGGCCAGCCGCGCTGCTCGCGGCGCCCGGCGCGTGGCCATGCTCGCCGTGCGCAAGCTGTGGTTCATCGCGCTCATCCTGGTCGTCTGGTGGCTGGTCACCGCGCTCGGGCTGGTGCCGGCCTACAAGCTGCCCTCGCCGGGCGACGTGCTGGGCGCCCTGGAGAACGCGATCCGCGAGCGCGAGCTGCTCGGGGCGCTGTGGGACACGCTGCTGCGCCTGGTGACCGGCTGGGCCATCGGCGTGGCGTGCGCGGTGGCGCTCGGCCTCCTCACCGGCGCCGTGCCGTTCCTCGAGGACGGCATCCGCCCGGTGCTGGCCGGCCTTCAGGCGGTCCCGACCATCGCGTTCCTGCCGCTGGCCATCCTCTGGTTCGGCTTCAACGCGACCGCCGTGCTGGTCATCACCGCGTTCGGCACGTTCAAGCCCATGGCGCTCGCCACCTACGGCGCCATCCATCAGGTCCCACCCACGCTCAAGATGGCCGGCCGGGCCATGGGGGCCAGGGGGCTCTTCTACCAGCGCACCCTGGTGCTCCCGGCCATCGTCCCCAGCCTGGTGACCGGGCTGAAGCTCTCGTGGTCGTTCGCGTGGCGCTCGCTGATGGCCGCCGAGATCATCGTGAGCGGCACCACCGGCCTGGGCGGCGTGCTCGAGCTCGGCCGCGAGATCAACGCCATCGACATCGTGATGGCGGTCATCCTGATCATCCTGGTGGTGGGCATCCTGTTCGAGCAGCTGGTGTTCGCCCGGCTGGAGCGCTGGGTCAACCGCCGCTGGGGGCTCGTGGGTGCGCGGTAGGGCGCTCGCGTTCGCCGTGGCGCTGCTCGCGCTCGCCGCGGCGCTGCTCGCCGGATGCGGCGGGGAGCGGGCGGCCGACGGCGACGAGCTGCGCCTGGGCTACTTCGCCAACGTCACCCACGCCGTGCCGATCGTGGCCATGGAACGGGGCATCTACGACCGCGAGCTGGAGGGGACCAAGGTGTCCCCGCAGCTGTTCATCTCCGGCCCGGAGGCCGTGAGCTCGATCCTGGCCGGTTCCATCGACGCGGCCTACGTCGGGCCCGGGCCGCTGGTGACCGCCCTCAGCCGGGCGCCGGGCGAGATCCTGGTCGCGGCCGGCGCCAACGAGGGCGGCGCCACCCTGATCGCGGCCCGGGGCTCCGGCATCCGGTCGGTCGCCGACCTGCGCGGCCGGCGGGTGGCCATCCCGGCCCACGGCAACACCCAGGACCTCCAGCTCCACGAGCTGCTTCGCCGCGCCGGGCTGAAGCCCGCCGACCAGGGCGGCGACGTGACGCTGGTCGTCGTGCGCAACCCCCTGCTCGCCAGCGCGATCACCACCGGCGTGGTCGATGCGGCCATGGCCCCCGAGCCGTGGGGCAGCGTCCTGGTGGCCGACGGCGCCGCGCGCGTGGTGCTCGACTCAGACCAGGTCCTCGACGGGCGGTCCCCGACCACGATCCTGGTCGTCTCCCGGGCCCTCGCCGAGCGGCGCCCGGATCTGGTGCGGGCCCTGCAGCGGGCGAACGCGGAGGCCGTCGCCCTGGTGCGGCGCGACCCCGCCCTGGCCGGCGCGGCGTTCAACCGCCGCCTGGATGAGGTGTCCGGCACGACCCTCGCCCCGGCGGTCATCCGGGCGGCGGTGGACCGCCAGACCGCCACGACCCGGGTCGACCCGGCCCAGATGCAGATCATGATCGACGCGGCCGGCGATGCGGGCTACCAGGCCCGTGACGTGGCCCTGGATGAGGTCCTGCCGATCCGCCCTTCCGCGCAGTAGGGGGGCCGGTGGCAAAGGACTCCGGGCCATCGCGTAGAATCGCGCAAGGGTTCGTCGACTCCCGAGAAGGGATCCCGATGCCGCGTCCTGCCCGAGTGCTGGTCATGGCGAACCAGAAGGGCGGGGTGGCCAAGACCACCACCACCCTGAATCTCGCCGTCGCGCTGCGCGAGCAGGGTCGTCGCGTGCTCGCGGTCGACCTCGACCCCCAGAGCAACCTGTCCATGAGCCAGGGCATCGACGTCGAGGGCCTCGGCGTCACGATGTTCGACGTCCTGGTGCGCGGGTCGTCCATCGCCGAGGTCATCCACGCCCGCGAGGTGGACGTGGCCGCCGCCGGCATCGAGCTGGCCGGGGCCGAGCTGGCCCTGTCCGGCATGATCGGGCGCGAACGGGCGCTGCACCGGGCGCTCGCGCCGGTCAGGGAGGCCTACGACTACATCCTGATCGACACCCCGCCCTCGCTCGGGCTGCTCACGATCAACGCGATGGTGGCCGCCGACGGGGTCATCGTCCCGGTGCAGTGCGAGTACCTTTCGCTGCGCGGGCTCGCGCAGCTCCAGGGCACGCTGGCCCAGGTGCACGAGCACCTGAACCCCCACGTGCGCATCGTCGGGATCCTGCCCACGATGTTCGACGGCCGCACGCTGCACGGCCGGGAGGCCATGGAGCTCCTGGTCGAGAACTTCGGTCCGGTCGTGTACCGCACGCGCATCGGCAAGACGATCCGGTTCGCCGAGGCGCCGGTGCGAGGAGAGAGCGTGATCGCCTATGACCCCAACGGCCAGGCCGCGCGCTGGTACCGGATGCTCGCCCGCGAGGTGGTCGAGCGCGACCAGGGCCCCGGGGGCGCCGAGGGCGTCGAGGACGCCGGCGTGGCCCTGAGCGGCGAGGCCCGGTGAGCGCCAAGCGGACCAGCATGCGCGAGGGCCCCCTGGCCGAGCTCTTCCGGAGCACCGGCGGCGCGGCGCCCGAGGCGCCCGGCGGGCCGTCCGAGCACGAGGACCGCGCCCCCTCGGGCGGCTTCGACCCGAACAACTACCTGGCCGTGGTGCGGGTGGTCGGCGTGGGCGGGGCCGGATGCAACGCGGTCAACCGGATGGTCGAGGCGGGCATCCGCGGCGTCGAGTTCGTCGCGGTCAACACCGACCGGCAGGCGCTGGACGCCAGCCAGGCCGATGTGACCATCCCGGTCGGCCTGGAGCTCACCCGCGGCCTGGGCACCGGCGGCGACCCCGCCCTCGGCGAGCAGGCCGTGCGCGAGAGCGAGGACCACGTGCGCCGGGCCCTGCGGGGGAGCGACCTGGTCTTCATCGCCGCCGGCGAGGGCGGGGGCACCGGCACCGGGGGCGCCCCGGTCGTCGCCAAGATCGCCCGCGAGCTCGGGGCGCTCACCATCGGGGTGGTCACCCGGCCGTTCGTGTTCGAGGGCTCGCGGCGGCAGGGCTCGGCCGAGCGGGGCATCGCCGTCCTGCAGGACGTGGCCGACACGGTCATCGTCATCCCCAACGACCGCCTGATGACCGTGCTGGAGCGCGGGACGAGCATGGTGAAGGCCTTCGCGGTCTGCGACGACCTGCTCCGCCAGGGCGTGCAGGGCATCTGCGACCTCATCACCCTCCCCGGCCTGATCAACGTCGACTTCGCCGACGTGCGCACCACCATCCGCGGCGCGGGGAGCGCCCTGCTCGGCATCGGGTACGCCGGGGGTGGCAACCGGGCCACCGAGGCGGCCATCGCCGCCATCTCCTCGCCGCTCCTCGAGACCCCGATCGACGGCGCCCGGGGCATCCTGCTGGGCATCACCGGCGGCCCCGACCTGTCGCTCATGGAGGTCAACGAGGCCGCGCAGGTGGTGGCCGACGCCGCCGACCCCGAGGCCAACATCATCTTCGGGGCCACGATCGACCCGGACCTGGAGGGGCAGGTGTGGGTCACGGTGGTCGCGGCCAACCTGTCCGGCCGCCGCAGCGCCCCGCACCGCCAGGGCGGCGCCCCGGCCGGTGCGGGCGAGTCGCGCCAGGCCCCGCGGCCCGAGCCCGTCGCCGCCCCGGTCGCCGCCGCCGCCGAGCCCGCCCGGGCGGAGCCGCCCGCCGCGCCCGCGCCCGTCACCTCGCGCCGCTCCCTCCTGGGCGGGGCACCGGACGTCGCCGAGCCGCCCGAGGCCCCCGACTTCTCCGCCGGGGTCTCCCGCACGCCGCCCGCGCCCACCGAGGCCGGCCCCGCCCCGACCGAGCAGGGTCCCGCGCCGGGCGAGTCGACCACGGTCATGCCGCTCGCCCCCGACGGCGGGCCGGCGCGAGCGCCGGAGGGGGCCGCGTAGCGACCCCGCCGCCCGTCTGCGGCGCGGTCGCCGCCGGGCACCCTCTCGCCGCCAGGGCGGGCGCCGAGGCGCTGGCCCGGGGAGGCAACGCGGTGGACGCCGCCATCGCCGCCGCCCTGGTCGCCGCCGTGGCCGAGAGCCCGCTCACCGGCCCGGGCGCCGGTGGGTTCCTGCTCGCGCGCCTGCCCGGCGCCGATCCGGTCCTGCTGGACTTCTTCGTGGCCGTCCCCGGCCTCGGGCCCCGCGGGCGCGCCCTGGACCCGGCCGACCTCGAGTCGTTCACCGTGCCGTTCGGCGGCGCCGACCAGGTCTTCCACATCGGGCCCGCGTCGGTCGCCGTGCCCGGGATGCTCCCCGGGCTCGGAGAGGCCTCGCGCCGCCTGGGACGGCTGCCGCTCACCGACCTGGTCGCCCCGGCCGCCGCCCTCGCCCGCGACGGCGTGGTGCTCGCCCGCGAGCAGGCCCACCTGCACCGCATCCTGGCCGAGATGCTCACCAACACGCCGGGGGCGGCGGCGGTGTACGCGCCCCGGGGAACGGTGCGCGGGCAGGGCGAGCGCCTGGTGTTCCCCGACCTGGCGAACACCCTGGAGGCGTTCGGCCGCGACGGGCCCGGCCTCCTGGCCACCGGCCCGGCGGCGACGGCGCTGCTGGACGGGCTCGGGCCGTCGGGGCTGGTGACGGCCGAGGACCTGGCCGCGTACCGGGTCGAGGAGCGCGTCCCGGTCAGGCTCACGTTCAGGGACGTCACGGTGCTCACCAACCCTCCACCTGCCTCAGGCGGCGTGCTGGTGGCCGCGGCGCTGCACGACCTGGACCGCCGCCCCCGGCCGGCGTCGGAGACCGACTTCTACCTCGGCGTGGCGCGGGCCGGGCGCCGTGCGAACGCCCTGCGCAGCCCCGGCTTCGCGAGCGAGGTGGGCAGCGAGGGGTTCCTGGAGCGCTTCTGGGCCGCCATCGCCTCGGCCCAGCGCCACCGGAGGCCGACCGGGACGACGCACGTGAGCGCGATCGACCCCGACGGCGGCATGGCGAGCCTGTCGTCCTCGAACGGCTCGGGCTCCGGCGTGGTGGTCCCGGGGCTGGGGTTCCTGCTCAACAACATGCTGGGCGAGGAGGACCTCAACCCGGCCGGATGCGGGGCGCTCCCGCCCGGCGCCCGCATGACCTCGATGATGGCGCCGACGCTGCTGCTCAAGGACGGCGCGCCGTTCGCCGCGGTCGGGTCGGCCGGGTCCAACCGCCTCCGCTCTGCCATCCTGCAGACCGTGGCGGCCATGGTGGACACGGGCGCGGGCGCCCGGGCGGCCGTGCACCGGCCCCGGGTGCATCCGGAGGGCGGTGAGGGCATCGACGTGGAGGGCGGGGTGCCGCCCGCCGCGGTCGAGGCGCTCGCCGGCGACGGGTTCGAGCTCCGGGTCTGGGACGAGCTGAACCTCTTCTTCGGGGGTGTCGCGGCCGCCGCCCTCGGTCCCTACGGACTGGAGGCCGCGGGCGACCCGAGGCGGGGCGGGGGAGCCGCGGGGATCACCGACGACGGAAGGGTGGTGGCGCTCTGAGCGAGTCTCACGTTCGAGTCGAGCTTGAGAATGGTGCGTTCGAGCTGGTCGCCGAGCCGGTCCGCTCGTCGCTCTCGGACTCCCCCGCGATGCTCTGGGGGTTCCAGGTCCGCGTGCTGCAGGACGGCCGCGAGCTCGGGGTCAAGACCTGCTTCGTCGGCCGGGTGGGGGTGCAGGCGCGAAACCCCGATGCCCTGGCCGGCACCGTGGAGGATCTCGTTCCGGTCCTGCACGAGCTGGCCTTCGAGAAGATCCGGGAGCGCCTGCGGGCGGGCGAGACCGGGGACGAGATCCTGTTCGCCTGACGGCCGCCGGGCGGGGCCCGAGGGGCCTGTCCATGAACCAGGACCCGCCTCCCGGGGAGCGGATCGCCAGCAGATCGGTGACCTCGGGGACGTCACATGTACTGGTGGTCCATGTGATCCCGTGGGTGCCGGGGTGCGCCGCGATGCAGCCGACGGGTGGCGGGTCGACTCTGTGGACGGGCCCTTAGTCGCCTCTGCGGCTCGCCGCCTGGGCCTGGGCCCGCAGCCCCGCGATCGCGACGGCCACGCTCACCGCCTGGGCGCGCTCCTCGTCGGGGGCGGTGTCGGCGACGTGCCACGCCTCCCGGGAGAGGTAGGACAGGCGCGAGACGGCGTCGGTGCGCCCGACGCTCTCGCGCGCCTGGCGCTCGAGGTACTCCAGGATCTCCCGCCGCTCGCGGCCGGTCCACGCCTGGTCGCCCGGCCGCTCCTGGTGGCGGGTCATGAGCCACCACACCAGCGCGAGCAGGGGGAGCTTGATGGCCAGGAAGATGATCACCGCGCCGGCCGCCAGCACGTTGGGATCGGTCGCGACCCCGATCACCGCGGCGATGATCAGGATGACCCGGCGGGCCCGCAGGTCGCCTTCGGTGTCGTAGAGCAACCGCACGACCGGCGAGCGCCGGGCGGCGGCCGCCCGCTGGGTCCGGTCGGCCACGATCCGACGCTAGCACCCGTCCCGCGGTGGCGGGGCGGGTCCCGCCCGGCGCCGGCGCGCCGTTCGCGCATCTGGGAACGGGGTCGGGCGACGTCCTGGACCGGCCCCCTGGGCCAGCCCTAGACCCGGCTGACCTCCGCATCCTCCGGCCGGTCGTCGTCCTCGCCGGCCTCGACCCCGCAGGCCGGGCACCACATGCGCGCCTCGAGGGGCGTCCCGCAGCCGTGGCGGGGCGGGTCGCCCGCGCCGCGTCCGGCGCCCCACGCGGCGAGCGCCCGCAGCGGCCCCTCGAGCCCCCGGCCGGCGCTCGTGAGCTCGTAGGCGAGCCGGGGCGGGCGGGCGGAGTAGGGGCGGGCGATCAGGAGCCCGTGGCCCTCCAGGTCGCGCAGCCGCGCGCTCAGGATGTTGGGGGCGATCCCCGGGAGCGCGTCCCGCAGGTCGGTGAAGCGCCGCGGCCCCTCGATGAGCGCGGCGACCACCGCAAGGCTCCACCGGTCGCCGACGCGGGAGAGGGCCTCGTCGAGGGCGGCGGGGTCCACCGCGCGATCGTACCGGGGCGCCGGACGACGGTGTGTTGTAACTTGCACATCGCAACTAACAATGGAGGTCGGATGGATCCGGGAGACGTGTTCGCGGCGGTCGAGTCGGCCGTCGGCCGGATCGGGGCGGCGGTCGGCCCCGCGGTCGTCGGGATCGGCCGCGGGTGGGGCCGCGGGACCGGGGTGGTCGTGGCCCCCGGGCGGGTGCTCGCCGGCCTGCGGGCCACCGCCGGCGACGAGGTGGAGGTCGTGCGCGGCGACGGCGCCGGGGCCGGCGCGCGGGTGGCCGGCGCCGACCCGGAGTCCGGGCTCGCGGTGCTCGAGATGGACACCGGCGGGGTCGTGCCGGTGGGGTGGGATCCCGCGGCCCCGCCGGTCGCGGCGGGCCGCTCGGTGTTCGCCCTGGCCCGCCCGGGCGGCCGGGCGCTCAGGGTGTCGTGGGGCCTGGTGACCTCGGCCGAGGCGGGTGTCCGCGGCCCGCGTGGGCGGATGCTGCGCGGGGTGGTCGAGCACACCGCGCCGCTGCCCCGGGGATCGGCCGGCGCCCCGCTGGTCGACGTGTCCGGGCGCCTGGTCGGCGTCTCGGTGCTGCGGATGGACGCCGGGCTGATCCTGGCCGTGCCGGCCGACGCGGCGCTCGCCGCGCGCATCGAGGCGATGGCGACCGGGCAGGCGCCCGCCGGCCGGCGGCTGGGGGCGGCCGTCTCGCCCCCGTGGGTCGCCCGCCGGATGCGCCGCGGGGTGGGCCTGCCCGACCGCGACGGCGTGCTGGTCCGGGCGGTCGACCCCGGCGGCCCCGGCGAGCGGGCCGGGCTGCGGCGGGGGGACCTGATCGTGTCGGCGGCCGGGCGCCCGGTGCGCGGGCTGGACGACCTGCAGGCGGTGCTCGACGACCCCGCGGTCCCCGGGCCGCTCGGCCTGGTCGTGGTGCGGGGGGTCGAGGAGGTGCACCTGGAGGCCCCCGTCGGCCCGGCGGCGGCGGGGTGAGCGACACGCCGCCGGCCGAGGCGCCGCTGGACGCCTACTCGCGGGTGGTCTGTGCGGTCGCCGCCCGCCTCACGCCCAGCGTCGCGTCCCTCCGGGTCCGCCGCCCCGGCCGGGGCGGGCGCGTCCTCGCGGGGGCCGGGAGCGCGGTGGTGCTCACCCCCGACGGCCTGCTGCTCACCTCGGCCCACGTCGTCGCCGGCGACGGGACCCGCGGCCGGGCCCGGTTCACCGACGGGCGCGAGGAGCGGTTCGAGGTGGTCGGGGCGGACCCGCTCTCGGACCTCGCGGTCGTCCGGGCCGAGGGCTCCGGCCATCCGCCGGCCGAGCTCGGCGACGCCGGCGCTTTGCGGGTGGGCCAGCTCGTGGTCGCGGTGGGGAACCCGAACGGCTTCTCCGGGTCGGTCAGCGCCGGGGTGGTGTCGGCGCTCGGGCGGGCCCTGCCCACCCGGTCGGGGCAGGTCAGCCGGGTCGTCGAGGACGTCATCCAGACCGATGCCGCGCTCAACCCGGGCAGCTCGGGCGGGGCGCTCGCCGACGGGGCGGGACGGGTGGTCGGGATCAGCACGGCGGTGGCCGGCGTCGGCCTCGGCCTGGCCGTCCCGATCGTCGCCCACACCCGGGCGGTCATCGCCGCCCTCATGCGCGACGGCCGCGTGCGGCGGGCCCACATCGGGGTCGCGGTCGGCCCGCGGCCGCTCCCTCCCCGCGCCCGCGCGGCGACCGGCCGCGCCGCCGGCCTGGAGGTCGCCGAGGTCGTCCCGGGGGGCCCGGCCGACCGGGCGGGGGTGCGCCCGGGCGACGTGGTGGTCGCGGCCGCGGGCCGCCCCGTGCGGGTGGTGGGGGACCTCCTGGGGGCCATCGGGCCCGAGCGCATCGGGGTCGCGGTCCCGGTGGAGGTGGTGCGCGGGGACGCCCTCAGCGTGGCCGAGGTCGTCCCCGAGGAGCTTCCCGTCTGAGGCGGGCGGCCCGGTCGGGGCCCGCCGGGCTACCCGACGTCGCCGAGCAGGCGGTCGACGTCCATGATCACCAGCAGGCGCTCGTCCACCTTGGCGACCGCGTCCAGGTAGGGCGCGTTCACCGCCGCCACCGGCGGGGGCGGCTCGGTGCGGTCGAGGCCGACGGTCAGCACCTCGGCCACCTCGTCGACGACCACGCCGATGACCGAGTCGGCCACCTCGACGACCACGATCCTGCTCGTCTCGGGCCGGTCCGGCGGGAGGCCGAAGCGGGCCTTCAGGTCGACCACGGGCACGATGCGCCCCCGCAGGTCGATCACGCCCTCGATCCCGGGCGGCGCCTCGGGGAGCGGCCGCGGGGGTGCGTAGCGGATGATCTCCTGGACGTGCTCGATCGGCAGGCCGTACTCGCCGTCGGCCAGCGCGAACACCACCAGCTGGATCGTGCCCTCCGCCGTCTCGGTCGCCGTCGCCATCGCGCCCCCCTCCGTTCCGCACACCGGGTTCGTGCCCTCAATCGGCAGGCGGCCGGCCGGACACAAGACCGGCCGGGCCGGCGTCCCTCAGCCGGGGAAGGGCAGGCGCACCACCCGGCCCGGGGCGGGGAGGCCCTCGACCTCGACCGGGTCGCCCGGGGCCACCTCGTGCCGGACGGTGGCCAGCCCGCGCACCGCCCCGCCGGGCCCGGCGGCGACGCTCGTCAGGCGCCCGACCTCGCGGCCGCCGGCCCGCAGGGCGGCGCCGACCGCGGCGGGCCCCGCGAGCGCGATCCCGCGCAGGGTGCGGTTGGCGTGGCCGCGGTAGTGCAGGCGCGCCACCGTCTCCTGCCCGAGGTAGCAGCCCTTGGCGAACGACACCCAGCCCTCCAGGCCCGCCTCCTGGACCAACGTGGCCCCGCCGGTGTCCACCCCGACGCGCGGCACGCCCGCGGCCACCCGGAGCGCCTCGAGGTCCGCCGCCGGGCCCTCGGCCAGGCCGAGCGCGGCGATGGCCGCGCGCGCGTCGCCGGTCACGACCTCCAGGGTCCCGGGCACCAGGCCGTCCAGGACCAGATCGCCGGCGCCCGCCGCCCGCGCCGCCGGCACGCCCGCGAGCACGGCGACCTCGGCGTCCTCGGGCCCGAGGACCTCGAGGTCCTCGCTCACGTGGTGCGCCTGCAGGCTGGGGGCCGGATCGCCCGCCGGCGCCGGGTCGGCGACCAGCGTGTAGGCGCCCTCGGCCTCGCGCACCACCCGCATGCGCGAGAGCAGGTGGCCCTTGGCGGTGAGCAGCAGCGCGCGGCGCGCCTCGCCGTCGGCCATGCCGAGGAGGTCGGCGGTGAGCAGCCCCTGCAGGAAGCCCTCGGCGTCCGGCCCCTCGACCCACACCAGCCGGCACGCCGCGGCGAACCCGACGCCGGCCGGGGTCACGACAGGGTCACCCGCCCGTTGGTCTTGGCCCGCTCGGACGCCACGCGGGCCCGGTCGGCGCCCTCCAGCGCGACCGTGAGCAGGCCCTCGACGCGGTCGAGGCGCTCGTTCTCCACGCGCAGCTCCAGCAGCTCCTGCTTGGCCGCCGGCTCCAGCTCGACCGCCCCCGCCACCGCATAGGAGAGGGGCACGTCGTCGGGCACCTCCGGCGGGTCGTCGGCCCCGGTGACCTCGCGGGCCAGGCGGGCGAACAGCTCGCGCACCCGTGCGGCGCGGGCCTCGTCGACCTCGGCCGGGTCGTCCTGGAGCGGGCGGACCCGGGCGGAGAAGTACAGGCGCCCGGACGTCTCCTCGAGCACCTCGACCGGCTCCAGCCCGATCACCGTGACGTTCATCCGGCCGTCGGCGAAGCGCCGCCCGAGCATGGCGAACCGCGCGCTGCAGCCGACCCGGGCGATGCCGCCGTCCACCGCCTGCACCACGGCGAAGGGGCGGTCCTCCAGCACGCAGTCGGCGTAGAGCTGGCGGTAGCGCGGCTCGAACACGTGCAGGGGGATCCGCTCGCCGGGCAGGAGGACGAGCCCGAGAGGGAAGAGCCCGAGGTCGGACGGGTCGGAGGGGCCGGGCACGAGCGCGAGTGTAGCTGCGGCGGTACGATCGGCCGCCCGTGCCGACCTCCCCCGACCTCCCGACCGGCCTGCTGCGGCCGGCCCTCGCCGGTGTCGACCCCTATGAGCCCGGGCGCCCGGTCGAGGACGTGCAGCGCGAGCTCGGCCTGGAGTCGGTGGTCAAGCTGGCCTCCAACGAGGGGCCCTTCCCGCCCATGCCCGGGGCGATCGCCGCCATCGCCGCGGCGGCCGGGGGGCAGCGGTGCTACCCGGACCCCGGTGCGTGGGCGCTCCGCGACGCCCTGGCCGCGCGCCTCGGCGTCGGGGCCGAGCGCATCCTCCCGGGCAACGGCGTCGACAGCCTCATCAAGCTGCTGTGCCTCGCCGTGCTCGACCCGGGCGACGAGCTGGTCATGGGGTGGCCGTCGTTCCTGTCGTGGCGGCAGGGCGCGCTCATGATGGGCGCGGCCTGGCGCGGGGTGCCGCTCGGGCCCGACGGCGCCTATGACCTCGACGCGCTCGCCGCCGCGGTCGGCCCCAGGACCAAGCTCTGCGTGATGGTGAGCCCCAACAACCCGACCGGGGCGGCGGTCGCGAAGGGCGACCTCGACCGCCTCCTCGACGCCCTTCCCCCGCACGTGCTCCCCGTGCTCGACGAGGCCTACTTCGAGTACCTGCCCGAGGGCGGGCACGACGGCGCGGCCCTCGTCCGCGCGGGGCGCCCGCTGGTGGTCATGCGGACCTTCAGCAAGGCCTACGGGCTGGCCGGCCTGCGGGTGGGCTACCTGCTCGGGCCGGCCGGGCTGGTCAGGGCGCTCCACCGGGTGCGCAACGCCTTCGACGTGAACGGCGTCGCGCAGGCGGCCGCGCTGGCGAGCCTGGAGGAGGCCGACGAGCACCTGCCCCCGCGCATCGCGCTCTGCCGGGCCGAGCGGACCCGCATGGCCGACGGCCTGCGCGCGCTCGGGCTCGACCCGCTGCCCTCCGAGGCGAACTTCCTGCTGGTCGAGGTGGGGGAGGACCGGGCCCCGCTCATCAACCGGGCCCTGCTGGAGCGCGGGGTCATCGTGCGCCCGGCGCGGGCGTTCGGGGCGCCCGGCGGCATCCGGATCACGGTGGGCCTGCCGGAGGAGACCGACCGCCTCCTCGCGGCGATGGCCGGCGCGCTCGCCGGCTGAGTGACCGCATGAGGGTGGCCGACGTCCTGGCCGGGGTCGAGCGCGGCGAGCGCCGCGCGGTCGGCCGGGCCATCAGCATGGTCGAGGGGCTCGGCCCCGAGGGCCGCGAGGTGGTGGGGGCGCTCCACCCGCGCGCCGGGCGCGCGCTGCGCATCGGGGTCACGGGATCCCCGGGGGCCGGCAAGAGCACGCTCATCAGCGCCCTGGTGCGGCACCTTCGCCGGCACGGGCACACCGTCGCGGTGGTGAGCGTGGACCCCACCAGCCCGTTCACCCGCGGGGCCGTCCTCGGCGACCGCATCCGGCTGAGCGACCACTTCCTCGACCGCGGGGTGTTCATCCGCTCGATGGCCAGCCGGGGGCACCTGGGCGGCCTGGCCGAGGCGACCGGCGACGCGGTGATCGTGCTCGACGCCGCGGGCTTCGACGTGGTGCTGGTGGAGACCGTGGGCGCAGGTCAGAACGAGGTGGAGGTCCAGAGCCTCACCGAGACCGTGGTGCTGGTGCTCATGCCGGGCAGCGGCGACTCGATCCAGGCGATCAAGGCCGGGCTCATGGAGATCCCCGACCTCCTGGTCATCAACAAGAGCGACCGGCCGGGCGCCGACCTCCTGCGCGCCGAGCTCGAGGCCGCCCTCGGCCTGGTGCCGGCGGGCCCCTGGACGCCCCCGGTCGTCATGACCCAGGCCCTCGACGGCACCGGGATCCCGGAGCTGTGGGACGCGGTCGGAGAGCACCGCGCGTTCCTGGCCGGGGAAGGGCGCCTGGCCGCCCGGAGCGCGGCCGGCATGGACCGCCAGCTGCGCGCGCTCGTGCTGGAGCGGCTGGCCCGGCGCCTGGACGAGGCCGCCGACCCGGCGTTCATGGGCGCGCTGGTCGATCTGGTGCTCGCCCGCGAGCTCGACCCGCCGACCGCCGCCGACCGTCTGCTCGACCGCCTGACCACTGCGCCTCGCGGCCCGGGGGGACGGGCACCCGGCGCCTGAACCGCGAGGGACGCTGAAGCCGCACACCGCGCCCCTGGTCCGGGCCCAGAAACCACAGAACCTCCAAGCGGGGATTCAG
>JALOLS010000178.1 GCA_025455865.1 Thermoleophilia bacterium
GGCGAGGACGTCCTCACCCGACAAGGTTCAGCCCCATGGCGGGCGCGGTGCGCGCCACCTCGGGCTTGCGCTGCTGGGCGATCTGGGCCCACGCCGCGCGCAGCTCGGCCATGTGGCGGCGGGCCTCGCGGATCCGCTCGGGGTCGCGCCGGACCCGGGCGTGCATCAGGCACTCGGCCACGTAGACGTAGATCGAGGAGAGGTTCACGGCGATCTCGCCGCCCCGCTCGACGTCCAGGGAGATCCTGAGCTCGTTCACGATGTCCGCCGCGCGGGTCAGGCGGTTGCCGGCGGTGTTGACGTCGCCCTGGGCGAGCGCCTCCTCGGCCTGCGCGCAGAAGCGGAGGAACCCGTCGTAGAGCATGACGACGAGCTGGCCCGGGCTCGCCGTCTGCACGGCGCGGGCCATGTACTGCGAGTAGTCCTGGTTCACGGTCTCCCCCTCACGCGGTCATGCGGCGCCCGGTCAGCCGAGCTGCTGCGACAGCCACTGCCCCTGGGTCTGGAACTGCGCGACGGCCTTCTCCATCGCGGCGAACTGCTGCTTGAGCCGGCTCTCCCGCAGCACCATCACCTGCTCCAGATCGGCGATCTTCTTGTCCATGCGGCTCAGCCGGTCGGTGTAGCCGGTGAGGCGCTTGGCGATCACGTCGGTCGAGAACGCGTTCGCGAGGTCCTTGATCCGGACCGCCACGCCGTCCTGGAGGTCCTTCGGGGCGAGCGCGTCCTCCTTGGCGAAGACGTCGGCCACCCGCCCGGGGTCGGCGGTGAGCGCGGCCTGGAACTTCGTGGCGTCCAGCGTGAGGCGCCCGCCCCGGTCGCTGGTGATGCCGATCTGCGCCAGCGAGTCGTACTTCTCGCTCGCGGCCTGGAGGCTGCCGACCGCCGAGCCGGCCAGGGTGCGCATCTGGCCCATGAAGCCGGTGAGCCAGGTCTCGCCCTGCAGGGCGCCGGCGGTCTTGGTGGCCGCGTCGTACTTCGTCCGGCTGCCGACCTCGTCGACGACGGCGTTGTAGGCGTCGACGAAGGCCTGGACCTTCTGCTGGATGCCGGTGCCGTCGGTGCCCACCGTGATCGTGGTGGCCCCCACCCCGGTCAGGGCGAGGGTCACGCCGCTGACGGCGTCGGCGACGGTGTTCCCGGCGGCGCTCACCGGGACCGAGTTCACCGTGAGCTGGGCGTCGGCCCCCGCCTGGGTGTCGGCCAGCGCGAAGCCGCCCGCCGCGGTCCCGCCCACGGTCATGGTCCCGCCGGCCCCGGTGGTGTCGGAGACCAGCATCAGCTTCTCGTGCGCCGTCCCGGTGCCGTCGCGCACGGTGACCGCCGAGGCGCCGACCACCTCGCCGGCCTGGGCGTTGATCTGCTCGACGACCTTCTGGAGGGTGTCGGCGCCGCTGAACGTGACGGTCTTGGTGGTGGTGCCGACCGTGACGGTCAGCGTGTCGCCGTCGGCCGGCAGGCCGGTCGCGCCGAGCGCGGTGTCGGTGCCGCCCGAGGCCATGGTGTGGGCCTTGGCCAGCGCGGTGACGTTCACGTCGAACGAGCCGCGGGCCGCGCCGGCCGATGCGGTCGCGGTGGCCACGGTGGCGGCGGTCGTGCTCGCCGCGCGCAGGCCGAAGGCGCCGGACGAGAGCAGGTCGGCGGCACGGTCGCGCAGGGCCTGGATCCTGGCGTTGACGCCCTGGACGATCGACTGCTCGGCCTGGAGCTTGGTCTTCGAGCTCTGCAGCTTGGTGATCGGCTGCCGCTCGAGCTGCATCAGCTTGGACACGATGGAGGCGGTGTCCACGCCGGAGCCGAGACCGCTGAACGTGATGGCCGGCCCGCTCAGGCCGGTGGTGGCGTTGGTGCTCACCCGGCGGCGTCCACCATCGTGCCGCGCCCGGTGATGGCCGCCATGATGTCCAGGATCCGCTTGGGCGGGATCTCCCGGATGACCTCGCCGGTCTGGCGGTCGTAGATCGTCACCATCACCCTGTTCGACGCGCTGTGCACCTGGAACCTGGCCTGCGCATCGGCGCTCTGGAGGGTGAACTTGAGGTCGGGCTCGGGCGGCTCGGGCTCGGGCCGGCCGGCCGCCGGGCCGGGGCGGGCCGGGGCCGCCGGGGCCGGGCGGGGGCGTGCGCCCGGGGCCTCCGGCGCGCTCCTGCTGCCGGAGGGGGGCGCGGCGGAGATCGCGTTGACGTCCATGTCAACTCCGTTCGCGCGGAAGGGTCCTGCCGCCCCGCCCTCATCCGGAGGGCGGAGTCCTGCACATTCCAGATCGGCGCCGGGGGCTGGAGGCTTGAGCGCGCCCCGGGGGACCGCCCGCCCGCCGGCCGCGACCCGGCCAGACCGCGGCGGGCATGCGCTCCACCCCGCGGCCGCGCAGCTCCTCGCAGCTCGCCCGGCAGTCGTCGGTCTCCAGGAAGATCGTCCCCGCGAGCCCCCGGGACATGAGCCCGCGGACCTCCGCGCCGGCCTGCTCGTCCATCCTCGGGGGCCCGGGGATCTCCATGAGGACGATCGCGACGTCGGGCTGCTGGGGCGGGCTCGCGGTCAGCCACCGGAAGCCCCCCGGCTCCGGCAGGGTCACGTCGGCCTGGACCATCATGCCGACCCGCTGCGTGGAGAAGGCGAGCGCCTCATCCTGGTCGTGCACCCCCCGCCGTGCGCCGGCGATCCGGATCATCGGGCCTCCCCTGGCCTGGTCG
>JALOLS010000179.1 GCA_025455865.1 Thermoleophilia bacterium
CCGTCGCCGGCAGTGACGACGGGTTCGCCGTGCCGCATCCGCTCGTCACCAGCGCGAGGGCGAGCGCCATGCCGCCGAGAGTCCGGGAAGCCTGCTGCATCGTGGTGCAGTAAGCGCTGCCGACCGCACGGCGTCAAGGGTCGGCGGTCACGGGTGAGCACCCCGGCGCACCGGGTATCATCCCGCCGTGAGCGAGCGCACCGCCGATCCGCAGATCGTTTGCCCGTTCGTCGCCTTCGACGATGACCGCGACTTCCGGTCGCCGGTCCCCGAGCACCGCCACCGCTGCTTCGCGGAGAGCCCGGCCGCGCCGCGGGCGCTCGCGCACCAGGCCGCCTACTGCCTGTCCGCGTCGTTCCCGGGTTGCCCGACCTTCGTCGACTGGGCCCGGCGGGAGGCGGCCCCGCCGAAGGCCGAGTCACCGGCGCGCTCGCTCCGGGGACCCGCCGCCGCGCCGCGCGGAGCACCGAGTGCCTCGCCCGCCCAGAGCGCTCCCGCCGCGCTCGATCCATCGGCGGGTCGCCCCACGGAGCCGGCGGCACGCCGGTCGGACGCTGACTGGGCAGCTCCCCCGCCGTGGGCGGGGGCCGCCGGGCTGGCCGCGGGTGCGGCCGCGGGTGCGGCCGCGGCGGGTCAGCTGCCGGACGACGACGGCGCCGAGATGGACGCGGCGTCCCAGGAGGACGGCGCGCCGGGTGCCGCGGGTCCCGCCGCGGCCGCCCAGCTCCCCCCCGCCGACGCCCCGGCCTTCCTCGCCGGCCGGCGCGGGGGCCGTGCGGCCACCCCGCCGACGTGGACGGACGACCAGCCCTGGGATCCCGGCGACACGACCAATGAGCCCGACGACGAGCCCTACGCCGAGCCCTCGTACCGCCGGCCGGTCCGCGAGGGGCGCCGCGTTCCGGTTGGCTATGCCCCCGTCGCACCGGGCAGCGAGCGCGTCGCGGGCGGCTCGCGCGGGCAGCGGACCGACCCCGCCGCCCCCTCCTGGGAGCAGCCGCGCCGGTCCGAGGCCTATCCGACGCTCAAGTCGCGCGGCGGTGGAGGTCTCCCCCGGCCGGCGCTGTACGCGTTGATCGTCCTGCTCGTGGGCGTCGGCCTCTTCGCGGCACCCGCCCTCCTTCGGGGGCTCGGCGGGGGCGGCGAGGGGGCCAGCCCGACGCCGGCGGCGTCGGCCTCGGTCGTCCCGACGGTCGAGCCCAGCCCCACGCCGGTGCCCACCCCGGAGCAGGTCGTGCACACGGTGGCCGCCGGCGACACGCTGTCGAAGATCGCCGCCCAGTACGGCGTGACCGTCGACCAGATCCTCGAGGCGAACCCGAGCATCACGAACCCGAACCAGATCGCGATCGGCGACCAGATCGTGATCCCGCAGCCGCTGCCATCGGAGATCGTCGACGCCGAGATCACCCCGGCGCCGTAGGGCGAAGATCCGCCGGGCGTGTGTCCCCCGGGCCGCGCCGGACGGGCGGGCGGCACGGCGCGGAGGATCCGCCCGGGCTACCTGCGCGGCGTGAGGTTGATCGAGGTGATCTTGCCGGCCTCGACCCGGAAGGCGGCGTCGAGGTGCTGCGAGGGGGCGCCCGGCCGCAGGACGAGCACGTCGGCCTGCCAGGTGTTGCCCATGTCCTTCACCTCGCCGGGCACCATCTTCAGGCCGGCGTCGGCACGCAGGAACCAGCCGCTCACCTGGTCGAAGCCGCGCAGCGTCCGCGCGCTGTCGCCGACGTGGACGCGCATCTCGACGCGCTCGTCCATCAGCGCCACGGCGCGGTCGCGCGCGCCGGCGTTCAGCTCCTCGAAGAAGACTTCCATCGTGTCCACGGCACCCATGGCCCGAGTCTAGCGGAAGCGGGCAGGCCGCACGAAGCGGGCCGGCCGCACCGGGTCAGAACCCGCCGGCGGTGAGAACCCGCCGCCGGTCGGACATCGCCGCCGGTGAGAACCCGCCGCCGCCGGTCAGAACCCGCCGCCGGCGCCGCCGCCTCCACCGCCCGAGGAGCCGCCCGAGAACCCGCCGCCGCTGCCGGACGACGACGGCGTGTTCCCGATCGTGCCCAGGGCCGCGAACATCCCGCCGAGGTTCGGGATCGCGGATCCCGCCATCAGCCCGGGGGCGACGCCACCCCACGCCCCCGACCCACCCGAACCGCCGGTGCTCGCGGAGCCATACCAGGCCGGCAGGTAGGCGGAGGTCGTCCGCCCGGCCCGCAGGTCCTCGAGGCTCCGCTTCAGCACCTCCTCCGCCTCATGCTGCAGGCCGAGGGCCACCGCCCAGACGACCGCTCGATCTGGTGTCTCGAGCCAGGCCAGGCGCGGTTCCACCACCACCTGGTCCATCGAGCGGGCCCCGGCGAGCGTCGCCTCCAGGGTGCGCCGGTAGGCCGCCAGCATCGCCTTCAGCGTGGCGCCGGACAGCGTGCGCGCGGGCATCGCGGTCGCGATCAGCAGCGTGAAGGCGCCTGCGGCGCCGAGCCCCACCCCAAGGAGCGTGAAGCCGCCCGACGGCAGCGTCGAGCCGACCATGAAGGCGACGAAGGCCGCGACGACCTCCGCCCCGCCGATCAGCAGCCAGCGGCCCGTCGCCTTGCCGGGTGCCTCCGTGAACCAGCCCCGGAGCACGAGCTCGCCCTCGAGCCGCTCGTCGAACCCCGCCACCGACTTCCCGAACTCCAGGAGGGCGG
>JALOLS010000180.1 GCA_025455865.1 Thermoleophilia bacterium
GACCGCCACGGCGACGGGGCGGTCGAGACCTTCATCGTGTCGATGACGCGCGGCGCGGACGACGTGCTGGCCGCCTGCGTGCTGCTGCGCGAGGCCGGGCTGGTGGACGTGCCCGGCGGCGTGGCCCGGGTGGGCGTGGCCCCGCTCTTCGAGACCATCGGGGAGCTGCAGGCGGCGCCCGAGATCCTCACCCGCCTGCTCGACGACCCCGCCTACCGGCGGATGATCGCGCTGCGGGGCGACCTGCAGGAGGTGATGCTCGGCTACTCCGACTCGTGCAAGGAGGGCGGCATCGCGACGTCGCAGTGGGAGATCCACCGGGCGCAGCGCGGCCTGCGCGACGTGGCGTCGGCCCGCGGGGTGCGCCTGCGCTTCTTCCACGGCCGGGGCGGCAGCGTGGGCCGCGGCGGCGGCCCCACCGGGGCGGCCATCCTCGCCCTCCCCTGGGGGGCGGTGGACGGCGAGGTCAAGATCACCGAGCAGGGTGAGGTGGTGGCCGACAAGTACGGCATCCCCGGCCTCGCCCGCCACAACCTGGAGGTGGCCCTGGCCGCAGCGCTCGAGGCGTCGCTCCTGCACGCCACCCCGCGCCAGTCGCCGGCCGCGCTCGCGCGCTGGGACCAGGCGATGGACGACGTCTCGGGTGCCGCCCACGCGGCCTGGCGCGGCCTGGTCGGGGCCCCCGGCCTGGTCGGCTACTTCCTGGCCTCGACGCCGGTCGAGGAGCTCGCGGCGCTCAACATCGGCTCGCGCCCCGCCCGCCGGCCCGGCGGGGGCGAGGACATCTCCGGCCTGCGGGCCATCCCGTGGGTGTTCGGCTGGACCCAGTCACGGCAGATCGTGCCCGGCTGGTACGGCGTGGGGAGCGGGCTGGCCGCCGCCCGCGAGCGGGGCGCGGGGCCGGTCCTGCAGGAGATGTACGAGCGCTGGGGGTTCTTCCGGGCGTTCGTCTCCAACGTGGAGATGACGCTGGCCAAGACCGATCTGGACCTCGCCGCCGGGTACGTCGAGCGGCTCGTCCCGCGGGAGCGGCACGATCTGCTCGACCGCATCCGCGACGAGCACCAGCGCACCGTCGGCCAGGTGCTCCGGCTCACCGGGGCCCGGGGGCTGCTCGAGCAGCAGCCGATCCTGCGAAGGACCCTGGAGGTGCGCCACCGCCACCTGGCGCCCATCAACCGCCTGCAGGCGGAGCTCCTGGCGCGGCTGCGCGCGGGCGATGAGGACCCGCGCCTGCGCCGGGTGCTGCTGCTCACGATCAACGCCATCGCCGCCGGCCTGCGGAACACCGGCTGAGGGGCGGTCAAGCCTGGATCCACCGACGGCTCGTGGATGCGGGGCGTCCGGGCGCCGAGCCAGGCGGGGGCGGCCGCGCACCCGGAGGGTGACCCCTCGGGGGAAGGCCGGACCCGGATGGCGACGGCGATCCGGGCGCATCCGCGCCGCGGGAGCGGTGGATCCAGGCTCAGCGCGGGTAGGGGTGGCCCGAGAGGGTGCACAGCCCCCGGTAGAGCTGCTCGGTGAGCACCACCCGGGCGAGCTGGTGGGGCATGGTGAGCGGCCCGAGCGAGAGGCGCTCATCCGCCTCGCGGGCGAGCGCCGGATCGAGGCCGAGCGCCCCGCCGATCAGGAACGCGGTGGGCCGGGGATCCTCCACCCGCCGGCCGAGCCAGGCGGCGAAGGCGTCGCTGGATCGCGGGGCGCGCCCGCCGACGTCCAGGGCCACCACGTGCGCCCCGGCGGCGACCCGGTCGCGCATCCGCGCGCCCTCCCGGCGGAAGACCTGGTCGGGCCCGTGCTGGACCGGCTCCGCGGCCACCTCGTCGGCGCGGAAGGCCGCCATCTGGGCCACGCGGGCCTCGTACTCGCGGCCGGCCTCGGCCAGCGGGGGCCTGAGCCGCCCCACCGCGACCACCTGCAGCAGCCGGGCCATCAGGGCACGTGGCGGCGGGCGACCTCGGCCATCGCGATGCGCTCGAGCGCCGTCGGGTGGCTCCCGGCCCAGGCCTGGAGCCACCGCGGGGGATCGGGCACGCTGAGGTTCCGCCGCACCACGCCCTTCTGCAGCCCGATGGCCGCGTCGGGGTCGCCGGTGGCCAGGAGCGCCGACCACTCGGCCTCGCGCTCGTGGTGGCGGCTCACCCAGGCGCCGACCGGCCCGGCCACCAGCCCCGCCAGCCCGAACGCGGCCGAGGCCACCTGCATGCGCCGGAGCACGAGGTCCGCGCCGGCCGGGCCCGGCGGCGGGGCCGCGAAGCCGGTGCGCCAGCCGACCGCCGCGAACGCCCCCAGGGCGATCGGGAGCGCGAGCGCGGTGCTCCAGGCCGCCCCCTTGAGGATGTGCCGGCGGGCGACGTGCGCCACCTCGTGCGCCACCACGAACCGCACCTGGTCGCGCGGGAAGTCGCGCAGGAGCGTGTCGAACAGGACGATCCGCCGGCTGGCCCCGAGGCCGGAGACGTAGGCGTTCGCCCCGGTGGTGCGCCGGCTCGCGTCGTTGACCAGGACGCGCCGGGCGCTCACGCCGGCCCGGCCGGCCAGGTCGAGCACCTCACGCTCCAGGCCGGGATCCTCGAGCGGGCGGGCCTTCTGGAACATCGGCTCGATCAGCACCGGCGAGAGCGTGGCCAGCACCAGGCCGGTCGCCCCGGCCGCCCCCGCCCCCACCGCCCACCAGGT
>JALOLS010000112.1 GCA_025455865.1 Thermoleophilia bacterium
AGTCAGCGGGGACGGCCTCCCAACCGACTCGACCGTCGCCAATCAGCGGGGACGGCCTCCCAACCGACTCGACCGTCCCCTCAGGGCCTCAGGTCCGCCGGCACCCGGCTCTGGCGGGCGATCTGCTGGAACGCGGCGTAGCTCGGCTTGCGGGTCCCGTTGAAGGTCAGCAGGCCGGCGGGCCAGGCCGGGTTGTCCTGCAGGTTGAACCACACGATGGCCGGGATGCGGGGCTGCTGGACGGTGGGCAGCGACCAGATCTGCTGCAGGTAGGTCCGCTGCTGGGCGAACGTCACGCGCACCTTGCGGAACGGCGTGGTGGCCGTCGTGTAGCCGGCCTCGGTGATGTACATCTTCCGCTTGCGGCCGTTCTTGAACTGGTCGAGCTCCCGCAGGAGCGTCGGGATCGTGCTCCAGCTCGGGATGGCCGGGGTGGCCTGCCGGGGGCCGGCCGCGGGGTAGATGTGCTGGGAGTAGTGGTCGAACGGCAGGTTCTGGGCCCGCAGTCCGCGCATCCAGTCGATGGTGCCCTGGCCGGTGCGGTCGCTCTTCCCCTTGGGGCCGGTCACGCCGATGATGACCTGCGCCGAGCGGTTGCCCCGCTTGATCTTGGGGGTGGCCGCCTTGACCAGCTTGCCGTAGTTGGTGATCGAGATCGGCGTCCGGCCGCGGTACTGGGGCCGGAAGAACAGCTGCAGGTTGGGCTCGTTCCAGATCTCGAAGTGGCGCGCCGTGACCCGCTGGCCGTAGCCCGGCACCGGCTGACGCCCGTTGTAGCGGGTCGCCATCGCCTGCATGAAGTTCCCGAAGTCGGCGGCGTTCTTCGGCATCTGGGGGTTGAACGCCTGGCCCCGGGGGGCCGCGACCCCCGCGGCCCAGCGCGGGGTCGAGTAGACGCTCACGATGGGGCGGATCCCGCGGGCGGTGAGGCCGCCGAGGATCCGGTCGGCCCGGGTCCAGTTGTAGGCCGGATCGCGATGGTTGCTCGGCTGACGGGGCTTGCGGGTGGCGATCTCGGACCAGAACAGGTCGACGCGGGCGACCTTGGCGTTGGTGGCCCGGATCAGGTCCAGCCGGGCGTCGATCTGGTCGAGCGGGACCACGGGGAGGCGGTCGTCCTGGAGGGCCGCCACGGGCGGGACCGCGGTCGCGACGGCGGGCGCGGAGAGCGCGGCGGCGACGATGGCGGCGCCGACGATCCGGCGTCCGTTTCGCATGATGAGACTCCTCGGTCGCGGACGCGGCGATGCTACCAGCGCCCTCCGGCCGCACCGCCGCGCCCGGTCACGGTGTCACGGGATCCGATCGGCATGCCGGTCCGGCCCGCGGCCGGCCCCGGGCTCGCGCCGCTCGGCGAAGAACGCACGGAGCAGGTCGGCCGCCGGCCCGGCCAGGACGCCGCCCTCGACCCGTGGGCGGGGGGCCAGGCGTGCGTCGTGCAGCAGGTCCACCGCGCCCCCGGCCGCGCCGGCCTTGGGGTCGGGCGCGGCGTAGACCACCCGCTCCACCCGGGCCTGCAGGATGGCGCCGGCGCACATCGGGCAGGGCTCCAGGGTCACGTACAGCGTGCTCCCGGGCAGCCGCCATCCCCCGAGGGAGAGCGCCGCGGCCCGGATGGCCAGGCACTCGGCATGGGCGGTCGGGTCCTGGCGCAGCTCGCGCTCGTTGCAGGCGGCGCCCACCAGCTCGCCCGCGCGGACGACGACGCAGCCGATGGGCACGTCCCCGTGACCGGGGGCGCGGGCGGCCTCGGCCAGGGCGCGGCGCATCCAGCGCTCGTCGTCGGGGGCGGGCGGCATCCCGGCACCGTAGACCCCGCGCACCCCGGCCGGGCGCCCCGCATGCGATCCTTGGGCCCGTGCGTCGGAAGGTGCTGCTCCTGGTCGTCCCCGCCGCGGTGCTCGCGCTGGCCGCGGTGCTCATCGCGCTGGTCGCCCGCAGCGGCGGCGGGGCGGGCGGCGACCCCGGGGCCTCGGCGGCGGCGCTGCGCGGCGAGGCGGTCTTCACCGAGGCCGGCTGCGCCGGCTGCCACACCCTGGCGGCCGCGAGCGCGACCGGCACGGCCGGGCCGGACCTCGACATCACCCGCCCGGACCGCGCCCGGATCGAGCGCCAGGTGCGGGCGGGGGGCCGGGGCATGCCGGCCTTCGCCGGCCGGCTCTCCGGCGAGGAGATCGCCGCCGTGGCCGAGTACGTGGCCGCCTCCACCGCCACCGGCGGATCCGCCCCGGTCGCCGGCGCCTTCCGGCCCGACGGCACGACCGTCGACGGGTGCGGCGACGACGTGGCCTGCCTGGAGCAGGCGTTCGGCAACGTCGCGTTCCGCCAGGGCCCCAGGGCCGCGCTCACCCGCATGGACGAGGGCATCGCCGAGGGCGGCCCGATCGCGTCGGACTGCCACCGCATCTCGCACTCGATCGGCGCCGGCGGCCTGGCGCGCTTCGGCGGCGACGTCTCGAAGGCGCTCGCGGCCGGCACCGCCACCTGCTGGTCGGGCTACTACCACGGGGTGCTCGAGCGGGCGTTCGCCGGGGTGGCGGACGACGGCCTGGGCGAGGCCGCGCGCGACCTGTGCGCGGCGGATGACATCCGCGACGACACCTTCGTCACCTACCAGTGCGTCCACGGGCTGGGCCACGGCCTGATGATCCGCACCGGGCTCGACCTGCCCGGGGCGCTCGCCGCGTGCGACGGGCTGCGGACCGACTGGGACCGCTCATCGTGCACCGGGGGGGTGTTCATGGAGAACCTCTCCTCCTCCTACGGCACCACCTCCGAGTGGCTGCGCGAGGACGACCCCCTCTATCCCTGCCAGGCCGTGGCAGAGCGGCACAAGCTCTACTGCTATCTCATGGTCACGTCCCGCGTCCTCCCGTCGGTGGGGTGGGACTGGGCGAAGGCGGCCGGCTGGTGCCGGCGGGCCGAGCGCGACTGGGTGGCCACCTGCTTCCAGTCCCTCGGGCGCGACGCCTCCGGCAACTCGCTGCGCGACGCCGCGAAGATCCACGAGCACTGCGCGGTGGCCGGCGCCATGGAGGGCGAGTGCCTCTACGGCGCGGCGCGGGACATGGTGAGCAACGACGCCGGCGGGGCCGGCGCCCAGCGCATGTGCTCGGCGGCGCCCGGACGCTGGCGCGCCCGGTGCTTCGAGGGGGTGGGCACCGTGCTGGGCGTGCTCAACGAGTCGCGCGCGGCGCGGCGGGCGGCCTGCGCACGCTGGGCCCCGGGGCACGTGGCCGCGTGCCGCCGCGGCGCCGGCGCCTGACCTCAGTCCGGGACCCCGGCGGCCCCGACCACCTCGCCGGCGCCGTCGAAGGCGACCGCGAAGCGGCGGGCCAGCACGGACGGGTCGCGGGCGATGCGGGCCGCCGCCGCGCGGGCGGCCGCCTCGTCCAGCCCGGCGACCGCCAGCAGCGCGCCCCCGGCGCCCCCGGGGGGCGCGGCGACGAGCACCGCGAGGGCCCGGGCGCCCGGCACCGGCCGCCGCGGGGCGCCGCCGGGTCCGAGCAGGGTCACCCGCCCGTCCTCGACCGCCCCGGGCAGCCCCGCCGCCCCGGGGTCGTCCATCGCCTGCCGCCAGGCCGGGTCCCGCGCCCGCAGGGCCCGGTCGCCGCCCACGCGCACGCGCCAGCGGGCGGCGCCCGGCGACACGCGGGCACCGGCGGCGCGCAGCGCGCCCGCGAGCGGCGGGTCGGTGGCCACCGCACGTCCGGCGAAGGGCGCGGGCCAGGATCCCACCACCGCACGCACCGACGCCTGCCCGGCCCAGTCACGGAAGTCCCACCAGATCCGCATGCCGTCGCGCACGGCCACGTCGGCGGCACCGACCGGGGCCTCGATGCCGTCCACGAAGAAGAACCAGTCGCGGCGGCCGCCCGGATCGGAGTCGCGGCCGAGCATCCCGCTCACGAACCCCCCGCCGTACGCCGTGCGGACCGGGGTGAGGGACCGCGTGGCGTCCATCACCGAGCCGCGGGCGGCGACCCGGCCCTCCAGCAGGGTCTCGGCCCCGAAGCCTGCGGTGGCCACGAGCGACGCCGAGGGCGCGCCCGGGGCCGGACCCGGCGCATCGGAGCGCCGTTCGCACCCGGCCGCGGTGAGGGCGGCCGCGACGGCGAGGAGGGCGAGGGCCCTCACCGGGCCGGGAAGGGGGGCGGCAGCGCCCGGCCGGCGAACGCCACCAGCGCGTCGGTGGTGGCGATGAGGCGGCTGCCGGGGCGGCCGGCGGCGAAGTCGACGCCGCCGTCGGCCCGCTGGAGCCCGGCCAGGGCCGCCCGGGTGCGGGCGGGCGCCGGGCGGCCCATCGCCGTGTGCGCCCGGATCGCGAAGGCGGTCGAGTTCGCCTCGGTGGGCCCGCCCGCCCCGGCGAAGGCGTACCCGCCGGCACGGTTGCGCTGGTCGGTGAGCCAGGCCAGCGCCGCCCCGAGGCCCGGGTCGCCCGCCGGCACGCCGCTCGCCCGCATCGCCTCGATCACCAGGCCGGTCGTCGAGACGTCGTCCGCGGCCCGGGGCCGCAGGTCGAGGTTCCAGCCCCCGGGACCCCGGGCGGCCCGCAGCGCGCTCACCGCGCCCGGGGGCACCGGCTCGCCGGCGGCCCGGAGGGCCAGCATCGCGAGCGCCTGGTCGTACGCGGTCGCCCCGTAGCGCCCGGCGGCGTAGGCACGGCGGATGCGGGCCAGGTAGTCGACCCCGCCCAGGCGGCGGGGGTCGCCACCGGCCGCCACCGCGGCCAGGGCCACCTTGCCCGCGGCGCCGGCGGTCACCGCGTAGCCGGGCGCCACGCGCGCGAGCGCCACCAGGCGCGGGCGCAGGCGCGCCGGCGGCCGGCCGGCGGCGGCCAGGGCGACGACGGCGTCGGCGGCCTGCCCGCCGGCCGCCGGCGGGGCGGTGCGCTCGAGCCAGGCCGCGGCCCGGCCGGCGGGGGTGGCGGCGGCCGCCGCGCCGGGCGCGAGCGCCACGGCCGCGACGGCCAGGACGATCCGGGTGCGCATCGTGATGCTCCTCGAGGTCCGCGGGGGGCGATCGTGCTCCGGCCGGGGCAGGTCTCCTGGCTTCCGGTGCTGGCGCGACGCCACGCCTTCCCGGGTCTCCCCAGTGGCCGGCCCCCAGAGGGCCCGGCGGCGCCGCTCCCGGATCACAGTGGCGGGACCGCGCCGGACTCACACCGGCTTCCCTCTCGCGCGCCCCGAGGGGCGACCACCGACCGTGCGCGGACCCTAGCGATGTGGGGCGCCGCCCGAAGGGTGGCAGGATTGCGGGCATGGGAGATGACGTCGCATCGAGCTTCGACCGCAGTGCCGCCGCCTACGACGAGGTGCTCCGCCGCAACGAGACCGGCGCCCGGCGGCTGGTGGAGTCCATGCCCCCCGGCCCGTTCCCCCGGGTGCTCGACGTCGGGTGCGGCACCGGCTTCGCCTCGCTCGCGATGGCCGACCTTCGGGGGGCGCGAGAGATCACCGGGGTCGACCCCAGCGAGGGGATGCTCGAGCGCTTCCGCGCGAAGGCCGCCGCGCGGCCCGAGCTCGACGTGACCCTGGTCCGGGGCGAGGTGATGACGATGCCCGCGACCCCGGGCGGGTTCGACGCCGTCGTCAGCTCGATGGCGTTCCACTGGTTCCCCGACAAGCCCGGGGCGATCCGGGCCATGGCCCGGGCGCTCCGCCCCGGGGGGGTGCTCGGGATCCTGTGCAGCGGCTGGGGGACCGATCGCGAGCTGCAGGCGGTCATGGCCGCGGCCGAGCCGCCGCTCCCGCCCGCGCTCGTCGGGGTGTTCGACCACGTCCAGGTGCGCCCGCAGGACCTGGACACCTGGCTCCGCGACGCGGGGCTCGACCCGCTGGACGTCTGGATGGACGTCCGGGTCCGCCACCAGGACCCCCAGGCCTACGCCGACCGGGTGTACGCGGTGTCGAGCCACATGACCGCCGAGATGTCCGAGGAGGCCCAGCAGGTCCTCGGGGACGCCATCCGCACCGGGCTGGTGGCGGCATCCGGCCCGGCCGGTTTCCGCTACACGTTCTGCAAGGCGTTCGCGGTGGCCCGCCGCCCCGACTGACCGCCGGTCAGGTCCTGGCCCCGGCCAGGATCGGGACGTCGTGGGCGACGTCGGCGGGCGTGAAGGTCTGGGGGTACATGACCGCCACCCGGCCCGCGGCGTCCACCCCGAAGACCGTCCCGGAGTGGGCGATCAGCGCCGGGCTGTCGGGGGTCGGCTGCACCGCGACGCCCCACCGGCGCCAGACCGCCTCGAGCTCGGGGCGGGTGCCCATCAGGTAGTCCATGCGGCCGGTCATCCGGTGGCCCCGGATGAAGTTGCGCACCGTGGCCGGCGTGTCGCCCTCCGGGTCCACCGACACCCCGACCACGCGCAGGTCCCGGGCGCCCGCGCCGAGCTGCCGCTGGGCCGCCCGGATCTTGTCGACGGTCAGCGGGCAGATGTCCGGGCAGCGGGCGAAGATGAACGCGACCAGGACGGCCTTCCCGCGCAGGTCCTCAAGGTCGACGGTGCGGCCGGAGACGTCCTTCAGGCGGAGGGGCGGGGCGGCCTCGACCGGGTCCAGGCCCGAGCCGCGGAAGTCGCCGGCCCGCGCGGCGGGCTCGCCGCCGCCGGCGGATCCGCCGCCGCAGGCGACGATGGCCACCGCGAGGACGAGGGCGGCCAGGAGGCCGGTGATCGCGATCACGCGCCGCATCGGCCTCCCAGGGTCGACGACCGCGCGCTCCCGCTCAAGGGCGGGCCGCCCCCCGACGGGGGTGCGACCCTCACTCGAAGTGGGTGTCCTCGGCGCTCCAGGGGGGCGCGCAGCAGCAGAGCAGCCTGAGCGGCCCGTCGCCGTCGTTGGCGATGGTGTGCCAGGCGCCCGCGGGGATCAGCACCGCGTCGCCCGCCACGACGCGCCGGGTCTCCCCGTCGACCTCCATCGTCCCGCCGCCCTCGATCAGGTAGTAGATCTCCTCGGCGACCTTGTGGTGATGGCGCACGGTCGCCTCTCCGGGGCCGAGGGTCGCCTCCGCCAGGCTCTGCTGCCGCACCGGCGCGACCGACCGGTCGAGCAGGGAGCGGATCGTGCTGCCGTCGGTGGTGGTGAAGGGCACCGCGTCGGCGCGGCGGCGGACCTCCATCAGGACCCGGGGCGGCGCGGCGGGACGAAGCGGACCACCGACCCGCTGCGCCACAGCGTCACGTACAGGCTGCCGTCCGGGCCGAGCGCGGCGCCCAGCGGGTCGTACTGGCGGAAGCCCGCGGCGAACGGCCGGACGACCGACACCCAGCGCCCGCCCCGCCGCGCGAGGGCCACGCGGACCACGTTGGACCCGGTGCGGACGCTGAACTGGGGCGATGAGCCGTTCTGGGCGACGAACGCCGAGAGGCCGAACATGCCCCACCGCTCGGCCACCGCGATGCCGTTGGAGGACGCGTGCGGCGGGAACTTCGCGAGCGGCGGCTGCACGCCCCGGCAGGCCGGGCCGCCCTGTCCGTAGCACTGCGGAAAGCCCAGGAACGGAGCGGGGCCCCCGGTCTCGACCACGTTCAGCTCGTCCGGCGGCCGGAACGAGCCCAGGTCGTCGCGGCCGTTGTCGGTCACCAGGAGCGTCCGCGTGCCCGGCACGAAGGCCAGGCCGTAGGGGTTGCGCAGGCCGTAGGCCTCCAGGCGCCGCCCCTGCCCGCTGGGGAGCACGCTCACCACGCTCCCCGAGATGCGGTCGGGCGAGGGCTGGGCGTCGAACTTCGACCCCACCCCGACGTACAGCCGCCCGTCCGGCCCCGGCACGATGGAGTCCATCGTGTGCTCGCCGATCGGGATGTCCCTGAGGACGGTGCGCGACGAGCGGAACCGCCGGCCGTCGAAGCCCGAGTAGGCGGTCACCCGGCCGGAGGTCACCGCCGGGTTCGGGGTGTAGGGGTACACGTAGCTCACGTAGAGCTCGTTGCGGTACCAGGTGAGCCCCAGGGCGGTGAAGATCCCCTTGACCACGTGGACCGGCCGGGCGCCCTTGCGGGGCACGAACCACACCCCGTCGCTCGGCACGGTCACGTTGCCGCCGGAGGTCACCCAGGCGCGGCCCCGGGCGTCGAACGTGATGTTGGTGGCCTGCGGGATGCCGGTCGCGAACGTCTCGACCCGGACCCCCGGCGGGGCGGTGATGGCGGCGGCCTGGCCGGCGGCGGTGAGGGCCAGGGCGCCGGCGCCGGTGAGGGCGATGGCGGCGTGCATGATGCGCTTCATGGGTGGGTGAGCCTACCCGTCGAGGGCACGGGCGAGGTCGATGAGGTCCGTCGCGACCACCTCGGCGCCCGCGAACCCCGGGTCGGCCGGCCCTCCCGGCCCGTGCTCGCGGGGCCGGGGCACGAACGCCGTCCGCAGGCCGCAGGCCGCGGCGGCCTCCAGGTCGCCCCCGTGGGCGGCCACCAGCATCACCTCGCCCGGCGCCGCCCCGGCGGCCTCGGCGCAGGCGAGGTACACCGACGGGTCGGGCTTGTAGGCGTGGGCGGTCTCCGCCCCGAGCAGCAGGTCCCAGGGCAGCCCGGCGTGGACGGCCATCGTCCGGAGCAGCGCCACGTGCCCGTTGGAGCACGGCGCGATGGTGTGCCGGCGCCGGAGCACGGTGAGGCCGGGCACGACGTCCGGCCAGGGATCCAGGCGGTGCCAGGCCAGGGCGAGCACGTCGCGCTCGGGCCCGGGGACCACGTCGAGCGGCGTCCCCGCGAGCACCTCATCCAGGGACTCGCGGTTCAGCACGTCCAGGTCCACCCACGGCCGCTCACCCCGGCGCACGCGGTCCATCTGGGGGCGGTAGCGGGCACGCCAGGCGTCGGCCACCCGGAAGGGGTCCACTCCGCCGATCCCCCGCCGGCCGCACAGCGCGGCGACCTGCCGCGCCACCCCGGTGCGCCAGTCGACACAGGTGCCGAAGACGTCGAACAGCAGGACCCGGGGCGGGGCTACGCGGCCGCCTCCGGGCGGGTCAGCGACCAGATCACGAAGACCGCCACGGCGATCGTGAGCGCCGAGCCGAACGGCGTGTAGGGCACGAACAGGAAGCCCAGGAGCGCGCTCAGGCCGGCGAGCGCGACGGCCAGCCACCGGGCCCACGCGCGCCCGCGCACCAGGGCGATGCCCGCGCCG
>JALOLS010000113.1 GCA_025455865.1 Thermoleophilia bacterium
GCCGCGCCCTCCGGCTCCACCTTGATGACGTGGCCGTGCTTGTGGGTGCGGGTCTCCTCGTCCTGGCGCAGGCGCGCCATGCGGCGCTTGAGCTCGGCCTGCATCTTCTCCGTCCCCTTGTGCTTGGGGATGGTGGCCAGCATCTCCTCGAGGGCGAGCCGCCGCTCCTCGGGCTTCTGCGCCGCCTTGAACTTGGCCTCGGCGGCCCGGTACTGCGGTGTCAGGTTCGCCGGCATGCCCCTGGATTGTAGACTGCCCTCGTGCCAGCCGACCAGACCCCGCCCCGGGCCGAGGAATCCACCCTGCTCATGCCGGTCGTGGCGGCGGGGCTGGCGCTGGCCTACCTCGGTTTGGCGCTCGGCGCGCCGGCCGTCCTGCTGGCGCTCGTCGTCCCGGCCGTGCCGGCCACGTGTGCTCTGGCGCCCGGCCTGTCAGCCAGACGGCGGCGGCTCGTCCTCGGGATCGCGGTGTGGCTCGGCGCGGGGCTGGCGGGGGCGTGGTGGCTGCGAGGCGAGGTCACGGCCGGCCTTCTGTGGGTGCTCGGGGTGCTGTTCCTGCTCCCCCTGCCCGCCCTGCCGTGGCTGTACGCCCGGACGTTCGGGGAGCGCCCGTGACGCTGCTCGCGGTGCTGCTCGTGGCGGCCGCAGCGCTGGCGGTGTGGGGCGCGCGCCGGGCTGGCACGGCCGGGGAGTACTTCGCGGCGGGCCACCGAGCGGGACCGTGGCTGGCCGGCCTCGCGGGGACCGCGGCGGCGGTCTCGGGGTTCACCTTCGTCGGCGGCCCCGGGCTGTTCGCAGTGGCCGGCGCCGGGTCGCTCTGGATCATCCTCTCCGCGCCGGTCACCGGGGCCCTGCAGTGCTGGGCGCTGGGGGAGCGGCTGGTCACGGACGAGACAGACCGCCCGCTCACCATCCCCGAGCTGCTGGGACGCCGGCTGGAAAGCCGGCTCGTCACGGCTGCCGCGTCCGTCGTCGTGCTGATCGGCTGCGTGGCCTCCCTGGCCGTGCAGGTTCGCGCCGCGGCGGTACTGGGGGAGAGCTTCCTGGGCGTGCAGGGCTGGATCGCGGCGACGCTCGTTATGGCCGCCACCACGGCTTATACCGCGGCCGGCGGGATGCGCGCCGGTCTGCTCGCCGACGCGACCCAGGGGGCGGTCATGGCGGCGGTCGGCGTGATCCTGGCCGTGGCCGCCGTCCACCTGGCCGGCGGGCCGGCCGTGGCGGTCCAGACCCTCGCCGCGCGGCGGCCCGAGCTGCTGGGGAGCTTCGGGAGCTTCCCGGTCGGGCGCGCCGCCAGCCTCTATCTGCTTTTCGCCCTCGGGACCCTGGCGCAGCCCCACTACGTCCAGAAGTTCCTGCTCGTGCGCCGGCGCGCCGACCTGCGGCGGCTGCCGGCGGTGCTCACCGGCGCCCTCGCGGCGATGCTGACCGTGTGGCTCGGCGTCGGGCTCGCGGGCGCCGCCCTCGTGGCCACGGGACGCCTCGCCATCGGGCGGCCCGACGAGCTCGCGCCCGCGGTGATGACGTCGCTGGGGCCGTGGGCCGTGCTGCTCGCCGCCACCGCGGTGCTGGCCGCGATGATGTCCACCGCCGCGTCGTTCCTGAACCTCGCGGCGGCGGCGCTGGTGCGGGGCCTGCCCCGGGCGGCGGGGCGCAAGCCTGCCGGGCTCGCTGCCGCCCGGCTGGCGACGGTGGGGGTGGGGCTCGCCGCCACCCTGGTCGGTGTGGCCAGCGAGCGCGCCGTGGCGCTCCTGGGCGTGGCCGGGTGGGGGTTCTTCACGGCCGCGCTGCTGCCGGCCATGACGCTCGGGCTGGCCTGGCCCGGGGCGCGCCGGCACGCGGTGGCGGCTGCAGTAATCACCGGCGCCGTTGTGGATCTGGTCCTCGAGGTGGTCCGGTCGAGCCTGCCCGCCGCCCTCGAGCCCGGCCTCGCGGGCGCCGCCCTCGGCACTCTCGTCCTGGTCGCTGCCAGCCTCGTGTCTGCCCGCAACGAGCTCTCCGGAGTCACAGCCAGCACCTGATCTGCCACGAGGTGGGCGCGGCCCACCTTCGAGGCGCTCGGCCTTGCCTGCTGCGAGTGCGCGGCCCACCTTCGAGGCGCGGCGGCTTCTAGGCGAGGGATCGGGCGATGGACCCGGCGAGGTCGAACAGGCGCGGCCCCAGCTCCACGAACTCGTGGCGCCGGGCCGCCATCGCCTCGCGCTCGAGCCGCACGAGCGCCGCGAGGGTCGCCAGCTCCTCCGGCGTGCCTCCGGATGCCGCCCGGTGCCGGGACAGGTCGCCGAGGCGCGCCATCGCCACCACGGCGTCCTGGTGCGCCCCCAGACAGTTCTGGAGCGCGACGAGCTCCTTGAGGTGCACCCGCAGGTCGCCGCCCAGCAGGTCGGCGAAGAACTCCAGCGCATAGCGCGCCCGCTTGCCGGCGATGCGGATGGCGTGCAGCTCCCGGGCGGTCAGCCAGTCGGGCCGGCGGCGACGCCATGCCCGCAACCGCCGCATCGGCGTGCGGATCAGGCCGGGTGCCAGGCGCCGGGCCGAGCCCTCTGCCCAGACGCCCTCCCTTAGTTCCGGAGGTGGTTCGGGAACCTCCAGGAGCTCCCGCACCAGCGTCGCCACGCGAGGCGATTCCAGCGCCAGCCCGAGGGCGGCGCGGGCCTTGCGGCGCTCCGCCTGCGGCTCCCCCACCAGCACCCGCCGGACATCGGGCTCCGCACCCACCTCCCGGAGCTGCCTCTTGAGCCGATCGAGGAAGACATCCAGGTCGCGCGCCACGCCCGAGCGCTCGCCGAGCCAGCGCAGCTCGCCGCGCCAGAGCTCCATCCGCTCGGGGGGCAGGGCGCTTCGCAGCAGCCTCAGGGCGGCCCGCGCCCGCCGAGACGCCACGCGCAGGTCGTGCAGCGCCTCCGGGTCCTTGCCGGCGAGCGTGCCGGGGCGGTGGGCGTTCATCAGGAACGCCTGGCGCGCCAGGATCTTGCGGGCCGCGAGCGCGAGCGAGTCCGCGGGCTCCAGGATCAGGTCGGCCGGGACCTCCACCTTTCCGGGGCCGGCGCGGGCGGATCCGCGCTGCACCTGGGCCGTCACCGGCTCGGCGTCACTCGCCGCCACCGGGGAGCTCCCCGCAGAGGGCATCCAGCAGCGCCTTGAGCCGGGTCAGGTCCTTCATCCGCCCCTTTCTGGGGTCGATGCCCGCGCGCTTGACCTCGTCGCGCATGTCCTCGACGAGGGCCGCCGCGAGGGCCGGCTCACCGGCAGCGGCCTGCTCCAGCCTCTCGAGCCGCGCCACCATGCGGCTCCGCACCCGGGCGAGGATCTCGTCCAGGGCCATGCGTAGCCCTCCCAGGTCAGCCTGCAGGCCGGCAAGTGGGGTGGCCGCCGGAGGGGTCTTGCGGCTTCCCCGGGAGGCAAGCGCCTCCGGTGCCGGCCGCCTGGCAGCCCGCGAGCCTGCGGGCCTGGCTCCTCCGTCCTTCGCGGGCGTGCGCACGCCACGCCCCGGTGCCGGTCGGCGCTTGGGGGATCCGGTCATGACTCGAGCCCTCCCTGACGACATGCTGCAAGCCCCGGCCGTGCGCCGGACGACCGAGCGCGGCGGAAGCTGCCCGGCCACGCGTCGCGACACCGGCCTTGAAGCGGTCCGTCATCGTCGATTCTACGCCCCCGATCGGGGATCCGCGGGGAACAGACGGGCCAGGGTTTCCTGCCGGTACGCGAAGATGCGCCGCACATCCGGTCCGACGAGCAGCCGCTCGACGAGCCACCCCCCCGGCACGGCGTAGGTGACACGATCCCGCACCTCGGTCCCTCCGTCGCGCTCGGCGAAGGTGTGCTCGTGGACCCACAGGCGATACGGGCCCCGCCGCTGCTCGTCTAGGAACCGGTGCGGCGGGTCCCAGGCGGTGATCTCGCTCTGCCACCGCAGCGGCAGGCCGCGGATGCGCAGCCGGTAGTCGATGCGCGCGCCCACCCGCATCTCGATGGGCGTCGGCGTCAGGATCCGGAAGTGCAGCCACGGCGGGGTCAGGGTTTCCAGGTTCCGGGCGTCCGCGAAGAACGCGAACACCTCGTCGAGACGTCGAGGCAACCACATCGTGCTGTCCAGTCTGAAGGTCCGCATCGTCCCACCCCGCGCGGCCGTCCTGCCGCGCATCCACACAACCCACGCACCGTGTCGCACCTTCCGGCTCAAGGCTCCCCCGCCCTCCCGTGAGAGGTGCGTGCCCTGGCTTGGGCGGGCGGAGGAGCTTGAGCCTTGAGCCTGCAGCCTTGAGCCCTCCCATGCGGGCGGGGGATTGACGGTGGCGGAGATGGGCGAGGACACTGCCACCGTGATCCCCTCCTCGCGCCGGTCCTGGATGGTGCTGGTGGTGCCGGGCGTCGCGGGCCTGGCGCTGCGGGCGGCGGCGGCGTGGGTGCGGCCGCCCTGGCACGACGAGTACTTCACGGCCTGGGCCTCCCGGCTCTCGTGGGGGGATCTCATGGCGGCCCTGCGGCTGGACTCGGGGCCTCCTCTCCTCTACGTCCTCACCCGCGCCGTCTCCGCGCTCGGGGTCCCGCCGCTCGCCGCGGCGAGGTCGCTCGCGGTGCTCGCGGGCGTGCTGGCCGTCGTCCTGACGGTCCTGGCGGCGCGGCGGATGTGGGGGGACGGGGCGGCCTGGGTCGCCGGGCTGCTCCTGGCGTGTCACCCGCTGGCCGTGCACTGGGGCAGCGAGGGGCGGGCCTACGGCCTGCTCCTGGCGGCCGCGGCGTGGGCATGGGAGCGGGTGAGCCGTCTCGCCGGGGACGGCCGTGGCGCCCGGGGCCTCGGGCTCGCGATCGCACTGGCGTGCTGGGTTCACAGCCTCGGGGTGATCCTCGCAGGGGCGATGGGCGCCTGCTGCCTGCTGCTGCCTCGCCACGCCCGCCGGGCGGGGCTGCTGGCAGCCGCCGGGGGTCTCGCATCGCACCTGCCGTGGGTGCCGATCATGGTCGCCCAGCCCCCGGCGGCCATCGCCTGGATGGCCAGCATCTGGGAGAGCCTGGCCATTCCATCGTCCCGCCTCCTGGCCGTCGTGCGGTACCTGCCGGGGACGGCAGCCTTCGGCGGCGTCATCGATCTCCCCTCGCCCCCCCTGGCGGTCGAGCTGGCCGGCGCCGTCGCGGTCGTCGCCCTGCTCGCCCTGGCATGGCGCGGCGCACCGCACGTGGGTGTGCTGGCGGCGGGGTTCGCCCTCCCGGTCGTCGGCTTCTGGCTCCTCGCCTCCGCGGGCGTCCCGGTGTTCTACCCCGGCCGCACGCAGGTGGTGTTCCTGCTGCCGTTCCTGCTCCTGCTTGCCGCCCCGCCCGCCCGTGCCGCGCGGGCGATCGGGCTGGGCCTGGCGGCGGCCGGGCTCGCGCTTTCGGCACTCGCCCTGGTCGCCTGGGCCGGCTCGCCTCCCAGCGCCGAGATGCGGCTCGCGCAGGCAGTCCAACACCGCCTTCCGGGCGGCGGCCAGGTGGTGGTCGGCGGCGTCTGGCGGCTGGGCGTCGGCTATCACCTCCAGCATGGCGGCGACGAATTCGACCTGATGAGCTACCCGGCCTCGGCGGCCGCGCACCCCGGGTGGTACGTCCCGGGCATCGACCACCCGGCTGCCGGCGAGCTGGAGGCGCTGGCGACCCGCCTGGCGACCAGGCCTGCCGCGGTCATCGTCTCCCCCGGCGCCGACACCGCCGGGGATCTCCGCCGCCTGGCCGGGCGGCTCGGCCTCCAGCGCGTCGACGTGACCCCCGTGGCGGAGCTGTGGGTTCCCCGGGGGACGTCATGAGCGGCGTCGCCTCTCGCCTGGCGGCGGCATGGACACGCCTGGCCCAGCTCGTCGAGAGGCTCCCTTCCATGTCGGCCAGGCCCTGGGTGCCCGCGCTGGTCATCGCGGCCGCGGTCCTCGCGACCGGGGCGGCCGGCTGGAACAACTCCGCCACCGCCGACGAGCCGTATCACACGCTGGCCGCCTGGGTCTACGTCCACGACGGGCACGCCGACCTCAACCCCGAGCACCCGCCCCTCGCCAAGCTGGTGGCCGGCGCCGCGCTGCAGCCGCTCGGGCTCGAGGGGCCTTCCGGGGCACCGGTCGAGCGCCTCGGCGACCTGACCGCGGAGGTGAACCGCTTCCTGTTCGCCAACTCTCGCCCGGCGATGACGATCCTGCGCACGGCCAGGCTCGCGATGCTGCCGTTCCTGGCGCTCCTCCTGCTGGTGGTCCACCGCTGGGCCCGGCACGCGGCCGGGGACATGGCGGGAGTGCTCGCCCTCGTGGCCGTCGCCGGGCAGCCCCTGGTGCTCGGGCACGCGTTCGTCGTCCACACCGACGTGGCGGCGGCCGCCACCTGGGCGGCCACGCTCTACCTGATCGAGCGCTGGCTCGGTGGCAGGCGGCCCGGCTGGGTGCCCGCCGGTGCCATGCTCGGCCTCGCGCTCCTGAGCAAGTTCTCGGCCGTCTACTTGCTGCCGATCGTGAGCGTCCGGGTGCTCGTGCACGCCCTGCGGCGGGACCGGGCGCGTGCGATCCTCGGCCTCCTCGGCGCGTTCGCGGTGGCGGGGATCGTGGTCCTCGCGGGCTATCGCCTGGCCATGCGCTATGCCGGGCCCGGCGAGGAGAGGGCAACGATCGACGCCTACATGACGCTCTTCCCCGGCACCGAGGCGATCACCCGCCGGCTCGCGTCCATCGCCCGGGTGGAGCCCGCCCTCGCCCACTACGCCCTCGGCGTCGCCTACGTCCGCGAGGTGGGCGAGCGCGCCCACCTCAACTACTTCTGCGGCGAGGTGAGCACCCGCCCGTTCGCCCTCTACTTTCCGACCGCCCTGGCCCTCAAGACGAGCGTCCCCTTCCTCGCGCTCCTGGTCCTCGGCGCCGTCTCCGCACTGCGAACGCGCACCCCGGCGCTGCTCGCCCCGTGGCTGGCCGGTGCCGCGTGCCTCCTGGCGGTCGCCACCTCGCCGTACAACATCGGGGCCCGTCACGTGCTCCCCGCGCTGCCGCTCCTCGTGCTCCCCGGCGCGGTCCTCGCGGCGTCGTGGCGGGCGACCGCCCGGGGCGCGCTGCTGGTGCTGCTCGCAGGCTCGGCCGTGCTGCCCTTCCCCCACTACATCTCGCACCTCTCGCTGCTGGCCGGCTCGCGGGCACGCGCCGGGCTCGTCCTCAACGACTCCAACCTGGACTGGAACCAGGACTGGCTGCGCCTCGCCCGGCGAGCCGGGGCCGAGGGCTGGCGTCCCATGGCGCTGGTGCAGACAGGCGGCACGCCGCCGAACGTGTACCTCCCCGGGGCGGTCGACGCGCTCACCGCGCGCATCCCGCCGGCGGCTGGCTACTTCGCCGTGAGCAGCATGACGCGGGTGTCCGGGGTCGCGTATCTGGCGGCACTCCGCCGCACGGAGGAGGCCAGGCGGCTGGACAGCCTCCTCACCCGTCTCGAGGATCAGGGGGTGCTGGTGGGCGAGATCGGCCGGAGCCTGCGGGTGTACCTCCTGCCCCCCTCGCCCGGCCCAGGACCCACCCCAGCAGCGCCACCAGCGACACCCCGGTGAGAAGGAGCCCCGCCGTGTCCTCGGGCAGCAGGGTCTGCCGGGCGAGCACGCGGTGCGTCCCCGGCGGCACGCCCACTTCCACCAGCCCCTGAGCCGCCCGCCAGCGTGTCGGTTCGACGTCCACCTCGACGACCCAGGCGTCGTCGACCAGCAGCGGGAGGCTCACCCGGGACGCGACAGGCACCTCCACGTCCCACACCCAGGTCCGCGGCCCGGCCGGCACCGGCGGCGGGAGCGCCCGACGGGCAGCACCGGCGACCCGGAGCGCCGCCGCCAGGTCCACGTCGCGCGGCACGGTCGCCGGGAACGAGGGCAGCACGGGAGGAACGCCGAAACGGGTGGCGGCGCGGGCCGCGGCCTGCGGCCCGGCCGAAGGCCGGAGTGGCTCGCCGGCGGGCAGCCGCCAGCGCCAAGCCGAGGCGTGCACCGGCACGGCCAGGAGCGCGCAGAGCGCGACCGCGGCGAGGGTGCGGTGCCCACACCGCACGGCCGCGAGAACGACCAGGCACGACGCCACCCCGAGCCAGCGCCACGGGAACTGGATGAGCGCCAGGCCCGGCAGGACGCCATAGAGCGGCACCGCCAGCGGCGTGGCCATGGCGGCCGCGGCCAGCGCCCCGAGCGCCAGCGGGCGGGCGCGGCGGCCGCCCCACACCGACACGATGCAGCAGGCCGCCACGACTCCCACGAGCGCCCAGGTCATGTCGGCGGCCAGGTCGGGGTCCGGCTGGCCGCCCACGAGCAGGAACCGGCGGCGCCAGTCGAACCACCCCGAGACGAAGCGGTCGCCCTGGACCCGCAGCAGCGAGACGACATTGGGGAGCCACGAGACCGCCGCGAGCCCGAGGGCGAGCCCGGCAGCGCCGGCGACCCGGGTGACCCGTCTCTCGGGCGAGGCGAGGTGCGCGACCACGATCGCGATCCCCGCCATGAAGGCGAACAGGAGCTGCGTGCCCGCGAGCAGGGCCAGCGCCACGCCGGCCTCCACGACCTGCCGGGGCGACGCCGGGCGGGGCGGCAGGCAGGCTCCGAGGACCCACGGCAGCAGCACCAGCGCCCAGCCCTCCTGAAAAGCGGCGCGGGCATGGAGGGAGACCAGCAGATAGGGCGTCGCGGCCCAGGCCATCCCGGCCAGCAGCGGCACCGGGTCCGGTGCGCCGGCACCCCGCGCGACGCGCCAGGCGACGAGCCCGGCGAGCAGCGGGATGAGCACGGTCGCGATCGAGCTCGTCACCACGGCGTCGTCGGTCACGAGGGCGATCGCCGCGTGGAGGATCAGCGGCAGTACAGGGCGCGGCCTGGGCTCGGGGGCGCCCAGCCCGCCGTTGAGGTCCGGGTACCAGCGCGGGAACGCGACGCCGCCTCGCCAGCACCGGGCGTGCTGCTGGGCGTACATGGTGTGGTAGTAGGCGTCGTCACCGCCCGGGGCGCCCCAGAACAGCGGCACGCCGCCCAGCAGGGCGCCCCACAGCACCAGGATGCTGGCGGCCCCCCAGGCCCTCGCGTACCACGGCCTAGCCC
>JALOLS010000181.1 GCA_025455865.1 Thermoleophilia bacterium
ACCACCACGACCACCACCACAACCACACTCTCACCGCCGCCGCCGACCACGACCACCACGACCACGACTCCCGCCTGCGAGACCCCGAACCAGCGGCCCGTGGTCGCCATCACCTCCCCGACCACGGGGATCATCAGCGGCACCGCGGTGACCATCCAGGCGACCGCCTCCGACCCCTCGCCGGGCTCCGGGGTCAAGGAGGTGCGCTTCTACTGGCAGTACTGCCCGAACGGCGTGTGCGGCCCCCTCAACCTCATCGGAGCCGACACGTCGTCGCCCTACAGCGCCTCCTGGCCCTCGCCGAGCTGCAGCTCGGCCCCCGAGGACCGGTTCACGGTCACCGCCCGCTCCGAGGACAACTGTGGCAACGTGAGCGCCGACTCCAAGGTCGACGACCTGCGCTGGGTCGGCCGGTGCTTCCGCGACGTCTCGTCCTCCGGCCCCGCGGCGGCCTGGGTGAGCGAGCTCGCCCTGGCGGGGGGACGCGGCCAGGTCGTCGTCGACGGCGCGCAGGCGCTGTTCCCCTCCGCCGGCGTCGAGACGTTCACCGTCCCGATCGGGCCCGGCGCCCACCGATTCGAGGCGACGCTCGTGGACGGGCCCGGCAAGGCGGGCACCTGGCGGTTCGACCTGTCGGCGCTTGGCGTCGTCCCCGGCTCCGTGCGCGTGGTGGCGGGCGACGCGGCGCAGGTGGGGCCCGCCCAGGTCGCCTTCCGGCTCAGGGGCCGGCCCGGCGAGCGGGTCGTCTTCGCGTTCACCGTCGCCGGCTCGCGCTAGTCCGTCCAGGACACGCGGCCGAGCCCCAGGGCGAGGCAGCGCTCGTCGGCGCTCCCGGGCTGCACGTCGCGCGGACGGGAGCACGGCGCGCGGAAGCGCAGGACCCACGGGCCCGAGTGACCGGGGGGAACGGCCAGGCGCGCCTCGACCCAGGCCCGGGGCAAGTCGATCGCCTGCACCTGGCCGTCGGCCTCGACCTCGGCGCGCATGCGCCGGCCGGTCGCCGCCGCCTCGTAGGAGAGCAGCTGGAGCGTGACGGCCCGCGCCCCCGGCGGCGGCGCGAGCGCCAGCGCGGCCTCACGGTCCTCGCTCCACAGGAAGCCGACCCCGTCCGGCCTCGTCCCGCCCGCGCTCCATCCCAGGGTCAGGCGTCGGCCCGAGGCGGTCGGGCTCCCGGCGTCGAACGGCTCCGCGTCGGCGTCGGCCACCCGCCGCGCGTCGAGGCGGAGCAGCGTCACCTGGTCGTCCTCGTCCACTTGCTCGAGGGGCAGGCCGGAGCCGAGGAGGCGCGCGGCCGCCCCGTCTCCCGCGTAGCGCCGGTGCACGGCGACGTACTCGACGCCCAGCAGCCGGACGAGCGCGAAGGCGAGCGGCCCCGGGTCGGCCGGGAGCGGTGCTCGCCCCGGGTCGCGCATGAGGTCGAAGCCGGGCACGTCGCTCGGGTGCGCCGCGTAGCGCGGCGTGAAGCGGACCATGTACCCGGCGACCGTCGGGCGACGGTGACGGGCCTGGTCGAACACGTAGCGCTGGACGGAGTGGACGAAGGGCACGTCGAGCACGGCGCCGCGGCCCCCGCGGGCGGCGAGGCGAGCGAGCGCCGGGCTCGGCGCGAGCGCCACCGCCGGGGCGCCGAACGGAGCGAGCTCGACCAGCGCGAGGGCGCCGAGGGCGAGGGCGCAGAGCCCGGGACGGCGCTGCCGGGCCACGAGGAGCGCCGCCAGGACCCCGAGCGCGAGCGCGGCCACGACCATGTAGCGCCCGGGGGCGCGCGAGCCCGCGAAGCCTGGCACCTGCCCGAGCCACGCCCCCGGCAGGGGCACGAGCGACCGTCCCGCCCACTGCAGCGCGGGTCCGAGGGCCAGAAGGAAGAACACCGCGAACAGCAGGAGCCAGGGCCGCAGCGCCGCGTCGCGCCTCTGGCGCCAGGCGAGCACGGCGAGCGCGAGCGGGAGGGCCCAGCCGAAAAACGCCGTCTTCTCGAACACGTTGCCGGGCAGGGCCTCGAGCCGCTCCGCGGTGAGCGGACCCCACAGCGGGTGGTAGGGGTGGGGGAGGAGGACGTTGAGCGCGTCGACACTGTAGGCCGCCTGCTCCGAGAGCGGCTCATCCACAAAAAGCTTGATGCCAACGCTGGCATCGACCACGCAGCGCGCCGGGATCGAACTCACCGCTGGCGATCCTCACGCAGCAACTCAACACTGGCAGGCGCATTCGCAGGAGGCGCAAAGCGCCTGCGACGGATGGCGAGCAAGGCGACGCCCTGCTCACGGCGGCGCTCTTCTTCTTCCAGAGCTTCGTAAAGCATGGTCACAACCTGGGCGCTGAGCGAGCGACTGCTGTTCTGCGCCAGCTTTTGCACGCGGGTGTATAAGTCTTCAGGAACGCTGCGGACGTGGAGGGTAGGCATAGTAAATTCCTTTCTCCACCAAGTATATCACGGATGGTTGCATAATGCAACCAATACAAGAATCAACTCTTTTTTGGTTTTGATCCCGGTCAGATAGCTGGTTTAACAATCAATCCAGATCATCTGCTGCAGCATCTAATTTGACCAGGAATCCTACGGAAAAGTTCATCATTAAGGATTCTTCAACGCTTCATCGTGTTTGCCAACCACCCGCAGTACCAGCGTATCGTCTAGATC
>JALOLS010000182.1 GCA_025455865.1 Thermoleophilia bacterium
CCTGCTGATCTACGGCCTCGGCGGGATCCTGGTCCCGTTCGCCGGGATCAAGCTCATCGACCTGGTGCTCTCGGCGCTCGGGGCGTGACCTCCGCCGCGATGGCCGCCGCCGTGAGGGGGTTGTCACCGGTGATCATCACCGTGCGGATGCCCATCCGCCGCAGCTGGGCGAACCGCTCGGTCATGCCCTCCTTCACGACGTCCTTGAGGTGCACGACCCCCATCACCCGGTTGCCCTCGGCCACCACCAGGGGCGTCCCGCCCGCCCGCGAGATCCGCTCCACGTCGGCGGTGACCGCCGCCGGCACCTGGCCCCCGCCGGCCGTGACGAACCGGGCGATGGCGTCCGCCGCGCCCTTGCGCAGGACGCGACCATCGGTGTCGGCGCCGCTCATGCGGGTCTCCGCGCTGAAGGGGACGAACACCAGCCCATGGCCCACCTCCTCCCGCTCGCGCAGGCCGAAGCGCTCCTTGGCCAGCACGACGATGCTGCGCCCCTCGGGGGTCTCGTCGGCCAGCGAGGCAAGCTGGGCCACCTCGGCCAGGTGGGTCGGCGCGACCCCGGGGGCGGGCAGGAACTCCGCCGCCTGGCGGTTGCCCAGCGTGATGGTCCCCGTCTTGTCCAGGAGCAGCGTGTCCACGTCGCCCGCGGCCTCCACCGCGCGTCCGCTCATGGCGAGCACGTTGCGCTGGACCAGCCGGTCCATGCCGGCGATGCCGATGGCCGACAGCAGTGCCCCGATCGTGGTCGGGATGAGCGCGACGAGCAGGGCGATCAGGATCGTGACCGACGGCTCGGCGCCGGCGAACGCGGCCATGGGCCGGAGCGCGACGACCGCGGCCAGGAACACCAGGGTGAGCCCCGCGATGAGGATGTTGAGCGCGATCTCGTTCGGGGTCTTGCGGCGGGCGGTCCCCTCGACCAGCGAGATCATCTGGTCGAGGAAGCTCGCGCCGGGCTCCTGGGTGACCCGGACCACGATGCGGTCGGAGAGCACCCGGGTGCCGCCGGTGACCGCGCTGCGGTCGCCCCCGGACTCGCGGATGACGGGGGCCGACTCGCCGGTGATGGCGGACTCGTCCACCGATGCGACACCCTCGATCACCTCGCCGTCGGCGGGGATCAGGTCGCCCGCCTCGCAGACCACCAGGTCGCCCGGACTCAGCTCCGAGGCCGGCGTCCGCACCTCGTCCCCGGCGATGAGCCGGCGGGCGACCAGGTCGGCACGGGTCGCCCGGAGCGCGTTGGCCTGGGCCCGTCCGCGTCCCTCGGCGACCGCCTCCGCGAGGTTGGCGAACCAGACGGTGAGCCACAGCACGAGCGCGACGAGCGCGGTGAACCACAGGCCCTCGCTCTCGCCGCGGGCGAGGTCGCCCACGAGCACGGCGCTGGTCATGACGCTGCCCACCCACACGACGAACATGACGGGGTTGCGCACCTGGACCCGCGGGTCGAGCTTGCGGACGGCCGACCACAGGGCGGGCACCACGATGGCGCGGGTGAACAGCGGGTTCGCCCGGCGGACGGACCGGACGGACAGGACCTCGCTCACGGCCGCGGAGGTCCGGTGCGGGCGTCGAGGGCCAGGTTCAGCTCCAGCACGTTGACCCCGGCCTCGCCGAGCACGCCGGCGAAACGCCCGTCGGTGTGGTCCTCGACCGCACGAAGCACCTCCTCCACGCCGAGGCCGCGCACGGCGGCGACCCGGACCGCCTGGATCCGCGCATTGCGGGGCGTGATGTGGGGGTCGATGCCCGACCCGGTGGTCGTGACCATGTCCGCGGGCAGGTCGGCCGCCCGCAGGCCGGGCAGATAGGGCCGCTCGCGCCGAAGAACCTGCGCGAGGCGACCGGCCACCTCCCGTCCCAGCGCGCGGGTGTTGGGTCCGAGGTTGGCGAAGGTGGTCGCCGACGGGTCGTAGCCCGACGCCGAGGCCCGGGGCTGGAAGTAGCCCGGCGAGGTGAACGCCTGGGCGGCCAGCCGTGAGCCCACGACGCGCCCGTCCACCCGCACCAGGCTCCCGTCCGCGCGGTTCGGGGCGATGAGCTGAGCGGCGCCGGTCACGAGGAGCGGATACGCGACCCCCAGGGCGATCGTGGCGAGGAGGATCGCCGTCGCCGCGGTCCCCATGAGCCGGAGCGCGCGGACGGCCATCAGAACAGCGTCCCCGACATCTGCACCGCGACCGGGCCGAGCACCAGGGCGGGGAAGAAGGTGAGCCCGGCCACCAGGAGGATGACGCCGATGAGGGTCACGACGAACGTCGGTGAGGTGGTCCGCAGAGTGCCGGCGGACGGCGGGGCGTGCCGGGCCCCGGCCAGCGACCCCGCGACGGCCAGCGCCGAGAGCAGCGGGAGGAACCGTCCGAGCATCATCGCGATCCCGCCGAGCGTGGTCGACATCTCGGTGGCCCCGTAGCCGGCGAGGGCCGACCCGTTGTTGTTCGCCTGCGAGGTGGAGGCGTAGAGCGCCTCGGAGAAGCCCTGCGGGCCGGCGTTGAACACCGACGCCCGGCCGGCGGCGGTCGCGACGGAGACCGCGACCGTCACCAGGACCACGAGGCTCGGCACCAGCAGCCCGATCAGCACCAGCTTGATCTCGCGCGGGCCCACCTTCT
>JALOLS010000028.1 GCA_025455865.1 Thermoleophilia bacterium
GCGGCCACGAGCGCCACCTCGGTGGGATCGCCCACGCCCGAGCCGTCGGCCCCCAGGCGCGCGACGCAGCACAGGCCCCCGGCGGCCAGGCCGCCCGCACGCGCCGCGACGGCGACCACACCGGCGCCCGGATCGGACTCCCGCCCGCCGGCCACCACCACCTGCACCCGCATGCGGTTCTCGGTCAGCGTGCCGGTCTTGTCGGTGCAGATGACCGTCGTGCTCCCGAGGGTCTCCACCGCCGGCAGGCGCCGCACGATGGCCCGGCGGCGGGCCATGCGCGAGACCCCGATGGCCAGGGTGATCGTGACCGCCGCCGGCAGGCCCTCGGGGATGGCGCCCACCGCGAGCGCCACCGCGGCCACGAACATGTCGGCCGGGGCCTCCCCCCGCGCGAGCCCGAGCACGAAGGTGAGCGCCGCCAGACCCACGACCACCGCCGAGACCACCTTGCTGAAGTGGGCGATGCGCCGGGTGAGCGGCGTGGCGAGCTGCACCGCCTCGCCCATCAGCCGCTGGATGCGTCCGACCTCGGTCGCCGCCCCGGTGGCCGTGACCACGCCGAGGGCGGCGCCGGCGGTGACCAGGGTCCCGGCGTGGGCCGTGTTCACCCGGTCGGCCACCGGGGTCTCCTCCGGCAGGGGCGCCTCGCGCTTGGCCACGGGCACCGACTCGCCGGTGAGGGCCGACTCGTCGACCTGCAGGTCGCGCACGACGACCAGCCGCAGGTCGGCGGGCACGCGGTCCCCGGGCTCCAGCCGCGCGAGGTCCCCCGGCACCAGCGTCTCGGCCGGCACCTGCAGGCGGCGCCCGGCGCGCACCACGACCGCATCGGTGGCCGTCATCGCCTGCAGGGCCTCGAGCGCGCGCTCGGCCTTGGCCTCCTGCAGGAAGCCGACGATCGCGTTGACCACGACGACGCCGAGGATCACGCCGGTGTCGACCCACTCGCCGAGCAGGGCGGTGACGGCGGCGGCGATGATGAGGACGAGCACCAGGGGGTCGCGGAACTGCGCCCCCAGGCGCCGCAGCGCCCCGGGCCGCGCGGGCGCCGGGAGCCGGTTGGGGCCCACGCGGGCGAGCCGTGCGGCGGCCTCGGGATCCTCCAGGCCGCGCGCGGGGTCGGTGCCGAGGGCGCGGGCCGCCTCGGCCGCCGGCAGGTGGTGCATCGCCCTCGCGGGTCGGCTCATCTCATCCCCAGCATCCACCCCCCGGGGCCGCCGCGCCGCCCCGGGGCGGCCATCGGGGTCAGGCGTCCGGGCGCCAGGCGAGCACCGCGGTGCCCTCCCTCCCGGTGACCACCAGCCACGGGCCGGCGAGGGCGACGGCCGACACCCCGCGCAGCAGATGGTCCACGGTGCGCCGGCGCAGGTCGACCAGGGCGACGGCCTCCCCGGCGGCCCGGGTGCCCGCGGCGAGCGTCGGCCCGTCCACCGCGAGGGAGCGGCCGGGGCCCGCGGGCACCGGGACCGACCCGCACACCGCGCGGTGATCCGCTCCCCCCGGGGGGCCGGGGCCACCGGCAGGACGCTCCCCTCGTGGCCGAACAGGCGCAGGTCGCGGCCGCCGACGGCGAGCACGGCCCCGTCGGCCCAGGCGGCGCAGGCGGCGGCGTAGACCGGGGCGGTCCACAGGCGGCGCCCGCCCGCGAGGTCCCACACCCCGACGCTCGCCCGCGGCCGGGCGACCTGCCCGACCAGGGCGAGCCGGGCGCCCCCCGGCGAGACGGCCGGCTGCACCCGGCCCGGGGTCCGCAGGCGCAAGAGCGGGGCCGACCGGTCCAGCGCGAGCACGCGCGCCCCGCGGCCGCCGGCGGCGCAGACGGCCCGCAGGCCCGGCACCGGGGCGACCGCCCGCACGTCGGCCAGGTCGACCGACCGCCCGTCGCCGAGATCGGGGAGTGAGCCCACGACCAGGCGCCCCGGGAGGGCCACCACCACATGGGCGGAGGCCGGGTCCACCGCCACCGCCGCGCCCGGCCACGGGCGATGGGCCACCGGCTCCAGGCGCCCGGCCCCGCTCGGCGCCGGGCAGTCGAGCCGCGGGGGCGGCGCCCCCGCGGCCATGATCCGCTCGATCGCCCCGCTCAGCGGCGGCGCAGGCGCCGACCCCCGCCCCGCCACCCCTTCACGCCGGAGGTGGCCGAGACGATGCGGCGCTTGAGCCCCCAGGGCAGCCGCGTGTACACGGGCCCGATGACGTAGCGCCAGGCCGGGTTGACCTCCACGGCCGGGTCGGGCGCCCCCACCCGGGGTCCCAGCGAGCGCTGGGAGCGGGTGAAGAGCGCGGTCTCGGCCTGCCGGCGCATGGCGCGCTTCACCGAGGACTTGGGCGCGGCGGTCGCCGGGAACTGCCCGGGGCGCGGCTGCCGGGACCCCACCTTGCTCAGCGCGTCGGCCAGCGCGGCGTCACCCTGCCGGCGGGCCGGGGAGCCGGGCGGGGCCGGCGGGGCGGCGGGCATCCCGCCCGCGCCGAACAGCGCCACCTTGTCGTGGCCGAACCACTCGGGGTGCGGGTGCTCCTCGCTCACAGCTGGGCCATCGCGTTCAGGGCGGCCACGGACATCGGCTCGTACAGGGCGCCGATCGGCGGCGAGTACACGTTCTCCATGAAGGCCAGGTCCTCGACCGTCGCCCCGCGCTTGAGGGCGAAGGCCAGGAAGTCCGCGCGCTCCTTGACCCCCTCGCCGCCCACCATCTGGGCGCCGATCAGCCGCCCGGTGCCCGGCTCGGCCAGGAGCTTGACCACCACCTGCTGCACGCCGGGGTAGTAGCGGGCCCGGCTGATGCCGTTGGCCCGGCCGACCACGAACGGGATGCCCATGCTGGTCGCCAGGTGCTCGCCGAAGCTCGCGCCGCCGATCTGCACGTGGCCGCCGACCATGCCCCAGGGCACGTAGACCGCGTCGTAGCGGCGGGTGCCGCCGCCGGCGTTCGCGCCGGCCACCCGGCCCTGCTGCATCGCGTGGGCGCCGGTCAGCCCCTGCACGGCGACCCCGGTCATCCCCTGGGGGACCTCCACGCAGTCGCCCGCGGCGAAGACCCCGGGCATCGAGGTGCGCATGCCCTCGTCGACCACGATGCCGCCGGTCGAGCCGAGCTTCAGGCCGATCGAGCGGGCCAGCGTCGTCTCCGGCTCCTTGTGGGTGGCGATGACGCAGATGTCGGCGTCGATGGCCCCCTGGCTGGTGACGACCCGCGTGAGGCGTCCGTTCTCGCCCTCGAAGCGCTCCAGGTGGGCGCCGAAGTGCAGCTGGCAGCCGAGCGACTCCAGGCTCTTCTGCACCGGCTCGGCGATGTCGGGGTCGGCGACCTGGGAGAGCAGCCAGGAGCCCTCGTCGACCAGGTGGGTCTCGATGCCCCGCTGGGCGAGGGCCGCGAGCATCTCGACCCCGAGCGGCGTGCTCTCGAGCACGACCGCCTTCTTCACGTCGTTCAGGGTCTCGTTGAGCTCCATCCCGCGCCGGATGTTCTTGACGTAGGTGAGCCCCTCGAGGTCGTTCCCGGGCACGTCGGGCAGGAGGTACTTGAAGCCGGTGCACACGACCAGCACGTCCCACGGGATGATGTTGCCGTTGGCCGTGACGGTGCGGTTGTGGGCGTCGATCGCGCTCACCGCGGTCTCGCGCCGCAGGTCGATGCCGGCCTGCTCGTAGTTCTCCGGGCCGGCCAGGAACAGCCGCTGGAAGTCGGGGATCTCCCGTCCGAGGACGTAGGGGATGCCGCAGGGGGAGTAGGCGACGTCCTCGAACTCGGTGCACACCACCACCGTGGCATCCGGGTTCGTGCGCTTGGCCATCGACCCCGCGCTGATCCCCGCGGCGCCGCCGCCGATCACGCAGATCCGGGTGGGCTCCCCCATGTGCGACTCCTCATGCCGATGCCGTGCGAAGGTGGCGAGCGTAGCGGACGCGTCCGCGGGGGGCAGCGCCGGGACGGGTCGCGATCCCCGCCCGGGCCCGGGGACCGAGGGCGCCGCCGGCCTACGCGGGCCCGACCACCTCGTACTCGATCACGGGCGGCGTGGTCAGGGTGTTGGTGACCCAGCAGTACCGCCTGGCCAGGTCGACCGCCGGCGCGATGACCTCCGGGTCGACCGGCGTCCGCACCCGCACGGCGTAGGCGCCGTGGCGGGGCTCGCCCGGGGCGCGGCGCGGCCGCACGTCGATCTCGATCCCCTCCACCTCGATGCGGCGCTTGCGGCACGCCCAGGCCAGCGCGATGCAGAAGCAGGACGCCAGGGCCACCACGACCATCTCGGTCGGCATGGGGCCGGAGTCGGTGCCGCCGAACTCCTCGGGCTCGTCCACCCGGAGGGTGAAGCCGCGCCCGGCCACGTCGCAGGCCATGCCCCCGCGCCAGGTGGCGGTCCAGACCGCGTAGTCGTGCTCGTCAGCGGCAGGCAAGGAAGCCCTCGTAGATCCGCTCGTGCGCCTCGGCGGTGCGGTCCCAGCCGTAGCGGGCCACGGTGCCCCCGGCGCCGGCCCGCAGCGCGGCCCGCAGATCGTCGTCGCGGACCGCGCGCACCAGGGCGGCCGAGAGGGGCCCCGAGTCGCCCACCGGGCACATGAGGCAGTCCTCTCCGTCGGTCAGGAACTCCTGCAGCACCGGCAGGTCGCTGGTGACCACCGGCAGCCCCGCCGCCATCGCCTCGAGCACCACCAGGCCGAAGCCCTCGCGGGTCGACGGGAAGGCCAGGGCGTCGGCCGCGCGGTAGAGCACGGGCATCTCGTCGTCGTCCATCAGGCCCAGCACGGCGACGTCGGCGTCGGGGGGGATCCGCCGGCCGTCCGACACCCGCAGGCCCAGGCGGGCGGCGTCGTCGCGCCACCCGTCGCGGTACTCGCGGTAGTCGAAGAGCGTCGCGCCCCCGGCCACGACCAGGAGCGCCCCGGCGCCCAGCCGCCCCCGGGCGCGGGCGAACGCCTCCAGCAGCGTGCGGCTGCCCTTGCGGGGCTCGATCCCGCCGACGGCGAGCACCACGGGCCGGTCGCCCCAGCCCATCACGCGCCCGGCCTCCGCCCGCATGGGCCCGCCGGCGAACCGGCCGGCGTCGACCCCGTTGGGCACGACCTCCGACTCCACCCCGAACTCCTCGCGCAGCCGCTCGGACCAGAACCGCGACACGCACACACGCAGGTCCACGTCCTGGATCGACGCGCGCTGGCACTCCTCCAGGAACCGGCTCTCGAACACGTCGACGTGGTGCACGGTGCGCACGATGGCGGGGATGCGGCCCTCGGCGCGCAGCGCGAGCAGCGCACGGGCGGAGAGGCAGTCCTCGGCGTGGCTCACGTCCACGGGCGGTGCCTCGCGCAGCCCGGCGGCCATCGCCGCGGCGTAGCGGGCCACCCGGTCGCCGATGTCCTCGTGCTCGATCCGCGGCACCGCGACGCCGGTGACCGGCACGTCGGTCTCGCGGTAGAGGCTGGACCCGCCGGCGGCGATCGTCCAGAGCTCGACCTCGTGGCCGCGCGCCTGGAGCTCCTCGGCCAGCCGGAGCGCGTGGACCACCCCGCCGCGCGGCTTGGTCGAGTAGGTGAGCAGGCGGACCCGCACGGCGCTCAGCGGACCAGCGCCGCGGCCAGGCGGGCCGCGCCGGCGCTCGTCGGGGCCAGGCGCACGCCGGCCGCGGCGAGCGTCGCCTCCTGCCGGGAGCGCACCTGGGGGTCGGCCTCGGTGCCGCACACGTGGGCGACGACCGCGAGGTTCGGGCGGTCGGCCATCGCCTGGCGGACGGGGCCGGCGAGCGCTCCGGCCGGGTCCGGGTGGGACGCGTAGCCGAGCACCACGTCCAAGAGCAGCACGGCCACGTCGTGGTCGGCCGCCTCCACCGCCAGGCGCTCGACCCGGGCCTGCGGGTCGATCATCGGGTGCGGGCGGCCCCGGGTGTACTCCTCCTCGCCGAGGTCCAGGCACGCGTGCCCCCGCGGCGGCTCCCCGGGCGCGAGCCGGCCCGCCCGGCCGGCGGGGGCGTTGGACCAGACCTGCCCGAGCCGGTCGGCCAGGATCGCCGCGGCCTCGCTGCACAGCGTCCCGCCCGAGAACAGGCCGCGGACGAAGCCGGGGATCACCCAGTCCACCCGCTCCGGCTCGGGGATCTCGGGATCGGCCCCGGCCAGCCGGGCGGCGGCGAGCGCCGCGTCGTCCAGCGTCGCGCGGACCTCCACCCCGGCCGGCGCGTCGACCGCGTCGGCCCCGAGCAGGCACGCGGCGGCCGGCTTGCCGGAGGCGGCGAGCGCGTCGAGCACCCGGCGCGCCACGTCCGGCGCGGGCGGCTTGGAGACGCACAGGATCACCCGGGTCTCCGGATCGCGGGCCAGGCGGTCGATCGCGTCGAGCGCGGTGATCGCGCCGACCTCCTCGTGCAGGTCGCGGCCGCCGGTGCCGTAGCAGCGGCTCACCCCTGAGGAGAAGCGGTCGAGCAGGACGGTCACCTCCTGCGCCCCGGTGCCGGCCGCGGCGACGACCCCCACCGGGCCCCGGGCGACGACGTTGGCGAAGGCCAGCCCGGTGCCGTCGACGATCGCGGTTCCGCAGCCCGGCCCCATCACCAGCAGCCCGAGGGCGTGGGCGCGCCGCTTCAGGACGACCTCGTCGTGCTCGCTCACGTTGTCGGAGAAGAGCATCACGTCCATGCCGGCCCCGAGGGCCTTGTGGGCCTCGAGCGCCGCGTAGTCGCCCGGCACCGAGATGAGCGCCAGGTCGGCGTCGACGCCCCCGAGGCTCCGCGGCGCCGCCGGGGCGCCGCGGCCGGCCGCCGGGACGCCGGCCGCGCCCTGGTCGAGGGTGCGCCGGGCCGCGGCCAGGCCCCCCTCGGGATCGTCCCCGGCCACCGCGATCACCAGGTCGTCCGGTCCCGCCGCGGCGACCTCGTCGGAGAGCAGCCCGAGCTCGCGGGCCTGCTCAAGGTTCGCCGGGGTGCCCATGAAGCACGCGGCCCGGGCGACCCCGGCCTCCCCCTCCGCGGCCCGCGCCGCGGCCATCAGCTTGGCGCTGTCGGCCCAGCGCCCGGGACGGACCTCACTCACGATCATGCGCGCACCGCCACTCCCGTCGGGATGGGCTCGGCCTGCGCGCCCATCGCCTCGTCGTCGGTCTCCCGGGCGCGCAGGATCGCCGCCCGGCCGGCCTCCACCATCACCGCCGCCGGTCGCGCGTGGATGAACGGCGACGCCTGGGCCATCGCATACGCGCCGGCCTGCCCGATCCACACCAGGTCGCCGGGCCGCAGGGGCGGCAGCGCCACCTCGCGGGCGACCACGTCGTGCTGCAGGCAGAGCGGCCCGAGCAGGTCCGTCGGTCGCGCCTCGCCGGCGCGGGGGCGCGCGGCGTGGACCGGCGAGCGGCGCCAGAGCACGCAGGGCACCTGGGTGATCCCCACGTCGACGACCACCCGGGCGCCGCCCCGGCGGGCCACCACCCGGGTGAGCAGCCAGCCCGCGTCGCGGACCAGGGCACGCCCCGGCTCCACGATGAGCGCCGGGTGACCCGCCCCGAGGGCGTCCTCGACCGCCGCGCGGTAGGGCGCCATCCCGGCCGCGGCCGGCCAGCCGCCGCCCAGATCGAGCCACTCGACCCCGCCGATGCGCTCACCCAGGGCGGCGACGTGGGCGGCGGCGGCGGCGAACCGCTCCACCGGCACCGGATAGCGCACGGTGACCGCGTGGATGGGCGGCCCGCTCGCCCGCGCCGGCCCGAGCTGGTAGGCGCCGAGGTGCACGTGGAGCCCGCTCACGCGCAGGCCGGCGCGGGCCAGCACCCGGGCGGCGGCGGGGACCGCGCGGGCCCGCAGGCCGAAGCGGTCGGTGGGCTCGGTGTCCGGGGGCGAGACCCGCAGGCCGATCCGGGCCCCGGGGGCGGCGCTCGCCGCCAGCCGCTGGGCCTGGCGGACCTGCTCGGCCGAGTCGAGGATCACCGTGGCGCCCTCGCCCAGCGCGCGGGCGAGCTCGTCGTCGGTCTTCCAAGGCCCGTTGAAGACGATGTGCGACCCGGGCACGCCCGCGCGGCGCGCGGCCCGGTATTCGAGCCCCGAGGCCACCTCGGCCCAGATCCCGGCCCGGTGCAGCCGCGCGGTGATCCCGACCAGCGGGTTGCACTTCATCGAGAAGGCCACGGTGGTGCCCGGCCCCCACGCCGCGGCGAACGCCTCGGCCTCGGCCGCCAGGCGGGCGCCGTCGTAGACGTAGAGCGGGGTGCCGAAGCGCTCGGCGAGCTCCTCGGCGTCGGCCGGCGGGCGCGGCTCGAGCCGGCGGATCACGCGGGCACCGGCGTCCGCAGGCGTCCCCACACCCGCCGCGCGACCCGCCGCACCTCCTCCAGGTGCGGGTAGCCGGAGGCGATGACCATGTCCACGCCGGCCTCGGCGTACCGCTCGAGCCACGCCGCGCAGCGGGCGTAGGAGCCGACCAGCGCGGTGCCGGCGCCCCCGCGCACGGCGCGGATCCCGGCCCAGAGCCCCGGCGCGACCCAGCCCTCCGGGTCGGCCGGGATCGCGTTCATGCGGGCCTGGCCGACGCTGTCGAACCCGGCGTACTCGGCGCTCCGCGCGCCCTGGACGCCCGCGGCGGCCACCAGCGCCCGCGCCGCCTCGGCCGCCTCGCGGTCGCTGCGGCGGGCGATGATGTGGATGCGCAGGCCGAAGCGCATGGGGCGCTCGGCCCGGGCGCGCATCGCCGCGACCCGGGCGGCGATCTCCTCGGGCGGCTCGCCCCACATGAGGTACGCGTCGCACACCCGGGCCGCCAGGGACACGGCCGGCTCGCTCGCCCCGCCCAGGTAGAGGGGGCCCCGGAAGCGCTCGCGCAGCGCGTCGGCGAGCGCGCCCAGGCGCACGTACCGCTCGTCGTGGCCGAGCGCGGGGCCGCCGTAGGGGTCGTCCGGCCCGCCGCCGGCCACCAGGTTGATCGCGAGCCGCCCCCCCGAGGCCCGCTCCAGGGTCTCGGCCTGGTGCGCCGCGACGCGCGGGATCACCGTGGCCGCGTTCACCGCGGCGATGACCCGGATGGACCGCGTACCGCAGGCGATCGCCGTCGCGGTGGTCCAGCTCTCGCTGAAGGGGGCGTCGGGGGCGAACGAGTCGTTGACCAGCCCGGTGGGCACCAGGATCTCCTGCGCGCCGGCCCGCTCGGCGGCCCCGGCCACGGCCAGCAGGTAGCCGAGGTCGGCCGGCCGCTCCGGGCGGGCGGTGCCGAGCCGGTGCCCGTCCCCTTCGGACGGGCAGTACCAGGCGAGGTCGAGCACCCGCGGCATCCTAGCGGCCGCGCGGGGCCGGGCCGGACGGGGGTTGTAGGGTCCGCCCGTGGGACTGCTCGACCGCTGGTCCGCGACGCCGCCGACCCCGTCCGTGGCGGGGCGCGCGTACGTCGTGCCCACCTCCACCGGCAACGTCGGGTCCGACGACGAGGGGAACGTCGACAACACCAGCCACCGGGCGTCGGTGCGCAGCACCACCCTGCTCGAGCTGCGGTGGGTCGCCGACGGCGGACCGATGCCGGCCGAGGCCCAGCGGGTGACCCAGCCGCTCGCGAACTGGCTGCGCATCGTGATGCACGACGCCGGCACCAACACCGACCTGGCCGCCCGCCTCCCGGCCGAGCTGGTGGTGCCGGTGTGGGTGGACGCCGCCACCCGGCGCATCGAGCGGATCGACACCGACACCGCGGAGGCCGAGCTCGAGCGGTTCCGCGAGACGGCCCGCCGGGAGTGGAAGGAGACCGAGGCGCCGCTCGCCCCCGTCCGGCAGGCCATGGCGTTGCCCGGGCTCGTGCTCCGCGGCGTGAGGGCGCTCCCGAAGGGGATCCGCGACACGATCTCGGAGCTGCGGTCCGACCTGGCCGGCGGCGCGCCCCGCGATCCGACCCCGGCGGAGACCGAGCAGCTCCGGCGGACCTCGACCATTCTGGGATATCAGCTCGAACGGGACCCGAAGCAGCACGCGAGGGTGCGGGCGAGCGCCCTGCAGGCGGGGCCCATGATCGCCGAGGCGACCCGCGCGGGGAGCTACGGGTACGGCAACTTCGAGAACTGGCTGATGATGCAGACCCTGTCGCGGGTGATCACCGAGGAGGAGGCGGCGGCGTTCCGGGCCGCCGCGGGGACGCCCCCGCCGGACGGCGATCCATCCTGACGGCGGCCCGGCGGCCGGCGGGGTGATCTCGGGGCCGCCCGGCCGACCGAGGCCTCGCTGCGGTCATCCCGCACGCCGGCACCGTGGGGCCTACGAATGGCATCCGGGCGCCCGGATGCGACGATGCCCGGGACGACCCGTCGCCGGGGGGCGTGCGGGCGCACTTCCGGAGGGGCGGGCGATGGCGACCACCGCGCGCGTGCGGGGGCGGACCGGCGGAGAGGGCGCCCGCCCGACCCCGGCCACGGCGTGGGCGCTCCGCCTGGTGCGCGAGGGCGACCGCTACGGCCCGGCCGGGCTGCTCCGCCACTCGGGCCCCGAGGCGTTCGTCGAGCTGCACCCCGCGCACACGCTCGGCCTGCGCCGCTGCGCCCGGCGCCCCGTGGACGACCTCTACGTGGCACCGCTCGCCCGGCCGCTGGTGCTCGACGCGCGCGAGCGCTGGGCGCTCGCGCCCGGCCAGCTCATCACCCTGCTGGAGTGGCTCGACCGCGCCGACGCCGGCACCGCCCACCTGGGCGAGGACGGCGACCTGCGCGCCCGGCGCCTGGCCGACGCCCGCCGGGGGCTGCGCCGTCCGCTCGCCCGGCCGCCGGGCGGGTTCCGCCGCTGGGACGAGCCGGCGTCCCCGGCCGCGCTCGAGCGGCTCATCGGCCACCTGGTCGTGGCCGGCCCCGCCGCCCACGCCGGCGACCCCGAGGGCGAGGCGGTCTTCTGGATGGAGGCGCGGTTCGCGCCGGACGAGGTGGCGGGCTGGCTCGCCGCCGGCGTCGACGATCTCGGGACCGCCGTCGTCCTGCGGGCGGCGGGCCTCCCGGCCCCCGAGGCCGCGCGGCGCCCCCGCCCGGGCACGGTGGCGCCCGGTGGCCACCGCTTCGACGGCGAGTCGATCGCCGACGCGGTGCGGGCGGGAACGCTCACCGCGGCCGAGGCGCTCGCGCTGCGCCCGCCCCGCCCGTCGCAGAGCCAGGGCTTCCCGGCCGGCTGCTGGACCTGACGGCCCTTTGAGCGGCGGTTGACTCCGGGCGGCCCGGCCGCCATACATCTCCTGAGGCGGCCGGGCGGGCCGCACCACCAGGAGGCGGAGATGGGCGAGAGGCTGGGGCTTGCGCAGGTGAGGGTGCGCCGGGAGCAGCCCGGAGTGCGGCGGGCCACGCTCCTCGCGAGCGGCGAGGAGGTCGTCTTCGGCGTGCCGGGCTTCCAGGCGGACTTCTACAAGTTCCCCGAGGACGGCCCCATGCGTGCCCATGCGGGCACCTTCGACGTGCTCACCGCGTCGGTCTGCGCGTGCCTGACCAGCACCCTCGGCGGCGCCCTCACCGCCCGCGGCGTCCCGGTCGACGGCGACCGGCTGGCCGCCGAGGCGGACGGCGTCATCGAGGTCGAGGACGGGATCATGGTGCTGACCGGCGTCGAGGTGCGCTACCGCCTGGTGGCCGACCCGGCCAGGGAGGCCGAGATCATGCGGGCGCACGAGCACCACGTGCCGGCGTGCGGGGTGGCCCGCTCGGTCATGAAGGCCATCGACATCCGCACGACGCTCGAGCTCGTGCCGGAGCCCGCGTGACCCGCCGGGGGCCGGCGCCCGGCCGCGTCAGATGAGCGCGGCCAGCCGCCGGCCCCGCTCGGTGCCGGTCGAGCGGAAGAAGTCCCGCACGCCGTCGCGGTAGACCCCGGTGGCCGCCTCGGCCACCGCCTCCGGATAGGCCGCGGCGAAGCGGGCGTACGCGCCGGGGTCGGGCTCGGAGAGGTTCAGCCGGATGGTCGTCGTCGCGCCGACCTCGCCGAGGCCGTCCCCGGGGTAGACGGCGACGCGGCGCCGGGCCAGGGCCACGGTGATCTCCTGGGCGCTCGCCCCCGCCCCGGCGCAGTCGACGACGCAGGAGAAGCCGTACTCAGGGGCCACCACCAGCGGCGCGACCGCCCGCACGGCATCCAGGTTGCGGCGCACGATCCGGGTGCCGTGCTCGACCCACGCCCCGTCGGCGAGCGCCGCGGCCGCGCCCTCCTGGGCCACCCGGCTGGTGTTCAGCCGGACGGTGGCGATCTTGACCTGCAGGCAGGCGCGGATCAGGCCCGGGGGGCCGCCGAGGGCGCCGATCCGCGCGCCGGCCATGCCGTACCCGTGGGCCAGGCCGCTCGTGACCAGCACGGTCGCCTCGGGATGCGCCCGCTGCAGCAGGGCCAGCGAGTGGTGCTCCGCCCCCGGGTCGACCCGGTGCGCGGCGTGGGTGGTGTCGGACAGGAGCACGACGCGCCGCTCGGCCGAGAGACGCAGCAGCGCCTCCAGCTCGTCCGGCCGCTGCACCGTCCCGAACGGGTTGACCGGGTCGCAGATCACCACCATCTTGGTCCGGGGCGTGATCGCCCGCGCGACCTCGTCCGGGTCGAGGCGCCAGCCCGACGCCGGCCCGAGGCGCACCCAGGCCGGCTCCGCCCCGGCCAGCCGCATGGCCGGCACGAAGTGGAAGTAGCCGGGGTCGGTGACCACGACCTCGTCCCCGGGGTCCAGGCAGGCGAGCGCGGCGTAGCCCACCCCGGCCTGCGCGCCCTCGGTGCCGATGACCGCGAAGCCGTCGTCGCGCGGGCGCCCCAGCAGCCGCTCGGCCATCAGGTCGCGCAGCGGCTCGGTCAGGTCCGGCGAGTACGGGCCCACGTGCTCGGCGTCCACCGCGTCGCGCATCGCCTCCAGGGCCCGCGGAGACGGCCCGATGTGGTTGGCCATCCAGCCCAGGTCGGCCCACTCGGCGCGGTCGAGCGCGATGGCCCCGTCGCGGTAGATCTCCGCCGGGTCCCAGCCCAGGATGCGGTAGGCGTCCCGGTAGGTCATGTAGTTGCCGAACCCCTGGGGATCGGCCAGGACCGCCCGGGCGCGCGCCGACGCCGCCCACGGGACGTCGCCGGGGTCGGGCCGCCAGGTGAGGACCGACCGCGGCGGCGCGCTCACGCCGCGATGCGCGTGCCGGCGCGCCCGGCGAGGGCGTCGGCGGCGTGCTCGAGCGAGGTGATGATGGCCTCGCGGCCGCCGGCCTCCACGAACCGCGCGGCCGCGTCGACCTTGGGGCCCATGCTGCCGGGCGGGAACTGGCCGTCGGCCAGGTGCGCCCGCGCGGTGGTCACGCTCATCGAGGCGACCTCCCGCTGGCTCGGGGTGCCGAAGTCGATGGCGACCCGGTCCACGCCGGTCACCAGGAGCAGCACGTCGGCCCCGACCAGTGCCGCGACCCGGGCGGCGGCGTAGTCCTTGTCGATGACCGCGTCGACGCCCTCGAGCCCCCCGGGGGTGCGGGTGACCGGCACCCCGCCCCCGCCGCAGGCGATGACCACCTTGCCCGCGGCCACCAGCGCGGCGATCTCCGGCCACTCGACGACCTCCAGGGGGTCGGGGGAGGGCACCACCCGCCGCCAGCCCCGGCCCGCGTCCTCGGCCACGCTCCAGCCGCGCGCCGCGGCCAGGCGCTCCGCCCGCCCCCGGGAGAAGAACGGGCCGATGGGCTTGGTCGGCGCGGCGAAGGCGGGGTCGGCGCGGTCGACCACCACCTGGGTCATGACCGCGGCCACGTCCCGCTCCCGCCCGGTCGCGGCGAGCGCGTCGCCGATGGCCTGGCCGAGCAGGAAGCCGATCTGCCCCTGGGTCATCGCGCCCAGCACATAGAGCGGCTGGGGGGGCACCTCGCGGGCGACCGCCTCCTGCGCGAGGGCCAGGGCGCCCACCTGCGGGCCGTTGCCGTGCACGACCACCAGACGCCGGCCGTCGTCCATGATCGCCACCGCCTGATCGGCCACGCGCCGCGCCAGGGCGGCCTGGCCCGCCACGTCACCGAGGCCCGACGGGGCCAGGGCGTTGCCGCCGACGGCCAGCACGATGGTCCCCTGGGCCAATATGGGCTCTCCTATGCGCCGGAAACCGAGTGTCACGCGCCCCCTTGCGATCCGGCGGGCGCGGGGGCAGGATCGTACCTTCCCCGGCCGGGCCCACTGCACCTGCCCCACGGGTCGGTGTTCTGGCCCCGGCTTCCCGCTTCACGCACCGGGAGGTGCCCACGTGGCGAAGATCCAGGGTCCCAAGCCCGAGGCCGGCCAGGAGCTGTACGACCTGGAGCACAAGGTCTTCGAGGACATCCAGGCCGAGCCCGGGCAGAAGGCGTATGTCTTCCTGCACACGGTCCCCTACGAGGGGTCGGTCGGTCTGGTCAACCTCCTGACCTGCGAGCGCCTGCTCAACAAGGGCTTCGACGTGACCGTGGTGCTCTACGGGCCGGCCGTGCTCATGGCCTCGGGCACCCGCGGCTTCCCGACCGTCGGCGCCGAGGCCTTCCCGGGCCACCTGGCGATCAACAAGCAGCTCTCCACCCTCGCCGCCAAGGGCGCGAAGGTCTACGCCTGCCGCTTCGCGATGGGCGCGCTCTACGGCTTCCGCGAGGACGACCTGCAGGAGGGCGTGCACGGCTTCCACTACCGCGACGTGCTCGACGCCGCGCTGACGGCGTGGAAGGAGAAGGCCTTCCAGCTCAACACCTGGACGCTCTAGCCCCGTCCAGACGGTGAGCGACGCGGACGCGGTCCGGCGCAGGTGGCGTCACGGGGAGGAGCATCTCTACCCCGTCGTGATGGTGCGCCCCGAGGTGTATGCCCTGTGCCTGGACTGCGTCCGCGCCATGACCGAGCGGCTGCAGGCGGTGCCCGACCTCGACGCGCTGGTGGCGACCTACCGGGCCGCCGACGCGCGGTCCGACCTGGCCGACGCCGGGGTGGACCTGGACGGGCTCCCGCCCGAGACCGACCCCGAGCTGATCCGCGACGCCGCCTACCAGGTGCGGGCCCGTGAGCTGGAGGCGCGGGCCGCCCTGGAGCGGACCGAGCGGGCCATCATGCGCGCGCGCCGCGACGGCGCCCGCGTGGTCGAGCTGTGGCCGGCCGGCCGCGACGAGCGCCTGCCCGGCTTCCGCCGGGTCGAGATGAACGTGGCGACCGGCGCCGCGGTGGTCCGCGGGACCCGGATGGACGCCGAGACGGGTGAGCCGGTGTTCACCCTCGAGGCCGTGCGCCTGGACCCGGAGACCGGCGGGGCGACCGGCGACGCACCCCTGGCCGACGAGCAGTCGTTCACCACCTCCGACACATGGCACGCGGCCGCCGAGCGGCTGCGCACCGACCACCTCGAGGACTGAAGGAGGCTTCGTGCCCCTCCCCGACGGAATGAAGCGGGAAGTCATCGATGGACACAGCCACATCGGCGAGATCGAGTCGTGGCCGTTCTACGGGATCGACTACCCGGTCAAGCCCATCGTCTATGACTTCCCCAGGACGAAGGACTTCCTCAAGTTCATGGACCAGCACGGCATCGAGCGGAGCCTGGTCATGTCGAACTACGGCATCCCCAAGCCCGAGCAGCCGTTCTCGCTGAACCCGGTGGTCATGGAGGCCGCCAGCACCACCGACCGCATCCGCGGGCTGCTGTGGGTGTCGTTCCTCCCGCGGGACCGGGAGCACACCATGGAGTCGCTCAAGCACGCGGGAGAGGCCGGCATCCTGGGCCTGAAGACCACCTTCCTGCTCGGCGGCAACCCCAACCCGGCCGAGTGGGACGACGAGACGCGGGCCATCGCCGACATGTGCTTCGACGTGGCCGAGAAGCACGACTACGTCTTCCACTTCCACACGTCCGCCGGCGGCAACTCCGACATCAACAACTTCATCCCGATGGTGGAGGCCTACGGCAAGCGGGTGAAGATCCACCTCGTGCACTTCGGCGGCGGGGTGAGCGGGCACATCAAGCTCGTGCCCAAGTTCATGCAGTGGGTCAAGGACGGCTACAAGGTCTACACCGACACCTCCTGGGCCATCGGCTTCGGCGCCCGGTGGCTGCTGGTGGAGATCGAGAAGCAGGGGATCGGCGGGGATCGCGTGCTGTTCGGATCCGACGAGCCCTGGTCGGACTTCATGGGTGAGTACTGGAAGATCGAGGGCGCGCCGGTGTCGGAGGAGCTCAAGCGCATGGTCCTGCGCGAGAACTTCGAGACGCTGCACGGCGCCCGTTGGTGAGGTGAGCGTCACCGACCTCAAGACCATCGCCGTCGAGCTGCAGTCGCTCGGCGTGCGCACCCTCGGCGGGCCCTCCGGGGTGGAGGGCCGCCGGGGGGGCGCCGGGCCGTCGGATGCCGGCTTCCTGTGGCTGGACGGCGCGCCGCTGACCGTGCCGGTCCACGCCGAGTACGCCGAGCGCTCGCCGTATGAGCTGCACCTGGCCGACTCCGGGCGGGCCGGCACGCTCTTCCGCGCCGGCGAGGAGATCGGCCGGGTGAACCTGCACCCCCGCCCGCGGATCTACGACCTCGAGACCGCCGACGGCACCCCGTACTGGAAGATCGCGCTGATGCACCTGGACTCGCTCGCGAGCACGGTGTTCCAGCGCTGCGTGTACTGGGGCACGCACGAGCAGTGCCACTTCTGCGCGATCGGCACCTCGCTCAAGGAGGGGCGCACGGTGCCGGTCAAGACCCCGGCGATGCTCGCCGAGGTCGCCGAGGCCGCCGCCCGGCTGGACGGCGCCAAGGACGTCACGCTGACCACCGGCACCCCCAACCGCGCCGACCGCGGGGCCGCCTACATGGCGCGCTGCGCCGAGGCCATCCGCGAGTCGAGCGGGCTGCCGGTGCAGGTGCAGATCGAGCCGCCGGACGACTTCGGCTGGTTCCAGACGCTCAGGGAGAGCGGCGTCGAGTCGCTCGGCCTGCACATGGAGAGCTTCGACCCCGTCGTCCTCGCCCGCATCGCCCCGGGCAAGGCCGCGCAGGGGGTCCCGTACTACCTGAGCGCGTGGGAGGCGGCGGTCGAGGTCTTCGGGCCGGGCCAGGTGTCGACCTACCTCATCATCGGGCTGGGCGAGGACCCCCGCTCGATCACCGAGGGGGTCCGGGCGGCCATCGACCGGGGCGTCTACCCGTTCGTGGTCCCGCTGCGGCCCTCGCCGGGAAGCATCCTGGCCCACGAGACCCCGCCCGACCCGGTCTACGTGCGCGAGGTGTACGAGATGGTCGCCCCCCTCCTGGCCGAGGCGAACATGCTGAGTCAGAACGCGCGGGCCGGCTGCGTGCGCTGCCAGGCCTGCTCGGCGCTCTCGACGTTCGAGCGCGCCTTCGGCGGCGGCCGCAACGGCGCCGCCCCGGCCACCGCGGCATGAGCCCGCCCGGCGCCCGCGGGCGGCATGAGGTGGTCGTCCGCCTGGCCGGCGGCGAGGCGGAGCGGGACGCGCACTTCCGCGTGCGCCATGCGGTGTTCGTGGAGGAGCAGGGCATCTTCACCGGCACCGACCGCGACGAGCACGACGACGACGCGCTGCACGCGGTCGCCCTGGCCGGGCCGCTGGTCGTCGGGGCGGTGCGGTTGCGTCCTCTGGACGAGCCCGGCCTGTGGCAGGGCGACCGCCTCGCCGTGCTCCCCGAGGCGCGGCGCCTGCGGGCGGGGGCGCCGCTCGTGCGCTTCGCGGTCCGCACGGCCGCCGAGCGCGGCGGCGCCCTGATGGTCGCCGAGGTCCAGGTGCCGAACGTCGCGTTCTTCCTCCACCTGGGCTGGGAGCGGGTCGGCGAGCCCCACGAGCACCGGCGCATCGCCCATCAGCGCATGCGCATTCCGCTTGCAGTCGCCGATCAGGAGCGCGCCGCCGGACCCTGATCGCTCGCCCCGGCCGGTCCCGCGGCCGAGGGTGTCGGTGATGGAGCATCGGCCGTCTCGGGACGCACCGGGCGCCGGGCCGGCGGCGGCCCCGGACTGGCGCGCCTGGGCCGGGCGGCTGCGCCGGCTCCAGGTGGCCCAGGCCCTCGTGCTGGTCGTGGCCGGAGCGCTCGCGGTGGTCCTGGTGGTGGGCCTGGGCCGCGCGATCCTCGGCGAGGTCGGCGAGGAGCGCGAGGCGAGCCAGCGCAGCCGCGAGCTCTCCCAGCTCGCCGTGCGGATGACCCTCGAGGAGTCCGGATTCTGGCAGCGCACCACCCGGGGCGAGCCGCCCGTCACCCCGGTGTTCCTGCTGAGCCTGAGCCGGCTCCAGGCCGAGATGCGCGAGCTGGCCACGGCGGACATCGAGGACGGCAACGCCCAGACCGCGGAGCGTGCCCGCGCCGTCGTGCGCGACTGGGATGCGCTCAACGCCCGCATCCGGGCGGCGATCGGCAAGCCGGAGGCGGAGCTCGAGCGCGATGTGGACGCGGCGTTCCCCATCGTCGTCTCCCTGCGGGGGCGACTGCAGGAGTGGGTGGACGCCGACGTGGCCCGCGCACGCGCCGCCGAGCAGAGCGCGGCGAGCCTGACCGCCGGGCTGGCCGTGGCGCTGGCCGCGCTCCTGGCCCTGGTGGTCGCGGCCGCCCTGGTCGCCTTCTCGCGCATCGAGCGGGCCCGCAGCCGCCTGGTGCAGGCCATGCGCAGCTCGGAGGAGCGCTTCCGCTCCCTGGTCCAGCACGCGTCCGACCTGGTCGTGGTGGCCGGGCCCGACGGCCGCGTGGTCTTCGCCAGCGAGTCGGTGGCCCGCCAGGTCGGCGAGTCGCTCGGCCGCCCGGTGGCGGACCTTGTGCATCCCGACGACGCCGCGCTCGTGGGCGCGCTGCTCGGCGACCGGCCCGAGGGCCCGGACGAGCCGGTGGAGCTTCGGGTGGCCGCCCCGGGCGGCGGGTGGACCTACGTGGACGCGATCGCGGCCGACCGCCGGGCCGACCCCTCGGTGGGCGGCTGGGTCATCACCATGCGCGACGTGACCGAGCGCCGCTCGGCCGAGCAGCGCCTGGCCCACCAGGCGTTCCACGACCCGCTCACCGATCTGGCCAACCGTCCGCTGTTCGAGGACCGGGTGGGCCATGCGCTCGCGCGGCGGCGCCGCGGCCACGACCAGGTGGCGGTCCTGCTGCTCGACCTCGACGACTTCAAGACGGTCAACGACAGCCTGGGGCACGCCGCCGGCGACGCCCTGCTGCGCCAGGTGGGTGACCGCCTGCGCGCCTGCCTGCGGGCCGAGGACACCGGGGCGCGCCTCGGCGGCGACGAGTTCGCCGTGCTGGTCGAGAGCGGCGGCCCCGACGAGGTCGAGCGGCTCTCGGCCCGGATCATGCGCACCCTCGGGGAGCCCATCCGGGTGGAGGGCCACGAGCTGGCGCTGCGGGCGAGCGTCGGGATCGCCCTGGCCAACGGCCCGGGCACCACGCCCGAGACGCTGGTGCGCGACGCCGACATCGCCATGTACGAGGCCAAGGCCCACGGCAAGGGGCGGATCGCGGTCTTCGCCCCGGAGATGAAGGCCGGCGTCCAGCGCCGGATGGACCTCGGCGCCGAGCTCGACCGGGCGCTGGAGCGGGGCGAGCTGGAGCTGCGGCTGCAGCCGATCGTCGGCCTGGGGGACGAGCGGCCGGTCGGCGCCGAGGCGCTCATCCGCTGGGACCGGCCGGGGCACGGGCTGCTCGGCCCGGCCGACTTCCTCGACCTGGCCGAGGAGCGGGGGCTCATGGTGCCGATCGGCCGCTGGGTGCTGACCGAGGCCGCGCGCTCCGCCCGCGCCTGGCGCGACGCCCGGCCGGACCTCGGCGACCTCCACGTGGCGGTGAACCTCTCCGCGCGGGAGCTGGAGCAACCCGATCTGGTGGAGGCCGTCGGCGCGGCGCTCGCGGCCGCGGGGCTGCCCGGGGACGGTCTCGTGGTCGAGGTGACCGAGGGCGGGCTGCTCTCGGACGTCGACGCCTCGGCCGAGGTGCTCGCCGGGATCCGGGCCCTGGGCGTGCGCGTCGCCCTGGACGACTTCGGCACCGGCTACTCCTCCCTCGCCTACCTGGAGCGGCTGCCGGTGGACCTGATCAAGCTCGACCGCGCCATGGTCGGGCGGGTGGACGGCCCGGAGCTCCCCCGCCTGCTCGGGGTCGTGGTGGAGCTCGCGCGCGCCCTGGACCTCACGTCGGTCGCCGAGGGGGTGGAGCGCGCCTCCCAGGCCGCGCGCCTGCGCGAGCTGGGCCTGGACCGGGCGCAGGGGTACCACTACGCGCGCCCGCTCCCGCGCGAGGCGCTGCTGCGGTTCGGCCGGTGACTACGATGCCCCGGCCGTGGCCGACCTGTCGCTCCTGGACCTCGCGCTCGCCGGCCTGGCCGCGATCGCGGGCGGGGCGGTCAACGCGATGGCGGGCGGCGGGACGCTGATCACCTTCCCGGCGCTCACCGCGCTGGGGGTCCCGGCGACCCAGGCCAACGTCACCAACACCGTCGCGCTGTCGCCCGGCTACCTGGGCGGCACCTGGGCCCAGCGGCGCGACCTCGACGGCCAGGGCCGCCGCCTGCGCATGCTGGTGCCGGTGGCGATGGTGTGCGGCGTCCTCGGCGGCCTGCTGCTGCTCGCGACCGGGGACGCGCTCTTCCGCGACCTGGTGCCGTACCTCATCCTGCTGGCGGTCGCCCTCCTGTTCGTGCAGGACCCCCTCAAGCGGTGGGTCTCCGGGCGCCTGGCGCGGGCGGGCCGCGACCCGCACGGCGAGGGGTGGGTCGCCGCCCCCACGGCGCTCGCCTCGGTGTACGGCGGCTACTTCGGGGCGGGCCTCGGGATCATGTTCATGGGCGTGCTCGGCGCCGCCCTGCACGACTCGCTCGCCCGGGTGAACGCCCTGAAGCAGGCCCTGTCGCTCGCGGTGAACATCTCCGCGGCGGTGTTCTTCCTGTTCAGCGGCGAGGTGGTCTGGAGCGCCGCGGCGGTGATGGCGGTGGGCGCCCTCGCGGGCGGGGTGGCGGGCGGGAGGGTGGCGGGCCGGGTGAGCGACCGGGTGCTCAGGCGGATCGTCGCGACCGCCGGGATCGCGATCGCCATCGCGTTCCTGGCGACCTGAGCCCGCGCGCCCGGCTCCCCATCAGGCCGTCCCGGTCGGCGAGGGGCAGCACGACCCACAGGCCGCCCATCACCCCGAGCAGCGCGCCGGCCAGGCCGATCGCGGCGCTCCGCGGGATGAGCATGTCGGCGACCACGAAGACCACGCTCGACATGGCCAGCGCCAGCGTGGCCAGCCCCGCCCGGGCCATCGCCGTGCCCACGCCGAGCAGCCGGTCCCCGTCCTCGCGCGGGAAGGCCACGCGGTGGTAGGCCGCGGGGCCGATCAGGAGCGCCGACGACACCCCGGCGCACACCGGCGCGAACAGGAACGCGCCGCGCTGGGCGGTCGTGGTCTCGCCGAAGCGCTGGGTGAACGGGACGGTGAGCAGGAACGCGAAGAGGATCTGCACCCCCGGCAGCCCGATCCGCAGCTCCTCGAGCAGCTCCTTGACGTCGGCACCGTCACGGCTGCCCGCCTCCCCCCGGCTCCCCATGAGGGCGGGGTACCCTACCTCAGCCGCCGGCAACCCCGGGCCGCAGGCCGGTCAGGGGCTCGGCCCCCAGGTCCCACACCACCGCGTCCCGGCCGCCGGATCGCAGGCGCACCACGCCGCTCGCGTCGAAGGCCCCCACCCGCGCGCAGGCGAGCCCCGCGGCGCCGAAGCGGGCGGCCAGGCGGGCGGGATCCCCGGCGAGGAGGAAGCCGTAGGATGGGAACGTGACCAGCCACCGCTCCAGCGGCACCCCGGCCGGCAGGGGCAGGGCGTCCAGGTCGAGCACCGAGCCCAGGCCCCCGGCGCTCTCGGCCATCTGCACGAGCGACCCGGCCACCCCGGGCATGGACACGTCGCGCGCGGCCCACGCCTCCCCGGCCTCGGCCGCCTCGGCGAGCAGCGCCAGGTCGGCCCCCGCCCGCGCCCGCCGCGGCCCGCGCAGGTGGCTGAAGAAGGCCGCGCCCTCCGGCGCCGGCAGCATCTCCCCCTCCAGGCACGTCACGAGCACCAGCGCGTCGCCCGGGCGGGCGGCCGCCGCGCGAAGCGGCCGGGCGGCGCGGCCGAGGGCGAACGTGCTGAGCGCGGCCGTCCCCGGCGCGAGCGTCGTGTGCCCGCCGACGACCGGCACCCCGAACAGCGCCGCGCCGGACCGCAGGCCCGCGAGCGCCTCCCGGGCGGTGCGCGCGTCACCCGCGACCAGCGTGTCCAGCACCGCCAGCGGGCGCGCCCCGGTGGCCGCCAGGTCGCTCAGCACGGTGACCACCGCGGCCACCCCCGCCACCCGGGGCGAGGCGGCCACGAACGGCGGCCAGACCGCCTCGGCGCAGACCACCAGATCCCCGTCGACCACGGCGGCGTCGTCGCCGTCGCCACCGATGCCCGCCGCCACCGCCCTGAGGTCCTGCTTGGCCAGGAGCCCGGGGTGGGTGCGCACCAGGTCCGCCAGCGCCCGGAGGTCCATCCCGTGAGCCTACGCATCGCCACCGCCGGCCTCGACCTGATGGCCGAGGCCCTCCACGCCCAGGGCGCCGAGGTCGTCGCCGTCGACTGGCGGCCGCCGGCCGGCGGGGACCCCGACGCGGTGCGCCTGCTCACGGCGGCCTGGGCCGACGACCGCATCGAGGCGGGCAACCGCGAGGCGGTCGCCCGCCTGCAGGCCGCCCGGCCGATGCTGGTGGGCGCCGGGCGCGCGGGCGACCTCATCCCCGGCCTGGAGGGGCGCCTGGTGCTGCACGCCGGCCCTCCGGTCGAGTGGGAGCGCATGAGCGGGCCGCAGCGGCGGGCGGCCCGGGCGGCGGTGGTCATGGAGGGGTGGGCCGGCGACCTGGAGGCGGCCGACGCCGCGCTCGCGGCCGGCACGGTCGCGCTCGCCCCCTGCCACTCGCTGGGGGCGGCGGGCGCCATGACCGGGATCATCTCCCCCTCGGTCGCGGTGTGGGTCGTCCGCGACGAGGAGCGCGCCGTCACGGCCTGGTCGCCGTTCTGCGACGGCCCCGGCGAGGCGTTCTGGCTCGGGGTCGACTCCCCCGAGTCGATCCGCCGCCAGCGGGTCATGGCCGAGATGATCGCCCCGGGCTTCGACGCCGCCCTGCGCGCCCGGGGGCCGGTGGACGTGCTCGCGCTCTGCGCCCAGGCGCTCGCGATGGGCGACGACTGCCACATGCGCCACCAGGCCGCGACGATGCTGCTGGTCCGCGAGGTCCTCCCGGCCATGGCCGAGCACGCGCCCGAGGCGGTGCTCCCCACCGCGCAGATGACCGCCGGCAACGGGCACTTCGCCCTCACCCTGACCATCGCCGCCTGCCGGGCGGCGCTCCAGGGCATCGTCGGCATCCCCGGCTGCAGCCTGGTGGCCTTCATCTCGCGCAACGGCACGGACGCCGCGGTCAAGATCGCCGGCCTGCCCGACCGCTGGTTCACCGCGCCGGCCCCCCTGGTCGGCGACCCGCTCTACCGCCCGGGCTTCTCCGACGCCGACGCGGCCGGCGACATCGGCGACTCGGCCCTGGTCGAGTGCGCCGGGCTCGGCGCCGCGGCGTCGGCCTGCAGCCCCAGCGTGGCGGCGTTCCTGGGCGGGTCGCTGCAGGACGCCATCGACCGGACCGACCTGATGGCCTCCATCGCCCCCGCCCGGTCCGAGCGGTTCGGCATCCCGGTCCTCGACGGGCTGGGCACGCCGCTCGGCGTGGACGCGCGCCTGTGCGTCGAGCTCGGGCGCACGCCGCTCATCAACACCGGCATCCTGCACCGCACCGACGGCGGCCAGATCGGCGCCGGCGTCGCCCAGGCGCCGCTGGAGCCGGTGCGCGACGCGCTCGCCGCCCTGGTGGGCGCCCTCGGCGACACCTGATGCGCCGGGCCCCGCTCCAGGTGCTGGAGGCCGGGGTGGGGGCGATGGGGACGACGGGGGGCCGGGTGCTCGCCGCGGGCGCCGGGTGGGCCTGGGTGCGCGACGGGGCCCGGCCGCTGCACGTGACCGGGGAGCGCGGGCCCCGCGGGCCGCTGACCGCCGTGGTCGGCCGGGTGCCGGTCGTGGAGCCGGGCGACCTGCTCCGCCTGGACGCCGCCGGGGCCCGGGCGTGGCGCACCCCGCCGCCCTGCGCCCCGGCCCCGGCCGGCCGGATCGCCGACGCCTGCGCGGCGGTGCGGGCCCACGCCTGGAACGAGCCCCGCGCGCTCGCGCTCGCGCGCCGGCCCCTGGCCGAGTGCGCGGCCGAGCTCGCCGGGCGGGGGCCGGGCCTGACCCCGGCGGGCGACGACGCCCTGCTCGGCTACCTGGTGGGCGCGGCCGCGGTCGATCCGGCCGGGGCCCGCGGGCGGGCGGCGGTGGTGCTCGTACGCGCGCGCCGGGCGACCGGCGGCCCGGCGCTCTGGCTGCTCAGGATGGCCGCGCGAGGCGAGGCGCCCGAGCCGGCCGCCGCCATGCGCGACGTGCTGCTGGCCGCCGACGGCGCGGCGCTCGGGCCGGCCGTGCGACGCCTGACCGCGCTCGGGCGCAGCACCGGCCGGGCCATGCTCACCGGCCTCATCTGCGCCCTCGTCCCGGAGCCCACCCGGTGAGCGACCCCATGGCGCTCCTGAACGGCGTGCGGGCCCGGCTCGCCGCCGGGGAGCGCCTCACGGCGGAGCTGCGCGCCGACCTGCTGCGCGCCGTGTACGGCGTCGACCCCGGGGGCACCGAGGACACCCTCGGCCGCCTGACCGGGGTCAACCGGGTGCACCTGTACGACAGCCTGATCGCCTGGGCGTCCCCGGTGCCCGGCGAGCGGGTGCTCGACCTGGGCACCGGCGCCGGCGCGGCGGCCCGCGCGGCCGCCCGGGTGGTCGGGCCCCAGGGGCTGGTGATCGGCGTCGACGCCGCGCCCGAGGCCATCGCCCTGGCCCGCGAGCGGACCCCGCGTGAGCTGGGGGTCGTCTACCGCGAGGGGCGGATCGAGCGGCTGGCCGGCGTCCCGGACCGCTCGGTGGACTGGGTGGTCGCGAGCCTGGTCCTCGACGACCTGCCCGAGCTCGGGCCGGTGATGCGCGAGGTCGCCCGGGTGCTGCGCCGCGGCGGCCGGTTCGTGGCGAGCGTGGGCGCGCTCGACCGCCTGCGGCCCGCCGACGCGCCCGTGGTGGGGGCGCTGGTCTCCGTGGTCGCCCGCCGGGCCCCGGGCTCGCTGACCGGACGCGCGAGCCGGCCGAGCATCCCGCAGGACCCCGCCGACGCCGCCGCCTTCACCGGAGCCGGCCTCCACAACCCCGACACGCGCGACGTGGCGCTGTCGCTGCCGATGCCGGACGTCGAGACCGCCTGGGCGGTGCTCGGCCGCACCCAGATGGCGATGATGCTCGACGACGCCGGCCGCGCGGAGATGCGCGAGGTCCTCGGCCGCCTGGTCCCCGCGGCCATCCACCTGCCGGTCCGCTTCATCCTCACCCGGTCACCCGGGTGACGCCGCCCCGCTCCGCTCAGCGGTAGGCGGGCGCGGCCTCCAGGCCCTCCTCGAGCCAGCGGGAGCCGTAGTCGCGCATGGCATCGACGATCGGCACCAGCGCGAGCCCCTTGTCGGTCAGCCGGTACTCGACCCGCGGCGGGGACTCGCGGTACTCGCGGCGTTCGACGATGCCCTCCTCCTCCAGCCCGCGCAGCCGCTGGGAGAGGGTGCGGGGGCTGATGCCGGCCAGCGACCTCTCGAGCTGGCCGAAGCGCCGCGGTCCCTCGGCCAGGTCACGCAGCAGGACCAGCGTCCACTTGCCGGACACGATGCGGGCCGTCCTGAGGACCGGGCACTCATGCCGGCCGCCGGGGGCGGGAAGCGGGCCGTCCACCCGCCCGATGCTAGCAAGACCCCCTCACCGCCCCGGTCGCCTACGCGGCCTGGACCGCCCCGGGGTCGGGGATGTGCCGCCGGGCGGCGCCGGAGTCGAGCATGAGCTTGAAGTCGTGCGGGCTCGAGGCCGCCTTCATGGCCTGCTCCAGGGTGATGGCGCCCTCGGTCACGAAGCCGAACAGCGACTGGTCGAAGGTCTGCATGCCGTAGTACTCACCCTCGGCGATGACCTGGTGGAGCCGGTCGGTCTTCTCCTCGTCCACGATGAAGTCCCGCGCGCGCCCGGTGGTGACCATGACCTCCACCGCCGGCACCCGCCCGCGGCCGTCGGCCCGGGGGACCAGGCGCTGGGAGACGATGCCGCGCAGCACCCCGGCCAGGATCGAGCGCACCTGCTTGTGCTGGTGGAGGGGGAAGAAGTCGATGATGCGGTGCACGGTCTCCGACGCGTCCAGGGTGTGGAGGGTCGACAGGACCAGGTGGCCGGTCTCGGCCGCCGCGAGGGCGGTCTCCATGGTGGCCAGGTCGCGGATCTCCCCGATCATGATCACGTCGGGGTCCTGGCGCAGCACGCGGCGCAGCGCCTCGGCGAAGGACGGGGTGTCCTGCCCCACCTCGCGCTGGTTGATGATCGACAGGCGGTCGCGGTGCAGGATCTCGATGGGGTCCTCGATGCTGACCACGTGCTTGTGGCTGCGCCGGTTGATCCGGTCGATGATCGAGGCGAGCGTGGTGCTCTTGCCCGAGCCGGTCGTGCCGGTGACCAGGATGATCCCGCGCTCCTCCTCGGCCAGCGTCGCCACGGCCGGGGGCAGGTTCAGCTCCTCCAGGCTCGGGGGCTCGCCGGCGACCAGGCGCATCGCGATCGAGACCGAGCCGCGCTGGCGGAACACGCTCACCCGGAAGCGGCCGACACCCGGGAGGGTGTAGGCGAGGTCGGTCTCGCCCTGTTCGGCGAGCTCCCGGCGGCGCGCCTCGTCCTCGCCGAGGATCTCATCGGCGAACCGCTCGGTGTCGCCCGGCCGCAGCCCCGGGGCGCCGGGGACCTGGGTGAGCGCGCCGTGGAGGCGCACCACCGGCGGGGAGGGGACCTTGAGGTGGAGGTCGCTGCCCTGACGGTCGGCCAGATAGCGGAGCAGGGGCCCCAGTTGCACGCTGCGTGACACGTGTCCTCCTCCTCGTGCGGGCACGCCTTCTGGATCGGCAGGGGCGGGGCCGCGGTGAAGCGGGATCGGCAACACTTGGCGCGTGGCCGACGCCCCGACCGAGTCCGCCGGGCCCGCCGCGCCGGCGGCGACCGAGCCCCCGCCGCCGCGGGCCGGACGCCCGCGCGCCAAGGCGCTCGCCCTGGTCGCCGTCGCCGGGCTCGCCGCCGGCGCGCTCGCGCTCGGCGGGGCGACCCTGCTGGACGAGCCGGTCGGCCAGAGCGCGGCCGACCCCTCCCAGCCCATCGTCGTCGGCCCCATCGTCGCCCCCGGCCAGGAGCTGACCGGGGGGCCCGAGGAGCTCCCCCCGATCAGCCTCATCCTCGACCGCCCGGTCGAGGCGGCGGTCGCCCGCCTGACGCCGGCCCAGCAGGTGGAGGTCCTGGCCGAGCGCGCTCGCGCGCGCGGGACCGCGGCCGCCTGGGTGCAGGCCGGCGCGGCCGCCCAGCGCCTGGGCGACCAGGCGCTCGCCGCCGACCACTACCGGCGCGCCCTCGCGATCGCGCCGGACGACCTGGCCGCCCGGGCGGGCCTCCTGATCGCCCGCGCCGCGGCCGAGCCGGACGGCCTCGACCGGGCCGCGGCAGGCCTCGCCCGCCTGGCCCGCGGCGCCCCCCGGAGCCAGCTCCTGGCCTTCAACGAGGGCTGGGTCGACGTCTACCGCCGCGACGGCCGGGGCGCCATCGCCGCCTGGCGGCGCACGATCACGCTCGGGCCGAACACCGCGCTGGGGCGCACCGCCCGGAACCTTCTGGTGACGATCGCCCGCCAGGAGGGCAACACCCGTCCCTGAGGCACGGCGGGCCGCCGCCTGCTTTACTCCCTCGGCACGTCTGCTTTACCCGGCGTTAAGGCCGGGGAGACACGATGCCGATGGGGCGTAGGCCGGTCCGGCAGGTCCGGCGGTCGGACGCCGCCGGCAACGGTGGATCCGAGGGGCGCCCCGCTTCGTAGGGAATGCAGACGGCTGGGACGGGCGGCGGCCGCATCCGCTCGCGCCCATTCACCCTTGACTTCACCAAATGAAGCGGTAGCCTTTCGAACGGCTGTTCGATCTTCGTGCGCGCGCGCAGGCCCCCCTCGCGCGAACGCCCGCAGGCCCGGCGGTCACCGGGCCGGAAGAGGAGATTCATGACCCTGAAGCAGATTCTCGATCTCGAGGAGATCCAGCAGCTCGTGGCCCGCGGCCAGGAGCTGGGGTTCCTGGGCATCGAGGAGGTCGCGCAGTCCCTCGAGGGCATGGACGTCGAGCGCGAGGAGGCGGAGGAGCTGTTCCGCCACCTCGACGAGGCCGGCATCGAGCTGCTTGACGAGTCCGACCACCGCGAGCGCATGGCGCAGCTGGCCGAGGAGGCCGAGCGCCCCCGCCGGCTCAACCTCAAGGCCGAGGGCACGACCGACCTGCTGCAGCTCTTCCTGCGCGACGTCGGCAAGATCCCGCTGCTGACGGCCAAGCAGGAGGTCGAGCTCGCCAAGCGCATCGAGCTGGGCGACCTCGAGGCCAAGCAGAAGATGGTGGAGTCCAACCTCCGCCTGGTCGTGTCGATCGCCAAGAACTACCGCAACCAGGGCCTGTCCTTCCTTGACCTGATCCAGGAGGGCACGCTGGGTCTGGTCCGCGCGGCGGAGAAGTTCGACTACCGCAAGGGCTTCAAGTTCTCGACCTACGCGACCTGGTGGATCCGCCAGGCGGTGGCCCGCGCGATCGCCGACAAGGGCCGCACCATCCGCATGCCGGTGCACGTCGTCGAGAAGCTCAACAAGATCAACCGGACCGAGCGCAAGCTGCTGGCCGAGCTCGGCCGCGACCCGTCCAACGCCGAGATCGCCGCGAGCATCGGGCTCACCGAGCCCGAGGTCGAGTCGATCAAGCGCAGCGCCCAGACCCCGGTCTCGCTCGAGAAGCCGGTGGGCGACGAGGAGGAGTCGGAGTTCGGGCAGTTCCTGGCCGACGAGAAGGCCGTGTCGCCCGAGGAGGCGGCCGACCAGACGCTGCGGCACGAGGCGCTGCAGGACGTCCTGAACTCCCTCTCCTACCGGGAGCGGCGGGTGCTCGAGCTGCGCTACGGCCTGGGCGGCGAGCAGCCCCGCACGCTGGACGAGGTCGGGCGGACGTTCAACGTCACCCGGGAGCGCATCCGCCAGATCGAGAACCAGTCGCTGCAGAAGCTGGCGAGCATGGTGGAGGCGCGCGGCCTGTCCGAGGTCGCGTAGCCGCTCCCTCCGGGAGCACGACGAGGTGACGAGGGCCCGCCATCCGGCGGGCCCTCGGCGTTCTCCGCGACGCCCTCAGGCCGAGACGTCGACGCGGACCCCCTTGAGGGAGTCGCGCGCGGCGGCGGCGCCGGTCAGCCCCGAGGGGTCGGCCGGAACGGCCACGGCCGCCTGACGGCGCGCGGCATCGAGCGCCGCGCGCAGCACGTGGATCTGGACCTCGGCCTGGACCCGGGCCCCGGTGGCGGAGACCTCCATGCCCGGGTCATCGGCAGCCCGGCCGCCGCGCCCGACCCCCGCCACGGCGGGCCGGCGCTACGCTCACGGCATGGGCTG